>JBEKUO010000060.1:0-18183 GCA_049514955.1 Bryobacteraceae bacterium | reverse complement strand
GCGAAATACGACACAATGGCAAGGGTAAAAGCAAAGCAACAATTCAGTGGGAAAGACGTCCATAGAGCAGGTATGTAGCGGTTCAGGAAGGGCTGCTGCCAGAGGTACAGTGAATAACTCAAACCGCCCAGAAAAACCATCGCTCTGCAATTGAGAAACCGTCCCGCCCAGTCCGACTGGTAGGTTGTAAATCGGGCGACGCAATAGACAATACCAAGGTTCAAAACGGGCTCTCCTAAGAGCCAAAAGAATCTCGAATGGGGCCGTAGACAGTCGACCAGCACGATCGCCAGTGGTACCGCTAAACCCAAACGGCTGCGCGTGGCTTTGAGGAACCAAGCGCGACTTTTCAAAAGCGGCAGCACGCTGGCGAGTACGCAGCCTGCCGCAATGGAATCCATCACGAATGGAAACCCCAGCGCAACCTGTTCGGCCGACGGCAAATGCAGAAAGTACATAGCGCTGACAGCCAGGGGAGCGCCAATCGCCACCGAGGCGGCGGCCCAAACCGCGGATCTGGCGCCGATCAGGCAGATTAGGGCGGGCCAAAGCAAGTAGAATTGCTCCTCCACGGAGAGCGACCAGAGATGACCGGTCCACCATGCGCCTTTCCCGACGTAGTTCATCGTGTAGGTGATGGCGTAAAGTAGGTTGTACTTCGGCAGCACCAGAATCCCCAATTGACAAGCGAGGACGGTCGCGAAGAAGAATGCATAAAACGCCGGGAAGATTCGCAGAATTCGCCGGATATAGAACAGTTTCAGGCTGATCCTGCCGGTTCCGCGCTCTTCTTCCAGCAGCAGCGATGTAATGAGGAATCCCGAGATGACAAAGAAAACCTGGACGCCGAGTGCGCCGTGATCGAAAAACCAAGGATGAAGGGACGGAAAATGCGGGGTCGCGTTCAAATGCGCGAGCATCACCAGTAGAATCGAGACGCCGCGCAACCCATCTAGCGACGGGATCCTGGAGGCACTCCGGCGGCGCGAGGCCAACGGCGGAGCTGACTGCGGCATGTAAGCCGTACTGACAGCGGTTGCCATTGTCTACTTCCCCGCCCCGATCGCGGATGGCATCCGCGCGCCCGGCGCAAGGTGGAAACTCAAACATCATTATTTCACAACCGCTCAATTGTGCGCAGGTACAAAGGTACTGAGTTCATGCACATTTAGCGCATTCCGGTACTAACAACCATCCGCGAAACATACCGACGGCCATCGATCTACTGGGCCGTGACTTCGAACGTAGCATCGAGCATGGTCTGCGGATTCCAGACCTCGACCCTGACTTTGTCACCGGACTTAAGCAGGCACACGCCGTTCTGATCGACATTGGCCACCAACTGAATGTCGCCGCCGTCCCACTCGCTGATGGAAACGCTGCAGGCGTCCCCGGTGTAGCCGGCGCTCCAGTGTTGGGTGGTATCCCGGAGCGCCAGGAATTTCGAGGTTCCCGTGAACGGGGCTCCCAGCGGGAAAGTGCCGAAACCCTCGCCGAGGATGGTGACCGGCGGATTCGGCTGGGCGGCAAACTGGTTGCAGCCGGGCGCAGAGCATTCGGTGACTACGCCAGTGATCGAGGGCGCGGGCGCCGGAAAAACTCCGCACTTCGGGCGGGCCCCAGCCAGACCGTCCGGAAAACTTCCGCAAGCGCTGGCCGTTTCGAGCGCCGCCGCTTTTTTGGGCAGGCTGGCGGCTGCCGGATAGTCGACTACCGGTGTGTACTCGCCCAGCAGGCTGCCGCTGGGGGTGTCCACCGAGGTGCGATAGGGGACAAACTGACCGGCACAGTGGAATCCGCTGCCGGGTATGATGTTCCGCAGATCGAGCAAACTCAACTGCTGATACCCCTTTAGCGTAGTCAGGTCGAGGTACGTATAACCGTTAGCCGGAGTGATCCACTTGGGAATAGCCGCGCCGGTACCGACAATCAGCGTGGCGTAGCCGCTGGTATCTCTCGTGAAGGCTGTATCCGCAAGGCTTGCGATAGTTTTTCCGCCGGGAACGATGAACGACAGGCTCATGTATCGCATTTGCTCGTTTCCGGATCGCGAACAGCCATTGGTGCACGGTGTGGGCGGCGTACTGGGGATTCGCATACGAATCCGCATGACTTCCGCCGCCGCGGCAAGCTGCGCAGGCAGGCCGGACGGCACGGGTGCGAGGATGTAGGAAGCATTCGGATTCGTGATAGGCACGTAGTCCGGCGCCCGCGTCCAACGCAGTACATTCGGCCAGGCCGGATCCGCATCGCAGAGTTTCGGCAGGTAATTGGTCTCGTACTTGTTATGGGCTTGAGACTGTTCCGGACTCAGCCACGGAGCGCCCGTCTGGTTGGTATCCGACACGATCTTAAGCGTGCTTAAAACATAAGCCGCCGGATAGGCGCACCCCGAGGCAACGTCACGCACAATAATCTGCGGGCTGGCGTCGGAGTTCAGCGGGCTATCGTCTAAATATGCCCGCACCATCACCATTCCCGCGGTGTTTGGATTGGTATGCTGCGGGGTATCGACTACGTGGTGCATGAAGGTTGGAAACTGCTGGAAGAAACCGGCGTTGCTGTTCCAATCCATCCCCGGGTGCCGCTGGGTGGCATCCAGGCCGTTCACGCTCACGTTGTATCCGTTCATCATGCAACCGGTTTGCTGGTTGCCGGGAGTGCCTCCAAAATCGATGGGTACGGAATACTGCTGCCCTTCGACGTAGGAAACCCCGGGCAGATACGGATTCATGAAATGGGAAGTCAGCGGCACGATGTCCGTGTCCAAAATGGATTGAGACAATGCCTTGTGGTCATCGTTGAGCGCAATCGAGAAGTATCGGGTATTCGGGAAGGTTCCCACCAGGATCAACTGATAGCGCGGGTCGACCTTATAGAACATCTGGTAATACACGGCATTCAGATCGCCATATTCCACGCTGCCATAGCCCGTCCCGAGATTGATCGTGTAGCAGGGATTATAGAAATTGCTGAAGAAGTTGCCGGTAGGAAACTGGTTCCCGGTGAACGAAGTCGGGAGACCCGAACAATCCTGCGCGATGCCGGTGGGCACAAAGAGTCCCAGGAACAGCGCACACGCGGCGACAACTTGGATTACGCTCGCAGGCCGCGTTCCCACCTTGGCCCGCGCCGCGGGAAACATCCCTCCGAGTACAGCGAAGCTTTCTTTCTTAGAACCCAGTTTTCGAATTGTTTGCACTCAAGTGTCCTCCCCACCTGAACTCCCCAATCAACAACCCTGCGGCAAACCGGACGAACAGCGTGGCGTCCCGTAATAACAACGCGCGTTCATCGCGAGAAGCATCGAGGCTGCCCGCAATTCATCCAGCGATAGAAAAAAACAAACTCTGCCGGGAGCGCGCCGCGGCGCTCGCACGGCAGACGCACAGGCATCCTTACGGACTGCTGGGCGCCTGCGCGGATCGGCAATCGAACCCATCTACTTCCCCGCCCCGATCACCGCCAGCATCCAGGCGCGCGACCAGTGCAATCTCCCACTGTCGAATTCATTCCACAACTGCCCGATCGTCCGGCGATTCAGATACCCGCCGGCCAAGGCCATCTCACGCAGTTCGTGGCTGTGCATTCTCATCCATTTGCCGAACGGAAACGCGAATCCGCGCTTCGTCCGCCGGGCGGCCTCACACACCGCCGGCTCGCCGACCGCTTCGGTCAGCAATGGCTTATTGCCATGACGATTCTGGCGATTCACTTCAGGTTGCGGCGCTCTTGCCACACATTCTACTACTTTGTGATCCAGGAACGGCACACGAACTTCGATCGAATGTGCCATCGAGAACACATCGGTATCCCGCAGGAGCTGATCGTGCAGGTAGCGCTGCATCTCCAGGTGGCGGAAAACCGGGCCGCTCGCGATTCCATGGGCAGCGGGGGGGCGGAAGGCGCCCAGGTACTCTTCGGCGACCATGCGCACTTCGCGCTCATCCACGTCCAGCAGGGCGCGGACCTGGCGCGCGGCGAAGAATCCGCGCAGCGCCAGATACAGCCCCTCATCGCTGACGCGGTCTTCCAGGCTTGACAGGCGCATCCAGTTTTCCCGCCCGCGCACCCGCCCATAGCGGACCGCCGTCCCCAGCATGGCCTTGCGGAGAACGGCGGGCAGAGCGGAGAAGCGCCGGATCGAATTGCCGTACCGCGCCAGCCAACGATAGTGCTTGTATCCTCCGAAGACTTCATCGCCGCCCAACCCGGAGAGCACCACAGTCAGGCCGGCCTGGCGGGCGGCGCGCGAGACGAAGTAAGTGTTCACACCGTCGTTGGTGGGCTGGTCCATCACCCGCAGCACGTTGGGCACTTCATCGATGAAGTGCTGGCTGGTGACGCGCACCTCCCGGTGGTCGGCGCCAAAGCTCTGGGCGATGCATCGCGCCTCGGTGGCTTCGCTGAACTCGGTCTCGTCAAACACCACGGTGAGGGTGGCCAGCGAGAATTTCGACCGGCTGGCCAGGGCCACCAGCGCCGCCGAATCCACTCCGCCGCTCAGGAACACACCCAGGGGCACGTCGCTGACCAGGTGCCGCTTGACGGCGTCCTCGAGGGTTTCTTTAAGCTCGGCTTGGTCCCCACATCCGGAGGGTTCCAGGTCCCAGTATTTGTGAACCGCAACGCCACTCGGGCCGGCGACCAGGTAATGGCCCGGCATCAAGCAGCGCACGCCCCGGATTCCAGTCGCGGGGGCCGGCACCGAGCCCAATAAGAGCAAGCCGGTGATGGCTTCAGGGTTTTTCTGATTCGGTACCAAGCCAGATCCGACCAGCGCCTTTACCTCGGAAGCGAACGCGAGCGACTCCCGAAGCGCCGTATAGTACAACGGTTTGATTCCCAGTCGGTCGCGCGCCAGCAGACAGCGCGGTTCGGCGGAGCGGGAGTCGTAAATGGCGAAGGCGAACATTCCACGGAGCCTTTCGAGAAGCCCGGCGATGCCCCACTCTTCGTAGCCGTGAATCAACACCTCGGTGTCGGAGTGCGACCGGAAACGATGCTGGCGAAGCTCCGCAGCCAGTTCCGGATAATTGTAAATCTCTCCGTTGTACGTCACCCAAACCGTGCCGTCCTCATTCGACATGGGCTGGTGCCCGGTAGGGGAGAGATCGATGATGGAAAGCCGCCGGTGGCCGAGCACTACCCGGGCGTCCTGGAGCAAGCCAAAATCATCCGGCCCGCGATGCTTTTCGGCAGCCGACATGCGCTCCACTGCCGACCGGTCGGCAGGAGTCGTATCGCTCCGGCTTCGAAAGATTCCCGCTATGCCGCACATGGCTGGAAGTGGGGGTGTCAGTCGGCTTCCACGTGAACGGCGCCGTTCTTGCCGTTCGCGCTCGCGCCGCCACCGTGTTTACCGTTTCCACGGCTGCTGCCGTTACCGTTCCCGTCGCCGTAGTAGTGATAGTAACCCTCGTAGTAATTCCGGTAGTAGCCGTAGCCTGGAGTGTTGGGGTTCCAGTTGTTCAGGATGGTCCCCATCACCGGAATGCCATCGTCGAGAAAGCGCTGTTTGGCGAGGAGGGCGGCATCGCGCGTGGTCTGGGCGGAGCGCAGAATCAGAATCACGCCGTCGGCCAGCCGGGCCAGCACGCGCGCATCGGGAATGTTGACCATGGGAGGCGTGTCGATCAGGATGGTGTCGAACTGTCCCCGCAAGCCGCGCAGCAACTCCGGCAAGCGCTCCGAGTGCAGCAGACTGGCCGCGTTGAAGCGGGACTGGCCGGCCGGCAGGACGTACAGGTTAGGAATCAGCGTCGCCCGGACAGCCGCGTGCAAGCCCGCTTCATCCATCGGCTCCTGTTTCAGGAGAAGCTCGCTGAGGCCATTGTTATCGTTCTTCACGCCGAAGACACTGTGCATTCTGGGCCTGCGCAGGTCGGCATCCACGATCAGCACCTTGTGATTGATCTCGGCCAGCGCAATGCCCAGGTTGCAGACTACCGTGGTCTTGCCTTCCTTGGGACTGGCGCTGGTCAGGACCAGGATTCTAGGCCGGTCTCCGTTGTGGGAGGAGAACAGGATCGACGTCAGGGTGGTGCGGAAGGACTCCGAGATCAGCGATTTCTTGCGCATCCAGGTGACCAATTCCACGCGGTCGTCCAGGGCCTCCTCGTGGGCCGACTGGCCGTTTATTTCGAGCACCGCCCCGCGGGCGTGCGGGGGACGGGAAGCCTTGAAGCCCCGCTGGGTCAGTTCGATGTTGGCCGTGGGGACCACACCCAACTCCGGAAGATGCAGGTAATACGCGATGTCTCCGGGGTCGTGCAAGGTGCGGTCGGCGCGCTCCCGCAGCACAACCAGGCTGACGCCCAGACAGATCCCGACCAGCAGGCCCATGACGATGTAGCGAACAACGTTCGGTTTATACGGAATCGACGGCGGCTCGGCGGGATCCACCACGCGGATATTACTGGCGCGCAGGGCGGACGCCACGCTGGCCTCCTTCATGCGCTGCAGCATCGTCTCGTACAACGAGCGGGTGGAGTCCACTTCGCGCTTCAGGATGCCATAGTGCATGGTCTTTTCCGACTGATCCGCGACCAGTTTCACCTCCGCCAGGTAGGAGGCCATCATGAGCTTTTCACGGTGCTGCGCGGCGGCGTACTCGTTCTTGATGCGGGTCAGAATATTGGCCCGCTCCTGTTGGACGGTGGCTTCCATCAAGGTGATTTGCGCCTGCACGCGCCGGACTTCGGGGTTCTGGGGGGTGAGGGCGATGCGGAGTTCGGCGAATTTCCTGCGCAGCTCGGTCAGGTTGGTCTCGTCATCGCGCAGGCTGGAATCGTCGAGCACGTCCGGCAGCGCTTCGGGCGGGCTGCTGGCCGCCATCTCGTATTTGGATTCCTTGGAGACGCGGTCGGACTGGGCCTGCAACAGGTCCTTTTGCAGGGACCGGAGCTTGTCCTCTTCCACGCTGGTCTTTTCGTCGGTGAAGGTCAGGCCGGAGGATCGGGCGTAGGAGTTGAGCTCTTCGTCCGCTTTTTCCAGTTTTATTTTGATGTCCTGAAGCTGCCGGGTCAGCCACTCGCCGGTATACTCGGTGCTTTTCCAGCGGGCCTCCAGATTCTGTTCGATGAACTCCTTGGTCAGAGTGTTGGCGAAAGACGCGGCCACCTGGGGCTGTGTCGAGTCGCAAGTGATTTCAACGATCCGGTTGGTTCCCGAGGCGCGCACGCGCACGCTTCCGGCCGCGGTGCCGATCGCCAGTTTCCAGAGCTCATACTGACTCGGAGGGTCGATTTTCAAGGCCTTTTTCCAGGCGGCCAGGCGATCGGGCGGACGCATGTTCTCAGGCGGTTTGCCCTTCTCCAGATCCGCCACCACACTATTGGCCAGCGATTCGCTCTGCATGATCTTGACCTGCGTCTGGATGTCGAAGTCCGGATAGTAGTTGCTGGTGGGGCTGACGGTCGGACTGACATTGTGCAAGCCCAGAAAGTCCTCGTTGAGCCCCTGCACTTCGATGGTGGTGTGCGCCTGATAGATGCGAGGCTGGGGAAGCGTGTATAGGAAGCCCGCGACGGCGCCCAGCATGGAGACCACGAAGACGGCGACTTTATGGCGCCGTACCATCTGCCAGTATTCGAGCACACCGGCGTATTCGCGTTTGACGCCCCCGCGGACTGTGTCCGAGCCGATGGGCGCCGGGACGGCAATGTCCGCGCGCGGCGTAACGCGGGCCAGTTCCCGGCCCGTGCCGTTCGATATCTGCGGAAAATCTTCCATCACTGTGAACTCCTAGTAGTGAACGGCGACTAATGTGCCAGCCTGCACAGCCGCCTCCAGTGCGCGCGCCACCGCATGTTTGCCCGTACTGCCCGGGATCACGAATATATCGCCGGCCAACAGGCGTATGTCTTCGGATTTTCCGGCCATGATCTTGGAGACATCCACGGCCAGCTCGGTGCGGTTCAGTTGTCCGGGGACCGGGCGCAGAATCCGGGCATGGCTGGCGGCTGCGGTGCGCAACATCCCGCCGGACGAAGAAACAGCCTCCAGCACCGAAATCGACTGCCCCTCGTTGAGGGGGAGCGGGCCTACTTTGTTAACCTCGCCAAGCACGTAGACCTGTTGGGCTCGTGGAACGGAAAGCACGTCGTGGGGGCGGATGAGGATGTTGTATTCCGGGCTCTTGGCTTCCATTACGGCTTTCAGGTTGATCTCCGCGATACTGAACTGATGCGAGGGATCATCCACGGCGTCCGGCACCGGGATGCGCCCATATTCGAGCCGCCGGGTGATTTTGATCGTCGTGCCGGCATCCGGCCGGAGCCCTCCAGCCACGGCCAGGATTTCTAGCAGCGTCTTCTGCCCCTCAAGCTGATGCACGCCCGGAGTGGTGACTTCCCCCAGGATGGACACCGGCTGGCTCTTGAATTCGGTGAGGCTCACGGTGACTTCCGGGTCCACCAGGTACACCTTCAGCCGCTTGGCGATCTCGGCCTCCAATTGCTCAGCCGTCAAGCCCCCGGCGTGGATCCGCCCCACCATCGGCAGCTTGAGCTCGCCGTCCGCATCCACGCGGAACGGCTTGTCGCTGAGATCGGGGGCGTTCATGGCGTGGATCGTTACGGCATCGTCGGGACCAAGCAGGTACGTCTTACGGCTTTGGTCGGTCAGCTCCGTGCCGGCCGGCGGTTGCGGCGCGGCAGCTACCGTGCGAGTCTGCTCTGGAGGGCCACTCGCGGCCGGCGTCTGCTGCGCCATAGCGACCAGGCCCAACACCAGAAGCGCCGCGGCGAGTATGGCGATTCGTCTCCCCTCGCGTTTCATTGGTTGCTCTCCTGGAGTTCCCTTGTGCCGTTTCGCCCGGGAACCCGATCGAGGGTCGACTCGACCAGTTGCCGAAGCTGGTGCATCTCGAGCCGCAGTTGAAGCACGGCCCCCTCCAGTCTGTCCATGCGGGGAGCTGTGGCGGCGACGGCATCGCCGTTACCGGCCGGCAGTTTGCACAAGGTGGCGCGGGCGAATTCCGAGACGCTGCGCGCGCATTCCATTAGAGACATGTCTTTGAGGCGCTCGTATTCGTCTTCAGACAGACGAAAGCTCACCATCCTCGATCTGGTCTTAAACACAGGAAAACCTCCTTGCAGTGGGGGAGTGTTTGGGGCGTTTGGACGCGTTAAGCCGCGTCAGGCTTGGGCGAGAGATCCCAGCATTCTCCACTCGTCCGCTTCTTCAGCGGGCCGCACCGCGTGCCGCGGGATGGAGACAGCCAGAGACCTCTGTAGGAGAGTAATGGAAAGAATCAGCTTCTGCGAACCGTCGAACTCGGTCAGAATCCCCTGGACATTGCGCAGCGGGCCCTCTTCGATCCGCACCGTCTGGCCCACTTTCAGAAAAGGCCAAGGTTGCAGCAGCATGCCAGAACTGACCACCGCCTGGATCGACGCGATCTCGTGCTCGTCTACGGAAACCGGCACCTTGCCAACACCGACGATGTGCATCACACCGGGAATCACGAGCACGGGCAAGCGGTTGTTGACGTTGAGCCGGCAGAAGACGTAGCCGGGGAAAAGAGGGACATCCACATCCTGATAGCGATCGGACCAGCGGCGCCGGGCACGGTACATCGGCAGAAACTCGGGGTAGTCCCGCTGCATCAAGGCAGCCGAAACAGGCTTCTCGTGGTTTGACAACACCCGCAACGCATACCACGGAAACCGCTCAACCTGGCCTGACATCGTCAGATTTTCTCCACACGCTTGATGCAAGCTGCCGCCCCTTTCGCACGAGTAGCTGGGATTGTCAATTCCGGCGAACAACCTGCCGAGACTCAAATGTAGGAGACCTGACAACATTTGTCAACGAATTTCAGCCGGTTCTGAAGTCCTATGAGCACTAACCAATGGGCTAAGTTGAACTGTAGTACCGGCAGCCCAGAACCTGGAATAATCACTTCTTAGAGTGGAGCTAAGTTATTCATTCAATGGACTTTGTATTTATTCCTTCCTTCGGCGATCCGGCGGTCTGGCCGAGCTGTCCATCGGCGGCTTGGCCGACCGCCGGCTGTATTACACAACACATGCCAGGGTCCGCCGGAGTGCCCGCCGGCGATCCTGCTTGCACATGCTCTCCTCTCGCGAGATAATTCCCCCGAAGTGTCGCAGGTCGGGAGGCCTGTAATCCATGCAATTGAACGCGAAGCGGTTTGCTCTGGCATCGGGAGTGCTGTGGGGCCTGGCCCTGTTCGTCATCACGCTGGTTGCGGCATCGCGTGGCGTCGGGGAGCACATTCGCCACCTGAATACCGTTTACCCCGGCTATGCGGTCAGCTATTTTGGAAGCGCGATCGGCTTCGTTTACGGCTTCCTCACCGGCGCCATCGCCGGGTTCTTGTTTTCGGTGGTTTACAACGGGTCGCTCAAGCAGGAGCCTGACGAAGGATAAAGCCTGTTCTGCCGGCGACAGGCAGCGCTTCCTGTGGTCCTCATGCCGTGCTGATCTTCTGCGTGAGATCGGACCTCTCAGCGCCGCCCTGGCTTCGCCCCAGGACGTGTTCGATCAGTTGGCGAAGTTGTAGCAGATCGGCCCTGAGCTGTTTCACGGCCCCTTCCAAGCCGTCCACTCTGGGTGCCTCTGAGTCTGGGGAAATGCCATTCCCCTGGTGTAGCCTGCACAAGGCGGAGCGGGCGTAATCCGAGACACTTCGCGCGTCTTCCATAAGGGACATGTCCCTGACGCGCTCATATTCTTCCTCGGAGAGTCGAAAACTGATCATCCGCGTTCTGGTTTTGAACAAGGCAATCTCCTTGATTTCGTCGTTTTGTTTTGGATGATGCCGCCGTGCTTTGGCAGGCTCCAGTCACCGGCAAGGAGTTTTCTCCAGGATCGCGGCGGCGCGTGCCAGAGAATCCCTTCGCCAAGTAGCGCGGTTTGGGAGCCGATGAACTATTTCACGTAATGGCCGCAAATTCTGGTTTATCGACGGGCCGGATCGAATGCCGCGGGACGGACACAGCCAGAGATCTCCGTAGGAGGGTGATGGAAACGATCAACCGCGCGGAACCGTCGATCTCGGTTAGAATTCCGGTGACGTTGCGCAGAGGGCCCTCTTCCAACGTAACCATCTGCCCAACCCTGAGAAACGGCCAGGGTTGCATCAGCAGCCCAGATCGAACGACAGTCTGTAGCGAGGCGATCTCATCCTCATCTACGGGAACCGGCGTCTTTCCCGAGCCGACGATGCGCACCACACCCGGCATCAGGAGCACGGGTAGACGCTTCCTCACATCCAGCCGGCAAAACACATAACCGGGAAAAAGGGGAAGATCGACATCCCGATAACGATCGGACCACCTGCGCCTGCTGCGGAACGCGGGCAAAAAGCCGTCGTAGCCCCGAATGCCCAACCCTGCCGACACCGACCTTTCGCAGTGCGACGCTACTTGCAGGGCATACCAAGGATGAGTCTCATTCGGCATGCTTGATACAAACACACAAGCTACCGCCCCTTTTGCCACTAGCTGGGTGGACGACCGGGCGACGTGACGGAAACACCGACTGTAGGTGAATGACAGACATTTGTCAACACAGATTTACAGACTATTTAGGCCAGAAAAAAGCTGATACTAGTATCTCGCAAATATGGGAAAACGCTTAGTATGCGCAAATGGCAAGTCCAGTACTTAGGGCTCGATCTGTCGCAAATTTGGATCTGTCACAAATAGAGGGGACGGGGTGGGGTATTACGCAGCGATTGCGAAGGCCTGGTCGTTGAACTGCACAAACCGGCCGCATAAGTCACACTCAATCTAGACACATGGGTAACACTTACTGGACGTGGCAGCAGGCTGTGGTTTCCTGGATCACGAGTGTGGCGAGCAGTGTTTGCCGTCAAGGGTGCGCTCTGCCGATGAGCCGCCCTTGCGGCCCCGCGCCGTTCGCGAAGAACGGAACCTGAGTAGGGGAAAAGGCCGCCAACCAGGCCCGACGGGAGCACTTCGACGAGGTGTATCTCCACTCACAATCCGATCCCCGTTGGGACCTACCGAGCCGGAGCTGTGTCGGCATGCGCAAGGTGCAAAGCCACGTTCAGTCCAAATCCGAATGCAATTCGAAGAGCTTAAAAAGTTGTGACTGAAAACCGGCCGACGGAGGCACTGACTCAAAAACGTACGGATAGAGAGCACTGGCCCCCGTTTGCTATCATGTGGCTCAAGGCGAACTATTGTGTTTTCCGTTCAGTATCAACCGCTTCTCGACACCCACCCGAATTGGGCGAAGATCGCCTGCCTTCCTTGGGACGAGGCCATATTCGGGTTTCCGGTAGCCGATTTGAGCTTGTCCGGAGATCCTTTTCCGGACACCAACCCGAGTGTAGCGCTGCGCAAAGCGTTGGATGCATTTTGCGGCCGAACCAAATCGGAGTTGGTCTCGGGTCGCGCGGGCGGAGCGGACACCGCCACTCAGGCGATGCTGATAGCAGCGGGTTTTCTTCCGGTTGATTTCAGCATTCTGGCACAAATCCAGCAATTGAAGCCGGAGTCGCTTCCCAAGCAGCGGTTCCCTATGCGACCGGCCGAACCCGAAGATCACGAGGCGATTCTCCGCATCGCGCAATCGGCGTTTGCCTTCGGCCGTTATCACGGCGACCCGCGGTTTCCCAGAGACTTGGCAAACCGGCGCTACGTGCAATGGGTAAAGAACGCCCTTGAAAGCGGGGACCCGGACGACCACGTCCTGGTCTTGGGCCGGCCGAATGCGGCGCTGGGATTCATGAACGTCGTGATCTGCGACGGACATGCTGACCTGCGCCTCGGTGCGGTCGACCCCGAGAACGAAATTGGTTTCGCCGGTTTTGCGCTGTACGCGGAAACGCTTCGGGCCGCCCACGCGTTAGGTGCTCGTAGCGCCTCGGCGAAAATTGCCGCGGCTAATACCCGCGTCATGAATGTCTGCGCATTGCTCGGATATCGGTTTTTCAGTCCGGAAGCGACGCTGCACTGGCATGCGTCGAACTCTTGCTGTCTACTCCCGACGCCGCTTTCTCTCCAACAGAGGATTCCCACGTGATACTTTCATTACAGGAATGCACGGACCTGATCTGCGAGATCTACAAACAATTTCTTCCGCCTGGGCAGCCCGCGCCCGAGGTCAACGCCGAAACTCGGCTGTTTGGGGCCAACGCGCTGCTCGATTCCGCGGCGCTTGTCTCCCTGCTAGTGGAAGTCGAGCAGCAGATCAACGACGCGGTTAGAACTGACATTCTGCTCGCCGATGACCGCGCCATGTCGCAGAAGCGCAGCCCGTTTCGAAACATCGGAACGCTCGCCGAGTACGTCGTGATGTTGCTCAGTGAAAAATGTGACGTCGCCTAAGCCGGAGGTTTCGCAAACTCCCGTCGCCCTAGTCACCGGCAGCCGGACCGGATTGGGAAAATTTATTGCCCAATCGCTTGTCGAACGCGGCTACCGCGTGGTCGGTTGCAGCCGTGGGGAACCCGACTGGACGTTGGACGGTTATGAACATATCCGAGCCGATGTCAGCAATGAGCGTTCGGTTCTCGACCTGGTGGGCCATATCCGGTCTGGCTACGGGCGTCTCGATGTCGCCATCAACAACGCCGGCATTGCGTCTATGAACCACGCCCTACTCGTTCCCGGCGCCACCGTGGACCGGGTGCTCGGCGTGAATGTGCGAGGCACCTTTCTGGTGTGCCGGGAAAGCGCGAAGTTGATGCAGCGGCGCAAAGCGGGACGCATCGTCAACTTCTCCTCCATCGCGGTGCCTATGAGGCTGGAGGGAGAGGCGCTCTATGCCGCCAGCAAAGGCGCGGTCGAGACCCTGACCCGAGTGCTAGCTCGGGAGCTCGCAGGATTCGGCATCACCGTGAACGCCGTGGGCCCTTCTCCGATCGATACCGATCTGATTCGCAGCGTTCCCACGGCGAAGATCGATCAACTGGTGGAGCGAATGGCGATTAAACGCAAGGGCACGCCGGAGGATGTCTTCAATGTAGTGGAGTTCTTCGTCAGGCCCGAAAGCAGCGCCATTACCGGACAGATCATTTACCTCGGAGGAGCCTGACCGTGCACCATCTTGGCTGGCTTTTTGAGATCTTCGATAGGAACCGGGAGCGCTTCTTCATGATTCACGAAGACCGTCCGGTTTCCTATTCGTGGCTGATTGAAAATGTCCGGCAATATTCCGCGCAACTGGACGAACACGGCTTGAAAGCAGGTACCATCGCCGCGCTTCGGGGCGATTACTCGCCACAGATCGTCGCCGCCCTGCTGGCGCTGGTGGACCGCGGCGTCATCGTGGTGCCGCTCTCACCGGCGGCAGCCGCCCAGGAAGCCGAGTTCCTGGATATCGCCGAAGTGCAAGCGGTCTGGTCGTTCCCCCCGGATGCGGACGGCGAGTCGATGCTGGAGAAGCGTGCGGTCACCCCCAGTCATCCATTGTTTGGGGAACTGGTTCAGCGCGATCATCCCGGCCTGGTACTGTTTAGTTCTGGGTCCACCGGGAAGAGCAAGGCCGCGCTCCACGACTTCGCTCGCCTGCTCGACAAGTTTAAGAAGCCACGGCGCGGAATGGTGACGCTGACGTTTCTTATGATCGACCACATCGGCGGCATCAACACGCTGTTGCACGTGCTTTCCAACGCCGGAACTGTGGTGGTCAGCCCGAGCCGCGATCCACATGTGGTCTGCGCGACCATCGCCGCACAGAAGGTAGAATTGCTTCCCACCTCTCCGACTTTCCTGAACCTCTTGGTGCTCTCGGAAGCTTACAACCACTACGATCTGTCGTCGCTGAAGCTCATCACATACGGTACCGAAATGATGCCGAAGCACACACTGGAGAGAATATCCGAACTCTTGCCCCACGTCACCTTGCAGCAGACCTACGGACTTTCCGAAGTCGGCATTCTGCGCTCGAAGAGCGAGCGCTCCGACTCGCTGTGGGTGCGCGTCGGCGGGGAGGGATACGAGACGAAGGTGAAGGACGGCACCCTGTGGATCAAGGCCCAATCGGCCATGATGGGTTACTTGAACGCCTCTTCTCCATTCGACGCCGAAGGCTGGCTGAATACCGGCGACCTGGTGGAAGTGCAAGGGGAGTATGTCCGCTTCCTCGGACGGGCCACCGAGATCATCAACGTGGGCGGCCAGAAGGTATATCCCGCGGAGGTCGAGAACGTGCTGATGGAGATCCCGAACGTGCGCGATGTCACTGTCTCTTCGGCCCCCAATCCAATTACCGGCAATATCGTGGTCGCCCACTTCAACCTCAGCGAACCGGAAGACTTTACGGCCTTCAAGAAGCGTGTCCGCGAGTTTTGCCGCGGGCGGCTGGACCCCTTCAAGATACCGGCCCGGATGCAGATTGTGCAGAACGATCAGTTCAGTGGCCGATTCAAAAAGATGCGGTGCAAGACCGAATAGCCGCGCGGTCGAGCTTCCCAACGGCCCATGTGAGTGGTACTTCGAAGGTTTTCGAAGGTGTATGCCCTTGTGAACTCCCGGAGCCGGTTTTTGGGGCTGGTTTGGCCGATTCGCCGCTCAAATCGCGGCGAGCCAAATTCCCGCGCAACCTCGGCAGACAAAGGGGTTTGCAATCGAGCGGATCGCGTTAGCCGGACAGTAGTGGTTCATGGAGATGATTCGCTCTAACGACGTGCCGATCAAAGAGGGAACGATCGTTGAGGTGTACGTACCCGTAGAAACGCCCGCCAAGAGGCCGCGATCCATTGGCGATTCGCCCTTTGACGGCATGTGGAAGGATCTGAAGAAATGGCTGAAAGCGTCGAATACATCGACTGGCTTCTCCGCGAACTGCACGGCTGATTCCGGTCCTGCACAAAGCCGCATATGCCGTCTCTGATCGATAGCAATGTCCTGATAGACGTTTCACGAGGTAACGCGGCCGCAATCAGATATGTGGATAGTCTCGCGGACTCGTGGGCGCTTTCGCAAGTGACTGCAAGGGAACTAATCGTCGGCGCCCGAGACAAGCGGGTCTGGCTTCATTGGCGTTCGGGGCTGTCCAGGCGGCGTTGGTGCTGCTCGACGGTGCGTGCAAGGCTGGCGATGGCGTCCTTCATTTGCGCGGCGCGTGCGTCCCGGCTGCCTATGGCGTCCATCATTTGAACCATGCGGTTTTCGTTGCGTTGGGCGCGCGTTTCGTTCTGGTCCGCAACGGTGGCCAGAATCCGGATTTTCTCGGCGGTCTTCTCGCCGTCTGCGAGTAGCAGTTCCATGGTATGACTGAGGGCTTCGTCGCGTTCGGCGAGTCTTTCGAGGCGTTCATCGATGTTCATGCTTTTCTCCAGTGTAACGTGCAGGACTTCGCGGCAAAATCCCCCTCACGGGTTAGATGGTGCGGTTCATCCAGAACCGACTGGCGGAAGCGGCTATTCAAAGCCGTGACGAGTTCCGGCAGTTCCAGTTGCTGCTTTTGTACGAAGCGTTTTTCTCCCAGACGATGATAAGAGTCCGGATTGACACGGTGGTGCGCGGCGTGAGCCGCGAACCCTCTGGGCGCACCTTCGGCCCGGTGGGGCAGCTATCATAGATGCAGCCATGATCACCCGCCGGGAAGGAATCCAAGCTGCCGCGTTGACGGCCCTCTCATACGCCCGCGTCCTGGGCGCGAACGATCGCATCAAGCTCGGGCTCATTGGAGCCGGCGAGCGCGGCTTGTACGTCGCTTCCATCTTTCAGAAAACTGAAGCAGTGGAGGTGCAGGCGGTGTGCGATGTCTACGGCGACCGCGTCGACAAAGCTCTCACCCAAGCCCCGGGCGCCAAGCCCTTCGGCGACCACCGCCGGCTGCTCGAAGCGAAAGATCTGGACGCCGTTCTGATCGCTACTCCGGACCACTGGCACAAAGCCATCGCCATCGACGCGCTCAACGCCGGCAAGGATGTGTATGTCGAGAAGCCCTTGACCCGTCTGCGGGAAGAAGGGCCGGAGATCGTGCGCGCCGCGCGCGTCAACAGCCGCGTGTGCCAGGTGGGTATGCAGCAGCGCTCCGGCGCCGTATATCTGGAGGCGCGCGAGCGATTCGTGCAGTCCGGCATGCTGGGCAAGATCTCCCACGTGGATTGCGTCTGGCACGGCGGCGAAGCCCGGCCCCTGCCGGCCGAACCTGTGCAGAAGCCCGCGAATCTCGACTGGGTGCGCTTCCTCGGTCCGCTGAAATACCGCGACTGGGACGTAGTCCACATGTTCATGGGCCAGGACGCGCCGCTCTCGGCTGCCGCGGCTGGCGGAGTTTACTATGATTTCCGTGATGGCCGCACCGCGCCCGATACCATCAGCGCGCTCTTCGAATATCCCGGCGGTTTCACCGCGAGTTTCGTTTCGCTCGCCGTTCCCAACGGCCCCGAATATCGGGTCGAATTCCTGGGATCGGGCGGGCGCCTGCTCGTCAATCGGAACCGTTACGAGTTCCGCCCGCCCGGGAAGAACACACAGCCCATAATCCAGCTCTTTCCCGGCGATATCACTGAGGCGCATGTGCGCAACTTTCTGGAGTGCTGCCGTTCGCGCAGACAGCCGAATGCCGATGTGTACATCGGACATCGCGCGGCACAAGCGGTTCTGTTGGCCGTGCAGAGCTACCAGGAGAAGCGGCGCATACGGTTCGACCCGGAACGCGAAGAGGTGCTGCCGTTTTCGGCGTGAGGGCGTAACATTAAGATATAGAGCGGAGGGCATGATCGTGTCGAGAAAACTATTCACCGCCGGTATGGCAGTGGTGTGCTTGGGAGCCGGCGCCATGGCCGCGATGTTGCCCGACCCCGCCGTCGATATGGATCGCACGGCTGCAAAACACAAGGACACCGCGGTGTTTGCGGGCGGCTGCTTCTGGGGCGTAGAGGCGGTCTTCGAACAGCTTACCGGTGTCGACAAGGTGCTTTCCGGATTTGCCGGCGGCGATGCGGCCTCCGCCCACTACGACATCGTAAGCACCGGCCGGACAGGCCATGCCGAGTCGGTGGAAGTCGCCTATGACCCGGCCCAGATCACATACGGCCAGCTTCTGAAGATCTTCTTCGCGGTGGCCCACGACCCGACGCAGAAAAACCGCCAGGGCCCGGATACCGGCACTCAATACCGCTCGGCAATCTTCTACAAAGACGCCGAGCAGAAACGGATCGCGGAAGCCTACATCAAACAGCTCGATGACGCGCACGCCTTCAGCAAGCCGATCGTCACCGAGGTC
>JBEKUO010000059.1:0-17258 GCA_049514955.1 Bryobacteraceae bacterium | reverse complement strand
GGTTGCGCACGCCTTCCACGTCGCTCATGATGCGCGAGACCAGCGTGCCGCTCTTGTTGGCGTCGTAGTAGGTGACGGGAAGGCGGCCCACATGGGCCTGCACCTTGCGGCGCAGCTCCGCGAGCAGGCGTTGCGCGGCGTTGGAGAGCAGTTGCGTCAGAGCGAACGACGTGATGCCTTGCACCACTGTGGCGGCCACCACTGCCAGGATCAGTGGACGCAGCAGCGCGTAATGACGCTTGCCGATGATGTCGTCCACCAAATACTTGGTGGAGGCCGGCAGCACCAGCCCCGATACGCGATTGATCGCCATCAGCACCATGCCGATGGCCAGCAAGCCGCGGCGCGGCCGCACCAGTTCCCAGATATCGGGCAGCAAGGCGCGCAGCCGTTCGGAGTTAGGACGCTTGGTTGTCTCTGAGGGCACTCAGCAATAGTTTCGCACGTGTGGGGCAGGCGTTTCCGCCTGCCAACCAATCTTTTCCAGGCTTTTCAGGCAGCGATCGCCCGCGCGTAGCTGCGCCGCACACTTCCCGGCAATTCATACCGACCAAACTCCGCCACAGCGCACCAGATCACTTCGCGGGCCTCCTCGGACGGCCGGCAGGCATCCGAATCCGCCTGAAACCGGAAGATCAAATCGTGATGCAAATGGAACAACTCATCGCGCCGCGGCGGAATGCCGTGCACATCTACTCCGACCATGCGCGGCGTAGCATCCGCCTGCAGGACCGCGCCGGTCTCCTCGACCACCTCCCGCCGCGCCGCATCGCCGATAAGCGGATCGTCCGGCTCGACGTGTCCTCCGGGAAGCAGCCAGCGCTGCAAACGCCTGTGCAGCACCAGCAGGATGCGGTCACGGCCCGGGCTGAGCACCAAGCCCGTGCAAGTGATGTGTCCCGGATTGAATTGCCATCTGGAGAAAGGCGCCGGCGAGGAAGACAGCAGCGCCAGGACCAGCTCCTTGCTTTTTGCAGCTTCGCCATCGCCGTCTGCATCAAAGAGCTTTAGCAGGAAGGCGACGTGCTGGGGTTCGATCATCTCATTATGTTTGCACAACTGTTACACGCACCTCCGGCTAAACTGGAAGAATATGGGCATTACGATCACGCAAGTGGACGCTTTCACGAGTAAGCCGTTCGCCGGAAATCCGGCGGCGGTCTGCATCCTCCCGCAAGCTCCCGAAGAGCGCTGGATGCGGGATGTGGCGCGAGAAATGAACCTCTCCGAGACTTCTTTTCTGGTTCCACAAGACGGCGGTTACAACCTGCGCTGGTTCACGCCGGCCGTCGAGGTGGACCTTTGCGGCCACGCCACGCTGGCCAGCGCGCACGTGCTCTGGCAGGACGGCCATCTGGCCACTAACGCGCAAGCGCGCTTCCACACGCGCAGCGGGCTGTTGCTGGCTGAGCGCCAGGGCGACTGGATCGAGATGGACTTCCCAGCAAAGATCGAGGAAGCCGCCGATCCGCCCATGGACATGGCGGCAGCCCTCGGCGCCAAACCGGTGTACGTTGGGCGCAACCAGTTCGATTACCTCGTCGAGTTGGATTCCGCGGCGACGGTGCGCGGTCTGTCGCCAGATCACTCCGTACTGCGGAAGCTCGGAGTGCGGGGCGTTATCGTGACGGCGCAATCCGATTCGGCCGAATTCGATTTCATCTCGCGCTTCTTCGCGCCGGGCGCGGGTATTGACGAAGACCCCGTGACCGGCTCGTCACATACTTGCCTGGGGCCGTACTGGAACAAGCGCCTCGGCAAAACAGAGTTCGTGGCCTACCAGGCTTCGCCGCGCGGCGGTGTGGTAAAGGTGCGCTGCTGCGGCGATCGCGTGAAACTCGGTGGGCAGGCGGTGACGGTGCTGCGCGGCGAGTTGCTGGGATAGTACTACGCTGCAATGGCTTAGGCTTCTTCGTAGTGCAAACGCTCTTGAACCAACTGCTCCACCTCGTCGATCATATTTTTCAGGCGGTTTACTTCCTCCTGATCCGATTGAGCAGAATGCGCGGGTTGGACGCTGTAATTAGTGAGGAGCGTAGAAAGGGACCTATCGAGCATGCCAAATTTCTCGCGAAGCTCAGCGGTCATGAAGATGCGGTTTTCTATCAGATAGTTGTGGAAAATCCTCTGCTTCTCTTTTGCATCGTCAAAATTAATCCCGGCCATCGCATCAGTGAAGTACTTCCGGCGGTCTGATGCGTCTTGCAGCTTGCGCAATGCCTCTTTTTGATAGTCGGAAAGGCGGCTGGCGGGGCTGACAGTCAAGAACTCCTCGAACTGAGCGCCGGGGAGCATGCGGAAATCCGGGTATATTTTAAAAGTTAGGTCCAGAGCAAGAGCAACCGAACCATGTAGATCATTGAGCATTAGCCACGATTTGGGTAACACCTCGAATTCCTTCTCGTGAATCTTGCTGATCCGGCTCGACAAGCGGTGTCGAAGCCGTTCCAGCTCCTTCTGCTGTTCGGACTTAAACTCCTCCAACTCGTTCTGCTGTCCAGCCTTGAATTTCTCTAGCCCGATAACAAGCCGCTGCTCAATCCACTTCTGGCCGAACCATTTGAAAAGGCCGAAGGCCAGAAGGATCAAGGGCGCGCCCACGCTCAAAAAGCTTTGCAGCCAATTCCAAATGCCATCCAAAGTCATACGAGCCGTTCCTGTAATGTTAGACATTGTACGCCAAGCCGATGCACGTGCAGTTCCAGCACGAACGGGTCGCGACCACGCCAGCTCGTTTTGTGAGAAAATAGCGCCGCATGAGCTTCAGAGCAATACTTCCCGGCTTGCTGCTTGCAGCGTGTTCGTTTTCGCAGACGGCAAGCATCGGCGAACTTAAACAGAGAGCCGAAAAAGGTGAGGCTTCTGCGGAGTACGAACTCGGCATGAGCTACAACGACGGCCAAGGCGTTCCTAAAGACTACGGCGAGGCGTTGCGCTGGTTTCGTAAGGCCGCAGATCAGGGCTATGCTGACGCGCAGGCGGCGGTCGGCGCGATTTACAACGAGGGCCTAGGCGTTCCCCAGGACCATGCCGAGGCCGCGCGCTGGTTCCGCATGGCGGCAGGTCGAGGCTCTGCAATCGCGCAGTTCAACATCGGTGCGATGTACTTCCACGGCCAAGGCGTTCCCCAGGACTACGCCGAAGCGGCGCAGTGGTTCCACAAGGCTGCAGATCAGGGCTATGCTGCCGCACAGTTCGCTCTCGGGCTGATGTACCACAACAGCCGAGGCGTTCCTCAGGACTACGCCGAAGCGGCGCACTTGTTCCGTAACGCGGCAGATCAGGGCCATGCTGACGCGCAGTTCACGCTCGGTGTAATGTACAACGTCGGCCAGGGCGTTCCTCAGGACTACGTTATGGCACATATGTGGATTAACCTTGCGGCCTCCAGTGCCACTGGAGATGATCAAAAGAACTACTCGCGGGAGCGCGACACGATAGCGGCCAGGATGACTCCCCAACAGATCGCGGAGGCGCAACGGCTCGCCCGCGAGTGGAAGCCCAAGCCACATTAAGGCCTTGATAGCTCCAGGGGAGCCGGGAGCGAAGCCGTGTGATCGAGCAGATCGGCACCGCCCTTGAGCAGATGGATCAGGTGACGCAACGCACCGCGGCTAACGCCGAGCAGGGCGCGGCCACCGCCCAGGAGCTTAACGCTGAGTCACAGTCGCTGATGGATGTTGTGGGGCGGCTGGGCGCGATGCTGGGCGGCACGACATCCGCCCTGAAATAGCCTCTCGCCTACGCAGGTGAATGTGTAGTCGGGCCTCCATGCTACACTCCACCTATGCCTCCCGACCGGCGTGAGCTTCCCGATGCGCCGCCGCCGTTTCTGCGCACCTGGCCGCGCGTCTACACCGCCGTAGTCGTCTACCTCGCGCTGCTGATCACCGCCTGCTACGCCTTCACGCGCCTGTTCTCATGAGACCTCTGGACTGGGTGGTGCTGGTCGGCTCACTGTCCACCATCATTGCCTACGGCCTGTACCGCGGCCGCGGCAGCAACACGGTGGATCGCTACCTGCTCGCCGGCAAATCCATGCCTTGGTACGCCATGGCGCTGTCGATCATGGCCACGCAGGCCAGCGCCATCACCTTCATCTCAACCACCGGCCAATCCTACGTGGATGGCATGCGCTTCGTGCAGTTCTACTTCGGGATGCCGCTGGCCATGGTGGTGCTCTCGGCCACCGCCGTCCCGATCTTTCATCGCGCCAAAGTATACACGGCCTACGAGTATCTGGAGAACCGCTTCGACGCCAAGACCCGCGCTCTGGCCAGCGTGATTTTCCTGATGCAGCGCGGCCTCTCGGTGGGCCTCACCTTCTATGCACCGGCGATCGTGCTCTCCGTGATCTTCGGCTGGCCGGACCGCCTGACCACGCTGATCATGGGCGTCACGGTGGTGGTGTACACGGTGACCGGTGGCATACGCACCGTGACCTGGACCGACGTCCAGCAAATGCTGATCATCTTCTTCGGACTGCTCGTGGCGCTGGTCACCATTTTCCTGCTGCTGCCGCGCCAGGTTTCCGTGCTGGATGCCATGCACCTGGCCGGCGCCGTCGGCAAGCTCAATGCGGTCACCTTTCACTTCGATTGGAACGACCGCTACAACCTGTGGAGCGGGTTGATCGGCGGGATGTTTCTGGCGCTTTCCTATTTTGGATGCGACCAGTCGCAGGTGCAGCGCTATCTGACCGGCAAGTCGATCGCGCAGAGCAAGCTGAGCCTGCTGTTCACCGCCGTGGCAAAGATCCCTATGCAGTTTTTCATTCTATTTATCGGGGCCATGGTATTCGTGTTCTACATCTTCGAAGCGCCGCCGCTGGTGTTCCAGCGAACCGAATACAACCGCATCCGCCAGCCGGAGATCCAGGCGCGCTACGAACCCATCGCAGCGCGCTACCAGGACGCCTTCGAGCGGCGGAAACAGGCGGCGCTGGCCATGGTGGAGGCGCGGCACACCGCCGACCAACTCGCCGAGAGTGAAGCCGTGGTCCGCTACCGGCAGGCACAGCATGACGTCGATTCCGCGCGGAAGCAAGGCGCCAGCCTGGTGGAAGCTACCGGCGGAGAGAAGGGTTTCAGAGATACCAATTACATCTTCCTGTCGTTCGTGACGCGCTATCTCCCGGCCGGGATCGTGGGCCTCGTCATCGCCGTGATTCTGGCCGCCACCATGTCCTCCAGCTCCGGAGAGATCAACTCGCTAGCTACGGTTTCCGTTGTGGACATTTACAAGCGGCATTTCCGGAAGGATGGCACGGACCACCATTACCTGACGGCCTCCCGCGTAGCCACCGCTTTCTGGGGCGCATACGCGGTTGCCTTTGCGGGATTCGGAAAGCACCTCGGATCGTTGATCGAAGCGGTGAATATCGTCGGATCGCTGTTCTACGGTTCGCTGCTGGGAGTGTTCACGCTGGCGTTCTTCTTCAAGCGGGTGAACGGCACGGGTGCATTCTGCGGGATGCTGGCCGGGGAGGCCGCAATCTTCGCGGCGTTTCTATACACCGGGATTTCGTTCCTCTGGTACAACGTGATCGGCTGTGTGGTGGTGATCGCGACTGGGCTGGCAGTCAGCTCCTTTTCCCCCGCAGCTTCCGCCAGACTAGATACAGCACGATAATCGCCCCTGCCACCACGGAAGCAATGATCAGGTGGTGATGAATCTGCGCCGAAACCACTTGCCACCGGTCTCCCAGAAAGTATCCCAGCGTCAGAAAAGTGCTGGCCCACAGGAACGCTCCCAAATAAGCGAACAGCGCGAAAATGTGCGGCTCCAGGTACGACACGCCCGCCGCATATGCAGTGAGGTGGCGTACCCCCGGCACGAAGTAGCCAAACACTAAGCTCCAGTGGCCCGCGCGCTCGAAGAACGCATGGGCCTTGGCGAGGCGCTCTTCGGTGAGATGTATGTACTTGCCGAAGCGGTGTATGAGCGCCAGCCCGAAGGTCCGCCCAAGCGTGTAACTCAAGGTGATGCCGCACATCGTGCCGAGCAGCACGGTGATACAGGCAGGCGCCGCTTTCAGATGATGGGAGAAAACCAGATATCCGGTGAAGGTGAGCAGCGTCTCGTCGGGAACCGGCAGGCCCACGATCCCCAGCATGAGCAGGCAAAAAATGGCCGGGTAGCCGTAGTGCGAGATCCACTCCAGAACATAATGTTCCATGGCGGCGGGGCGGCCCTCGCCTAGATCACCAGGGTGGAAACTTCCACCTGGGAGCGGTTACCCTCCACCACCACGAGGCCGGATTCGGTGACGTGATGGTAGCGGCGGTCCTGCTCCAGATCGTAGCCGATGCAGGCATCGGCCGGCACCCGCACATTCTTGTCGAGGATGGCGCGCCGCACGCGTGCACGGCGGCCGATATCGCAGTTGTCCAGGATCAGGCAGTCTTCCACCGCCGCCCCGGCATGCACGCGCACGCCGCGGAAGAGCACGGAATTCTTTACCGCGCCGCCGGAGAGAATGCACCCGCCGGAGACGATGGAATCGATGGCCTCGCCGCGCCGGTTCTGATCGTCGAAGGTGAACTTGGCGGGTGGCTCCGGATAACTGGCGGTGCGCAACGGCCATTTGCGGTTGTAGAGATTGAGCGCGGGCTTAACGGTGCGCAGATCCATATTGGCATCGTAGTAAGCCTCGATGGTGCCGACATCGCGCCAGTAGGCCGCTCCATCGGCCGCTTCGCCGGGAATCCGGTTGCTCTGGAAATCGTAGGCGAACATCTCGGCGTGGCCGGCCAGTTTCGGCAGGATGTCGCGGCCGAAATCGTGAGTGCTGCCCTCATTCGAGGCATCCTCATAAAGCTCGCGCAGCAGCGTGCGCGTGGAGAAGATGTAGTTCCCCATGGAAGCGTAGACCCGGTCCGGATCTCCCGGAATGGTGGGTGCGTCGGGGTTCTTTTCGTGAAAAGCGATCACATGCCCATCCGGCGAGGTCTCGATGACCCCGAATTCGGAGGCGAACTTCTTTTCCACCGGGATGGCCGCCACCGTTACCGCCGCGGCCTTTTGCTCGTGGTACTCGATCATGGCCGTGATGTTCATGCGGTAGATGTGGTCGCCGCCGAAGATGGCCACCACGTGCGGATCGGCCTGCTCCACCAGGTTGATGTTCTGATAGATGGCGTCCGCCGTGCCCTGGTACCAGGTCTCGCCCGCGGAGCGCATCTGCGCGGGCACCGGGATGACGAATTGCGTCTTGAGCAGTCCGCCAAACTGCCATCCTTCGCTCAAGTGCTGCAGCAGCGACTGGCTCTTGAACTGCGTCAGCACATAAATCGAATAGATGCCCGAGTTGATGAAATTGCTCAGTACGAAGTCGATGATGCGGTACTTGCCGCCGAAGGGGACGGCAGGTTTGGCACGCTCCTTGGTCAGCGGGAATAGCCGTGTGCCCTTCCCACCCGCCAGCACGATACCCAGTACGCGTAGTCGCATAGGTTATGCCTATCCTATCAGGGGCGCGGATGCGCGCCAAGCGGTTTTCGCGCTTTCCGCGTTCTGCGCTTATCATAAGCCGAGGAGGCTCGGGAGGCAAAAATGAAACGGCTGCTATCGGGAATCGTCTGGATAATCGTGGCCCTGGCTTGGACTGGGCTGCCTTCGACAGTGAAGTTGGAAAACGCCCGCGTGCTGGTGACGGAGGTTACGTCGCCGCCGGGAGGCGTACGCGAGCGCGGCGTTCGCGCACACGACCAGGTAATCGTCTTTCTGGATGATTGCCGCTACGAGCGCACGGACCCGCGCACCGGCGCCAAGACCATCCAGGAGCGCAAGTCCGGCGATGTGATCTGGCACACGCAAGGCGAGGATGCTCCCCAACTGGTCAACGCCGGCGGGAAAGCTTACCGCACGGTTGTCATCGAATTGAAATAGCCGGCGGGCTCGCCAGCGGTTATCTCTGCTCCAGCACCTCGCGTTGCGCGCGCAGCCAATCCTCCTGGGGCGATCCGTTGCGGAAGCCTCTGGCTAGCCACAACTCGTAAGCACGAGCGGCTATTGCCCTTTGTTTTTTCGGCTGGGTGGTTCCTGATAGAGCGAATTGATCGCATGCTCTTGCGGTGATTTGGACCGTCTGTCCTGCCATGACGGGGTCCTTTCGTTGGTGTTTGTCGGGAGGCCAATTGTGAGGTCCGGTGTCCAGAAGCGCTGCATCGACAGCTTACGCATCTGTCCCCTCCCGGTTTCGTGTGGCATCGCTTCGCAAAACCGGAGACCGGAATAATACGGCAATTATTCAAAGAATAGTCGCGGGTTAGCGCTCTGTCAATGGAAAAAAGCAGCATCATTGTCCGAAACCTCACGAACCATCGCCGTGGCGCACGCTTCAGCGCGAGCGGACCGGGGCGGTCCGTCACCAATGTCGGAAAATCTTCCGTCGGCGACGTGGCGCAAGCTTCAGCTTGCAGCGGGACTTCAGTCCCGCCTTTCCAATAACTTCCAGATTTGGTTCTCTGGAGAGCGTGCAGGGCGAACTTCAGTTCGCCCTTGGCGTGGGGCTATTTGATGGGCGTCGCGGTCAGTTCCAATTGCATCTGACCTTTTGTCGCGGCGTCGTCGGACGAGAAAACTAAAGTCGATTTGCGCAGCGGCACGATCACATTCGCACTCCACTTGGTCTGCCGTATCAACGGCGGGGGCGACGTTGTGGCTGCGCTGCTGATCTCGGCGGATATATTCAGCGCCAGGTCGCCCTGGATTTCTTTAGCCGCGCGGCAGTCGATGTTCACGCCCACATCGATATAGGTGAGCCCAGTGGATTCGGCCCCCCCACCGGTCGTAATCGGAATTTTACTGCCGGCGCGGATGACGGAGGTCATCGTTTCCCCGGTCGAAATCGTCATCGAATAATTGCGCGAGTTCGTGACTTTTCCGGCGTCGAGCTCTTTGACCACAAAATCGAGGCGAAAATATTTGGGCTGTTCGGCGGCCGCCTTCGCGCCTGCATCCTGGGAAAACCCACTCGCCGCTGTAAAGGCGAGCAAACACCACGCTATAGCCAGCTTCGTTTGGTTTCGCATATCGCTCCTTATTGCAAGCCATCGCTCTGCAATGGCTGAATCTTGATCTCTTCTATCCGGATTGACTCCGTGCTCCGCTGCTGCATTTCCATGAACGCCTGCCGCGCTTCGTCCGGCGCGCGCGCCACAAAGGTAAGCAGAGTGCGCTCCTCGGCAGTGATCGGCGAAGGAGCGGGAAACTCGGGGAGCCTTGGCAATACAGGCGCCTTCGTCCGCTTGCTTTTGTGCGGCCGGACCATAATCCGCGGCGTCTCCGTCCGGCCCCGCAAAGCACCCGGCGTTGGAAATCCTACGGTCCGTGCAATCGTAGAACGCTGCAGTTGCGAACCACGGTGAATCCAAACGATGGCTGTCAGCAGCAAGCAAGCCGCCACTGGAACCGCAAATGCCCACACTGGGAATGCGAATCTCCGCGTCGCGCCAGCGCTGTGTACCCGGTATAACACCCGCTGTTCGAGCCCCGGCCGCGGTTCCTGGCTGGAATACGTCGACAGCGCGTCTTCCAGCAGGCGATTGATCGTTTCCGGCTCATCGCTTCTCATATCGGCCTTCCCTCAACCTCGCCACCTTTTGCCTCAGAATCTGCCGTGCACGCATGATACGCGTACGCACAGTTCCCTGCGGTATTCCCATCGCCTGAGCGATCTCCTGGGAGCTGAGTTCCTCCACCGTCGAAAGCGCCAAGGGTTGCCGCAGTTCTTCCGGCAGCGCGTCCATCAGGCGGTGTATAGCCGCGTTCCAGTCCGCGGTTAACGCGGCGCCCTCGGGGCTTTCGCCATCGGACGGCCACTCCGGGTGCAGCGGCTCGTCGCGCCTGTTCCGCAGCTTATCCACCGCAATCCGCCACGCTGTGCGCGCCAGATAGGCTCGTTCATTTTCGACGGCCTCCCATGCGCCGGCGCGGTAGAGTCTGAGAAATGTCTCCTGCACCGCGTCCTCGGCATCGTGAGTGTGTCGAAGAATGCTGTACGCCACACGGAAGACGAAGCGGGACTGCCGCTCCACCAAAGCGGCGAATCCGGCCTCACGCGCCGCGGCTTCTTCCCGTGCCGCCAACTCCGGCTGGAACGCGATCGGTTGCGTAAGCTCTATCATGCGTGAAGCGCGTTTCACCAGTTAAGACAGGCGCCGCAGCCGTTGTGTTCAGGTTATTTTTTGGGTTGTATGACTGTCTCCAACCATCGAGGGTGCATCCTGGGTAATCGCCTTACTCGCCGGGAAGTGGTCGAGAACTGTGTTGTCCGAGGGCTATTGGTCGCGAGTGTCCCAATGTCTGCAACCAGCCTTTTCGCGTTGTGGCAGACAGGCGGCGGGCCGACCCATTACAATCGAATCGGCAGCGTAAGTAGGATAGAGATCAGTCGATGCTTGCTGCGGCCGAGAGAATCTTGCAGGCGTTATGAAGAAACTGGTGGAAAAGCTTAGAGGCATCGAGCGAACCATCGCGGAAGAGAAAGGCGCTCTGGTCCTGTTTGCGCTCTTCCTGCGCGAGGGCGCACCAGATCGGTGGGATCTCGTTGTATCGGCTCCATGGGCGGTCGGAAAGAAGCAAGAGGCACTGGCATACGTGGTATCGAAGATTCAGGCCAAGCTCAAGCCGTCGGAAATCAGCAAGCTCTCGCGGGTCGTATTCGTCGATCCTTCAGATGCTCCGGTCAAGGAAATCAACCGTGCGCTGCAGGTCGAGCATGGAGAGGCAGCAATTCACAACCGCAACTTCTTTGGTTTTCAAATGGAGCAAGGCTTCATCATCACATCCAAGCGTCGCGTAAAGACCGCAGCGTAAGCGGCTGTTCAGTTCCCCCAGTCCATCGCCAGCCGCACCATCGTCCGCACCGGCAAGCCGGTCGGCCCCTTGGCCATGAACGGTTTGCTGTCGTCGAGCCAAGCCGTGCCGGCGATATCCAGATGCACCCAGGGCGTAGGATCGGCGAATTCCTTCAGGAACATGGCGGCGGTAATGGCGCCCCCGTACCGGCCGCCCACGTTGGGCAGGTCGGCGAACACGCTCTTCAAGTAATCCTTATAATCGTCCTCCAGCGGCAGGGGCCACATCTTTTCGCCCTCCGCGCCAGCCGCCAGCATGACGCGATCGCGCATGCCATCGTCGTTGGCGAACAGGCCCACATTGTAGTGGCCCAGAGCCACCACCACGGCGCCCGTGAGAGTGGCCGCATCCACCAGGTGCGTGCAGCCTAACTTCCGCGCGTAGCAAAGAGCGTCGGCCAGAATCAGGCGGCCTTCCGCATCGGTGTTGATCACTTCGATCGTTTTGCCGGACATCGCGGTGACGATATCGCCGGGGCGCTGCGCGCGGCTGCCGGGCATATTTTCGACGGCAGGCACCAGCGCGGTCACAGGAATCGCGGGCCGTAGCTGGGCGATGGCGCGCATGGCGCCGATCATGGCTGCGCCGCCGGCCATGTCGTACTTCATTTTCTCCATGCCGTCGGCCGGCTTGATGGAGATGCCGCCGGTATCGAAGGTGACGCCCTTGCCAACCAGTCCCAAGTGCGCGGACCCTTCCGGCACGGCGGCAGCCGGGCGGTAGCGCAGCACGATCAGCGCGGGCGGCTCGGCCGAGCCCATCGCCACTCCCAGCAGGCTGCCCATGCCGAGCTGCCGCATGCGGTCGCGATCGAGCACCTCGCATTCCAGGCCGAACTCCTGCGCCATGCGGCGGGCATGGTCGGCCAGCAGCATCGGAGTCAGCAGGTTGGCCGGCTCATTGGCCAGCGTGCGTGTGAAATTCTGGGCCTCGGCGGTGATGCGGGCGCGCTCCACGGCGGCATCCAGATCGGGGCCGCCCGCGGCTGCCGCCACCGTGAGGCGCTCGATAGTCTTGGAATCCTTTTTGTCCGACTTGTGTCGATCCGGCTCGAACTCGGCCAGAATGGCGCCCTCGACGGCCGCCGCGGCATAGCCGGCGCTGGCATAGGCTGGGTCGAGGAATAGCGCCATCTGCGTGATGGACTTCGCCTTGAGATGGCGAATGGCGGCGCCGGCCACTTTGCGCATCTGGGCTGTGTCGAACTTCCCCGGCTTTCCGGCGCCAGCGGCCAGCAGACGTTTCGCGCGCAGCCCCGGCACTTGGTGCAGGAGCGTCATTTCGAACGGCTTTCCTTTGATCTCGCCGGAATCGTACAGTTCACCCAATCCCAGGCGATCCTCCCGGCGGTCCTCGAAGACCACCAGGACCACAGCGTCGGCTTCCACGTTTTCGATCGGTTGGCGTTGCAGGCTGACTTGCATGTAGGCTTATATCTCCCCTTATTGTTTTGCTTTGCTGGCGCGCACGGCTTCCCGCGCTTCGGTTTCCGCCGTGCGGGCGCGTTCCGCCTCGCGCTTATCGTGCAGCTTCTTGCCCCGGGCCAGGGCCACTTCACACTTGATGCGCCCATGCTTCAGGTACACCTTCGTCGGAATCAGCGACAACCCCTTTTCGCGGATCTTGCCGAACAACTTGTCGATCTCCTGCCGGTGCAGCAGGAGCTTGCGATTGCGCACCGCCGGATGGTTCTCCCGATTTCCGTGGGAGTACTGGCTGATGTGCGCATTCACCAGCCAAGCCTCGTTATTCTCAACCGTCGCGTACGCTTCTTTCAGTTGGATCTTGCCCGCGCGGGCGGCCTTGACCTCCGTGCCGGTCAGCACCAGGCCGGCCTCGAAGCGCTCCATGAGAAAATAATTGTGGCTCGCCTGGCGGTTGTCGCTGAGGATCTTGAAGTCGGCTTCTTTTCCAGGCAAGTTTTGCTCTCAACGCCGGGAAGCCCCCCGGCGTCATTCAGATGAAGTAAAGTGGAGTTGCACTTCATCGTACCATATGCCGGTTTGCATACCTGGAATCCACAGAAACCGCTCTGTTTTTAGCGGCTTAGCAATTCTACTCGCGCTGGCGGCGCTGGGCGCGTGGCTGGCGGTTCCGGCCGCGGCCCGCACTCGCAAAGGCGACAAGTACTATACCCAAGGGAAGGATCACGAGGTTCGCAAGGAGTGGGATCAGGCCTTGGAGCTCTACGAAAAAGCGCTGGCCGAGGATCCCGGCGATGTGCGGTACCAGATCAGCGTCGACGGAACCCGTTTCCAGGCGGCGCAGGCCCATGTGGACAAGGGACGGAAGCTGCGGAAACAAGGCTTGTTGAACGAAGCCTTGGTCGAGTTCCAGCATGCCTATCTGATCGATCCCTCGCTCGAAATTACTCAGCAGGAGATCGAAACCACCCGGCAAATGATCGAGCGCGAGAAGGCCAAGGGCGACGTGAAGTCCGAAGACCGAGGCTTGACGCCGACGGAGTTCGCCAAGAAAGAGGCGCGCGAGAAGTTGGCCTCGCTTCTCCCCATGCCGGAGTTGCGGCCGCTCAGCCAGCAGCCGATCAACCTCAAAATGATTAATCAGAGTCCCAGAATCCTGTTTGAGACCGTCGGCAATCTGGCCGGTATCAATATTCTGTTCGACCCGGAATACCCCAAAGACCATCCGCAGTCGATCGACCTGAGCGGGGCCACGCTCAATCAGGCGTTGGACTATTTGAGCCTCGTCACCAAGTCGTTCTGGAAGCCGCTGTCCGCGAATACGATTTTCGTCACGCAGGACACCACTACCAAGCGCCGCGACTACGAAGAGCAGGTCATGAAGGTTTTTTATCTGACCAATCCGACCACACCGCAGGAACTGCAGGAAATCGTGACGGCGGTGCGCTCCGTGGCCGACATCCAGCGCCTGTTCGTTTACAACGCGCAGAACGCGATCATCGCGCGCGGCGAAGCGGATAAGATCGCGCTGGCCGAGAAGATCATCCGCGACCTGGATAAGCCTAAGTCGGAAGTCATCGTGGACATCGTAGTAATGCAAACGAGCTCGACGATCAGCAAGAATCTGTCGGCCGCCATCACGCCCAACGGTTTGAACATTCCTGTGAACTTTACACCGCGCTCGAGCATCGCTACTCCGTCCACCGGCACTACCACCACCGGCACTACCACGACTGGCATCACGAGCCCCACGACCACCGGCACGACGGGGACTACAGGGGTCGCGGCGACCACAACCGGGACGACCACCTCGATTCCGGTCTCCAATATCGGCGTGCTGTCCACTAGGGACTTCTCCACCGTGTTGCCCTCCGGTATGTTGCAAGCAGTATTGAGCGACAGCGGCACGCGAGTTTTGCAATCGCCCGAAATCCGTTCGGTGGATAACCAGAAGGCCACCATTAAAATCGGCGAAAAAGAACCCATCGCCTCCGGCAGTTTTCAGCCGGGCATTGGGGGCGTAGGCATCAATCCGCTGGTGAACACCCAGTTCACGTTCATCGACGTCGGTGTGAACGTGGATATTGTTCCGAAAGTGCATGACAACGGTGAAGTCTCCATGCATATAGAACTGGAAATCTCCAGCGTGGTGAACTACGTAAATCTGGGCGGGATTCAGCAGCCGGTCATCTCACAGGAAAAGGTCATTCACGATATCCGCATGAAGGATGGCGAGGTGAGCCTGCTGGCCGGGTTGAAGCAGGACCAGGACAGCACCACGGTGACGGGCATCCCAGGACTGTCCAGCATTCCGATTATCAAATGGCTGTTCAGCAGCAAGACCATCAACAAGTCGTCGAGCGATTTGCTGATCGCGCTGATCCCGCACATCGTGCGGCGGCCGAATTTCACGCCGGAGGAACTGAGCGGCGTGGCCGTGGGCAATGCCACGGTGGTCAAAATGAACTATGCGCCGCGTGTAGACGGAATCGCCGAAGCCGCGCCGAAGGGCACCACCACGGCTCCTGGAGGCACGCTGCCGGCCGGGGCGGCGACTACACCACCCGCTACCGCGCCCCAAACGGCTGCGCCGCCCGCTTTCGCTCCGCCCGCCACTGCGCCGCCTGCTACCGCCCCGCCGGCCACTGCGCCGCCTGCCACTGCTCCACCGGCCACCGCGCCGCCGCAGGGCAGCGCTGCCACGGTAAGCTTCGTGCCCAACCAGGTGGATACCATACTGGGCGGTCCGTTCAACGTGAACGTGGTCATCCAGAACGCCACGGACCTGTTTGCGGCGCCCATGCGGCTTAAGTTCGATCCCAAACTGCTGCGGCTCAACGATGTGGTGCAGGGCAATCTGCTGGCGAGCGACGGTCAGCAGGTGACCTTCACCAAGAACATCCTGAACGACTCGGGCGAGGCCAATATCACTCTGAACCGCTTGCCGGGCAGCGGCGGGGTCACCGGCTCGGGCATGCTGGTAACCCTCTCGTTCACTACCGCCAGCCGCGGAACCACCAGCATATCGGTGCCGGGCTTCACACCCACCAACTCGCAGGGCCAGCCCCTGGCGAATTCTTCGCCGCTACTCACGGTTAACATAAGGTGAGACCCATGCGACGCAGGAATCAAAGAGGATTGACGCTGGTAGAGTTGGTCGTGGCTTTCACGATCATGCTCGCCCTGACCACCATGGCAGTGCCCCTGGCGCGCGCCCGCGTCCGCGTGGATCGCGAGCGGGAGCTGCGCCGGGTGGAGTACGAAATCCGCAAGGCCATCGATAAGTATAAGGACTACGCCGACGCCGGCTATCTCGGCCAGCAAAAACTGGATTCCGACGGCTACCCGGACAAGCTGGAAACTCTGGTGGAGGGCGTGAAGCTGCAGGGCCAAGTGGACAAGAAGATCCGATTTCTGAGACGAATCCCGAAAGACCCCTTCACTAACTCCACCGACTGGGGCATGCGCAGCACCAAGGACGACCCCACTTCCAATAGTTGGGGCGGGCAGAACGTGTTCGATGTTTACACTAAGACCACGGAGAAGGCGCCGGATGGCAGCAATTATTCCGACTGGTAGACACATGCGCCGGCGCGAGCTCGGCTTCACCATGGTCGAGCTGATGATCGTCATGGCGATCATCGTGATCCTGATATCCATCGCCATTCCGCAGTATCAGAAGTCGATCGTCCGCGCCAAGGAGAGCGTGCTCAAGAACAACCTGCTTACCCTGCGCACGGTGATCGACCAGTATACCTACGACAAGCAGAAGGCCCCCCAATCTCTGCAGGATCTGGCGGCCGCCGGCTACCTGCGCGAAATCCCCTTCGATCCCATGACCGGTTCGAATCAGACCTGGCATACCATCATGGAGGACACGGTGCAAAGCGTGGATCAAACTGAGCCGGGTATCTTCGACGTGAAGAGCGGTTCGGACAAGATGGGGCTGGACGGCACCGCGTACGCGGATTGGTGAGAGCGGATCCGCGCCATTACGGAGCGGTTTCCGCCAGAAATCCCCCAAAACGACTAAGCACTCTCGTGAGGGAAAATTAGGCTGCCCGCTCCACAACTGTTACAATAGTGAGATGGTATCCAATTCTATTAGATCTGTAAGTCTGATTTTCCTGTTCCTTCTAGTATCCGGCATTGCCGCTCCCCAAACACCCACCACCTGCGTGGTTTCCGCTGTTCCCCCCATTGTGCACTCCGAAGGTCTGGCCGAGCGCTTGGGCGACATCGTTCTGCAATGCTCCGGCAACCCGGGCGTTAGCGTGACCGCAAACTTGAGCATCATTCTTCCGGTTTCGATCACGAACCGCATTAACGCGGAATCGTTCGCTACCGGCGCCAATCTGACCATCAATACAGGTTCCGGACCGGTGCAGTCGGGCGTCTCCGGCCTGGTTACGAACCAGAGCATTGCATTCAACGGCTTCAGCTTTACGTTCCCCGCCAGTGGCGCGGTAACGGTGACGATCGACGACTTGCGCGCGGACGTAAACCAATTGGGGCTGCAACAACAAACGCCCATACAGGCATTTCTCAGCGGTTCGCTGGCCCTGCACAGCAACCCGGTCACTGTGGCTGTCGCCCAGCAGGGATTGCTGGCGACGAGCATGGACTCCGGCGTGACCTGCGTGGGGTCGCCGGCGCCCGCCTCCAACAGCTTAACGAGCCTGTTTGCCGCTAAGACCAGCGAACAAACCACGCGTGTTACGGAAGGCTTCCCGCAGGCGTTCGCACCCAAGGACCCGACCAGCGACACCGGCACACGCATTCTGCTCAACTATACGAACTTCCCATCCACCGCGGCCATTTACGTCCCGGATTTCGTAGCAGGCTCCACTGCCCTCGTGCCCACCGCGGGTGGCGATCTGGGCACGCCCGCCACCGTTGGCCAGTACACTCCGGGCAGCCAGACTCTGCTGCTGGTCCGCGTGCTGAACGCGGACGCGACCGGCAACGGCG
>JBEKUO010000058.1:0-17384 GCA_049514955.1 Bryobacteraceae bacterium | reverse complement strand
CGTGGATATACAGACCGCGCGCAACGCCCAGGTGAAATCCTGCGGCGTGACCTATGGCTTTCAGCCGGATACGCTACGGACCGTACCGCCGGATCTGTTGGTGGACCGGATGGAGGATCTGGCGGATTGGATAACCGGGCCTACTTCTGCTGATATGTAACGCTGACGGTGGTTCCGGAGCTTCCGCTGCTGTTGCTCCTCGCCGTCATCACCACGGTACGCCGGTTGGTCTCATCTTCCGCGGATACCAATCCGTTTAAGTATTGGCCGTTCTGGCTGGTGCTCGTCGCGGTAATGTGGAATCCTTGCTTCCTCAAGCCATCCTGATAAAACGCGACAACGTCCTGGGGACGGTCCTTCGTCTCAAACGTGAACGAGGCCGAACTGCCCTGCGCTCCGCTGGCACTGAAGTTGGTTCGGGGATTGGAATTGGGATACGCGGGAAGCCACGCGGGCAGGGTTCCCTGGTTGGCTCCGATGGTGACAGATCCGCCGTCCCCACTAAATGAGAACCTCCCGTTCTTCGCCTGATCGAAATCCATGGTGGTGGTCTTGCCCGTGGATTTCTGACGCAGCGTAATCGTGCCTTTCGCATCGTCCACGGTAACCACTTCGACGTCCGGATTCGTCGCGGCCAGGAGTTTAGCCATCGCCAGCCCCGGCTTGGTGCGCATCAATTCGGGATCGAGCCCCGATTCCCTGACCTTGTGAACCAGGAACAGCCCGGTGCCGACCACGGCGATGCCGCCCAGCACGAACAACCCCACCACCGCTAAGAGTATCCAGACGATGGGGCTGGTCTTGCGAGGGGCGAGCGGCGCGGCAGGGGCGGCCGGCGCAGCCGACGCGGGACTCGCGAGGGGCGGTGCAGGAGGCCCGGAAACCGGCGCTGCGGCTGCCGCAGGCGTCGAGGCGGCACCCGCACGCGCTCCGCATTTCGTGCAAAACGCGCCGGCAACCTGTGCTCCGCAATTCACGCAAAAAGGCATACTTCCTCCGACCATGTTCACTCTAGCACGGCGAGTCGGGAGGGCTAAGCCGGCGAACTGAAATTCGGCTGGCCGGCGAGCTGAAGCTCGCCGCAGCACGCTCATCTGTGACCCCATTGTCGCTCAATAAGTTAGCGGCCTCATTCGACACCGGTTTTCGGTGCGGTAACTGCGCTTGCGCGAATGCCGAAGCAGGCGAGCTTCGCTCGCCTGCGCCGACAAGAGTGTCGGCGCGGCAGGCGGGAGCGCCTGCGCCACGAGGCCAATCGCGCGGGGTCATACCCGGGTTCAAACCGGCGCAGCCGGCGGCCCTCCTAAAGCGTGCGCCACGCGCTACCGCGCGAGGTATTGAGCGGGCCGCCGAAGGGATCTCGCTGTTCGTGGAGCGCACTCCGGAACGCACCATAAATGGTTGGGAGCAACTCCGTCGGCATTCAGATGGCGTGCAATATGGAAGATCTGGCGGAGCGGGGTCTCCCGGCTATGCCGACCGCCGAACCGGAATAAAGCGGATCTCGACTCGCTGGTTCAAGGCGCCCGCGATCCTGCGCAGCATCGCCAGTGAGTGGCCTTCGTAATCGGCGTCTTCAAGCCGGCAGACTACCGATGCCGTGGTGCCAATTAACCTGCCAAGCTGAGTTTGGGTGAGGCTCGCCGCGGTCCTCAGTTCACGGATCTTGCGGGCGACCTCCTCGTTTGCGCGCGCCTCCTCCAGGTTCTTCAGCCGGGCCGGCTTGCCTGCATAGAACCGGCGGTGAAGGATTTCTACTGCGTCAATGGCGGGTTTTGTTCGCTTAGCCATGTCAAACCTCCTGGTAAGTGTGCGCAGGCGGATTCGCCACAAACCGCTTCTTGCGCTCTACGGCGCGATCAATCTCCTTAGGCGGGACCACCTGCTCTTTCACAAGGAGGTGAGACCACCGCTGCGATTGCACCGTGGAAGAAGTACAGGATGCGGTGATGAACTCCTCGAAAGCCGACCCGCGGTTCGTAGATCCCGTCCCGCAGGAAGCCGCTTCGGGCCGGCGCAATTCGTAGCCCATCTCGCGCAGCCGCTCCAGCCGGATGTAGCACTTATCCTGTACTTTTGCCGGCAACCCGTTGAACCACTCCAAGAACGGGCATGATCCGACTTCGTCCCGATACAAGAGGACTGTGGTCTTGGGCACATCGATTCCAGTCTATTCGCAATGTTGCGAAATTGCAACTTGAGCGCTGCGCTCCATAAACCCGCGCTAAGCCCGGCGAACTGAAGTTCGCCGCGGCACGCTAAAGCGTGCGCCACTTCGCAGCCAGAGCAGGTATCCCGCGCCTAGCGCGGCAAGCGCCAGCGAGATCCACTGCGAGGTATTGAGCGGGCCACCGAAGGGATTCCGCTGCTCGTGGAAGCGCACGAATTCCACCAGGAAGCGCGCGGTGGAATACAAGATCAGGTACAAGCTGATGATGGCGCCCGGCGGGTGCTGCCTGTGGATGCGCCAATACAATACGCCGAAGATGAGGAACTCGGCCGCCGATTCGTACAATTGCGTGGGATGCAGTTTGATGCCCAGAGGCACGCCCACGAATTCGTTGGCTAACGGGTTGGTGAACGCGACTCCCCAGGGCAACTTCGTCGGGCGGCCCCAGCAGCAGCCCGCGGCAAAGCAGCCTAGCCGGCCGATCGCATGACCGAGCGCGATGCCCGGCGCGAAGACGTCCGCGGTGGGGAGCGGCGGAAGTTGCTTGCGGCGCATGTAAATCGCGGCCGCGATCAACGCCGCGATCAGGCCTCCATAGAAGACGCCGCCGGCCCGCAGACTCGCCATGGAAAATATCTCGCCGGGGTTGTGCAGGTAGTAGGGGAGATCGACCAGGAACATCATGATCTTCGCCCCCAGGATGGCGGTGACGCCGCAAAGGATCCCGAGGTTCACGACTGCGTCGTAGTTCAGTCCGGCGCGGCGCGCCAGGCGCCCGATCATCATCAGGGCCACCAGGAACGCCAGCGCCACCAGCACGCCGTAGGTGGATTGCGAAAAGCCGCCGATATGGAAAAGCTGGGGGAACATCAGGTTTGCGCCGGTTGGCGCTTGGGGCGCAGAAGATCGAGGAGCAGCAAGCCGCTGCCGATCACGATGCAGGAATCGGCCACGTTAAAAGTGGGCCAGTGCAGATCGCGTATGTAGAACTCAAGGAAATCGGTCACTCTGCCCCACACGATACGGTCGAAGAGATTGCCGGCCGCGCCGCCCAGGATCAGAGAGAGGCCGGTGGCGCTCCAGCGATCGAGGCGCGAAGTCTTCCACAGCAGCGCCGCCACCAACACCAGCGCCGCGCCCGCGAATCCGATCAGAACCGCCGTACGCCAAGCCGAGTGCGAGCCGTTCATCAGCCCGAACGCCACGCCGCGATTCTCGGAATGCACGATATCGAAGAAGCCGGGAATGACTGTGTGGACGTCGAACGCGGAGACGCGCGTCTCGACAAGCCACTTGGTCAGGCGATCGAGGGCGAATACCAGCGCCGCCAGCCCATAGGCTTTCAACCGGGTTTCAGCCATCATAAGTCTCGCTCACCACGGCGGCGCAGGCCGCGCAAATGGTTGGGAATCGCGACGCGGAACCGACGTCGGTGGTGTACTTCCAGCAGCGTTCGCACTTGGCGCCCTCGGCGCGCTCCACCTCGACGGAGACATCGCCGGGCTTCTCATTCAGCGCGACCTGCGAAACGATGAACAGCGCGGGCAATTCGCGCGCGTATTCGAGCAGCAGAGGATAAAGGTTGCCGTTGGCCGTCAAGCGCACTCGGGCCTCGAGGGGTGCGCCGATGAACTTCTCCTTGCGCGCCTCCTCGAGGCTCTTGAGTACGTCTTCCCTCACTATCATGAGACGGTCCCAGTTCTCCGCGCGTTTCCGATGCTCGTCGGGCAGGCCGGCGGCGAGCTCCGCGGGCTCGGGGAAAAGGGCCAGGTGTACGCTGCCGGGCTGCCCCAGGTGCGCCCAGACCTCCTCGGCGGTGAATGTCATGACCGGCGCCACCAGCCGCACCAGCGCGCACGCCAGGCGATGCAGGGCGGTTTGCGCGCTGCGGCGCGCGTGCGACTTGGCTGCCGTGGTGTACAGCCGGTCTTTCAGCACATCCAGGTAGAGCGCGCTCAGATCCACCGTGGCGAAATCGTAGAGGGCGTGGTAGACCTTGTGGAACGCGAATTCGTCATACCAGGCGCGGCAGCGGGCCACCAGGGCTTCGGCGCGCAACAGGATCCACTGATCCAGCTCCAGCATCTCCGCGGCCGGCACGGCATCGGTTTGCGGGTTGAAGTCGTAGAGGTTGCCGAGCAAATAGCGGAACGTGTTGCGCAGCTTGCGGTAGGCCTCAATGAGCCGCGTCAGGATGGTCTCCGACAAGCGGACATCTTCGTTGAACTCGACCGAAGCCGTCCACAAGCGCAGCATCTCTGCGCCATGATGCTGGATGATGGTCTCCGGCTCGATGAAATTGCCGAGCGACTTGTGCATGGCGCGGCCTTCGCCATCGAGTACCCATCCGTTGAGCGCGCAGGCGCGATACGGCGAGCTGCCCTTCAGCCCCACGCCCATCAGCAGCGAGCTGTGGAACCAGCCGCGATATTGGTCGCCACCCTCGATGTAAAGATCGGCAGGCCAGGGAAGGTTGTTCTGCGGCGTGAGTACGGCCAGGTGGCTCGATCCGGAATCGAACCAGACATCCAGAATGTCGGTTTCCTTGCCAAAGGCCGTGCCGCCGCACTTGGCGCACTTCGTACCCGCGGGCAGCAGTTCAGCCGCGCTACGCTCGTACCAGATATCGGCGGTGTGCTCGGCGAACAGGCGCACGATGCTGTCGAGGATCGGGCGATCGATGAGCGGCTCGCGGCAGCCGTCGCAATAGAACACGACGATGGGTACGCCCCACACGCGCTGGCGGGAGATGCACCAGTCGGGGCGCGTGGCGACCATGTTGTAGATGCGCTCCTCGCCCCAGGCGGGCATCCAGCGCACCTGGCGGATGGCCTCCAGCGCGCGCTGGCGAAAGTCATTGCGCTCCATGCCGATGAACCATTGCTCGGTGGCGCGGAAAATCGTGGGCTTGTGGCAGCGCCAGCAGTGCGGATAACTGTGCTCGATTTTCTCGCTCGCGAGCAGCGCATGGTGCGCGCGCAGAATTTCGATCACCAGCGGGTTGGCTTCCCACACCGTCTTGCCGATCAGATCTTCGGGCAGGCGGCCGGCGGCGCCTTCGGCATGATAGAAGCGGCCGGCGGCATCCACCGGGCAGTAGGTCTCGATGCCGTATTGCCGGCCGACCACGTAATCTTCCTGGCCGTGTCCGGGCGCTGTATGGACCGCCCCGGTGCCTTGCTCCAGCGTGACGTGATCGGCCAGGATGCCGGGCGAATCGCGCTCGAGGAACGGGTGACGGAAGACGGCGTGTTCGAGGCGCGCGCCCGGGAAGCGCGCCAGCACTTCATACTCGCCCCAGCCGCATTTGGCGGCTGTGGCGTTGAGCAGGTCGGCGGCGACGAGGTAGACGGGACCGCTCCCTGACGGTCGCGGCTCTGAAACGTGCGGCGCTGAGACGGCCACGTACTCGAACTTCGGATGGAAGGCCATGGCCATGTTCGCCGGAATGGTCCACGGCGTGGTGGTCCAGATCAGGCCGAAGACGTGGCGGCCGGCCAGCGCGGGATCGATCTTCGCCGGGTCGGAGGTCAGCGCGAAACGCACCCAGATGGAGGGGCTGGAGTGATTCTCGTACTCGACTTCGGCTTCGGCCAGAGCGGTGCGGTCGCGCATGCACCAATGCACCGGTTTGAGGCCCTTGTACACGTAGCCCCGATGCAGGAACTCCACGAACGCGCCGGCGATTATCGACTGGTACTGCGCGCTCATCGTGAGGTACGGTTCGCTCCAGCGGCCGAAAACGCCGAGCCGCTTGAAATCCTCGCGCTGCAGGTCCACGTATTTCTCCGCGTACTTACGGCACTCTGCGCGGATCTCGACCGGGGTCATTTTGGCCTTGCGTCCGCCCAACTCGTTATCGACCTTGATCTCGATGGGCAGGCCGTGGCAGTCCCAACCGGGGACGTACGGGGCATCGAATCCCGCCATGGTTTTGGACTTGACGATGAAATCCTTGAGGATCTTGTTGAACGCGGTGCCCAGGTGGATGCGGCCGTTGGCGTAGGGTGGTCCATCGTGCAGGATGTAGGTGGGGCGGCCGGCGCAGGCGCGGCGAATCTGGCCATAGAGATCCTCTGTCTCCCAGCGGGCGAGCAGCTTCGGCTCGGCCTGCGGCAGGTTGGCCTTCATCGAAAAACCGGTGCGCGGCAGGTTGATCGTATGCTTCAGATCGATGTTATGCGAATCCATTTTTTCCGGGGATATTCTTATCGTACACGATCGGGCGCGGGGTTGAGCTTCGCTGCACCGGCGCGCTTGCGCCTGGAGAATATGCCGTCGGCCATCCTTACGGACCTGGGTGTTTTGCGTCGAGCTGAATTGACGGTGGACTGAAATCTCGGTCCTCTCCGATTGAGACTCGCACGATACAGTGACAGTTTGGGTCAACACCCGCGCCGAGACCCCTGGCTCGGCTGTCGGACCTGGGAACCGACGCGGCCGAGTGCGCCCGCCCCACCGGCGCCGGGTAAAACGAGAACGGCCGGTTGCCGGAGGGCCTGGAGCGGCTGTGAGATGCGGCGAGGGTTTGGCGCTTCCGGCTGCGGGGCGGCGAGGTCCGCCGCAAGATTTTTTTTTGAAGGGCGTTACATTCCCGTATCATCTCCTTGAATTGGCGGGGCTTAGCGCTTGGCGGAGTCCGGCAAGCAGTGTTGCAAGATGTTGCAAAGCGTTACATTTCGTCGGCTTGGACTGCGGCAATTTTTGAGACAGCGCTGAGATGCAACACCCGCTGTTCACTGCCAAATTCTTCCCTCCCTGATCCACCGGGTGCATCCTGATCGTAGCGGGATGATACACATTGTACAGCCCGTCGCTTTGCCAACCCCTCTATGGTCGATCACGGATGTTTCGCTGATGCTCATATCCGATTCCATGATAAGGCGTGCGGGGGTGGGCAGGGACGCTTCAGGTGGGATGGCTGCGCGGTAAGTGGTTTAATTGCTGTGGGATGTGGTTGGGCGATTTTCTAGAAAGGGCTTGTGATCGGTTGGCAGGCGAAAGCGCCTGCCCTGTTCGGCGCTACGTTCACGGCGGGAACGTCCAGTTGGGCTAGTTGGGGTTGCCAGGCGAAAGCGCTTGGCCCACTTAGCTGGCTCACCAATCTGGCTCACCAATCTGGCCCACCAATCTGGCTCAGCGGTATTCGAGGGTGATTTCGAAGGCGACCTTCTGCTGGCTGGCCTGTGTGCGCGTGTCGACCGCATAGCCGCTCTCTTCACCGGAGACAGTGGCTTTCAGGATATTGTCGCGCGCGTTGGATGCCAGAGCATCGAGCTCCGCCGTGTCCAGAGCCGCGAGCGACTCATCCTCCTGCCGCGAGAACACCAGCAGAAGTTGCTTCGATCCGGGCTGATCGTATTGCAGGGCGCCGCTCACCGGCAGGAGGCAGCGCTGCCCTTTTTCGACGCGCTGGGTCGAAGCCAGGCGCCAGCCGCCGGTGGCGTCGCGCTGGAACAAGTAGATGTATCCGCTATCGTTGGGCTCCAGCCGCAGCCGGACCGCGTCTCCGGAGTGGAACACGGTATCTAGAGCTACCGGCGAGTACTCGTCGTCCGTGCCTTTGAGTAGCAAGCCGTATCGCACGCCGAGGTTGCGGGCCAAAGGCGGCGTCGCGCCGGCACGCTGCAACGCCGGTGCGCGCATCGCCGAGGACCTGCCCGAGGCCAGGCCCAAAGTCTGCTTGCTCGACTGAGAGTACAATTGCCGGGCGAGATCCGCGGTGGGGGCTGGCGCAGTTGCGTTGGACACCAGTGGGGCCGGCGGCGGAGCGGCGGGGGCCGGCGCGGGAACGGCGGGCGCGGGCGAAGTCGTGGCGGCGCCCTTGGCCGAACTGCCCGCCCGCGTTGGGGCCGCGGAAGCTTTCGCTGTTCTAGTCTGTTCGCGCACCACGCGAGCCTCCGCTGAGATTGTATCGGCGGAGGCCGGCTGCGGCGCGGGAGGAGCGGCCGGAGACAATGCCTTCTTCATCTCTTCCTGCGCGGAGAGAACGGGAGGCTCCGGCAGCGGCGCTGGTTTAGACAGCTTACGTTTTGGCACCGGCGGTTGGAACTCTTTCACCGGGGCTTGAGTGGGCTCGGGCGGCGCTGCCGGCGCTGGGGCCTTTACCTGGGCAACGAGCACCTCACGCCTCACGGGAGGATTTAACCGCCGCCACACTACACCGGTCACGATCAACAGAGTCGCCAGACTTGCCGCAACCGCCAAACCTGCCGGTTGGCGCAGCCAGCGCCAGGCGCGCGTCCGCAATGGTTCCTGCGACGGCTCGAGTGCCGCAATCAATTGCCGGCGCGCCAGCGGATCCTGCAACACATCCCGCAGCGCCTGTTCCTTGGCGAGTGCATCGAACAGTTCCTGATCTTCGAGCGCAGCCTCGAAAAGCGCGCGCCGCTCCGTTTCGCTGAGAGTATCGGTAGCGTAGCCGCCCAGCAGTTTTTGGATCTCTTCGCGGCTCATTTCTTCTCCGCCTCCCAGTCCCCGCCCATCAGCTCCAGCAACTGCTTCCGGCAGCGGTGGTCCCAGGTGTAAACGGTGTTGATCGACTGCGCGCCCATACTTTTCTGGATCTCGCCGAAATCTTTCCCCTGCAATTTGAGGCGCAGCAACTCGCGGCAGCGCGAACCCAGTTGCGCCACGGCACGGGTCAGCCGCTCCAGCATCAGCTTGCGCTCGACCAGGGCCGCCGGATCCGCTTGCAGGTCGGGCAACTGGATATCGGCGATGGAAACTTGCGTGTACTCCCCGTGGCGTTGCGATTTCCGGCGCAGGCTCATGATCTTGAACCTCGCGATCTGGAGAGAAAGTGGGACCAGCTCCTCCAGGCGGTCCACGTGGGCGTACTTCTCATGCAAGAGAATCAACACCTCTTGCGCCAGGTCTTCGGCAATATCCCCCGTAGTATGAGATGCCGCGAAGGCCACAATCCTTTCACGTAACTTGAGAAGGATCTCCTCTCGTTCCACGCTGTTTCCCGGCTGATGCACTCATCATAGCAGTGCCGCCTACGGCGATTCCGCGCCGGCCCACGGTGTTAGAATTCTCCACAGAGGGTTGTCATGAACAGTCGAAGAAGCTTCGTGCTGGGCGCCGGCGGAGTCGCCGTTTCTCTGATAGCCGGCAAGGCCTCGGCGAACAGTCGCATTCGCGTGGCGGTGCTGGGCGTGAACGGCCGCGGCCAGGATCACATCTCCAATTTCCAGGCGCAGCCTAACGCCGAAGTGGTGATGCTCTGCGATCCGGACAGCAACGTGCTGGCCGCGCGCGCCGAGCAGTTCGAGACCAAATACCACCGCAAAGTCAAAACCGAGGCGGACCTGCGCAAGGTTTTCGAGAGCAAGGAAATCGATGCGGTGAGTATCGCCACACCCAACCACTGGCATGCGCTGGCCGCCATTTGGGCCTGCCAGGCTGGTAAGGACGTCTATGTCGAAAAGCCCGGGGCGCACAACATCTACGAAGGCCGGAAGCTGATCGAGGCCGCGCATCGCTACAACCGCATTGTCCAGCACGGTGTGCAACTGCGCAGTTCGACGGCCATCCAGGAGGCTGTTCAGTTGCTTAACAAGGGCGTCATCGGGAAGGTCTACATGGCGCGCGGCCTGGTCTTTCGGATACGGCCTTCGGTGGGCCACAAGGGCGACGAGCCCACGCCTGCCAACCTCAACTGGGACATCTGGCAAGGTCCGGCGCAGGAGCGCGCCTTCACACGCGCGCTGGTGCATTACAACTGGCACTGGCACTGGGATTATGGGAACGGCGACGTGGGCAATCAGGGTATCCACGAGACGGACATGTGTATGTGGGGCTTGGGAGTCGGCCTGCCTAACCGTGTCACTTCCATGGGAGGCAAGTTCCTGTGGGACGACGATAAAGAGACTCCCGAGACGCAGACGTCGGTCTATCACTACCCGGAACAGAAGAAGATCATCCAGTTCGAGGTGCGGCCCTGGTTTACGAATACGGAGGGCGGGGTCGGCGTGGGGAACATTTTTTATGGCTCGGAAGGGTTTATGGCTATCAATGGTTATAGCTCGTACGAGGTTTTTCTTGGGGAGAAGCGCGAGCCTGGTCCTAAGGGCAACGCGGGCGGCAGCCATTACGCCAACTTTTTAAAGGCGGTGGAAAGCCGTAAGACCAGCGACCAGAATGGGCCGGTGGAGACGGCGCACCTGGCATCGTCTCTGGCGCATTTGGGTAATATTTCGTACCGGTTGGGGCGGCAACTGTCGTTTGATCCTGCTACGGAGCGTTTTGTGGGTAATGAGGAAGCGGACCGGATGTTGACTCGAAATTATCGCGCGCCTTTTGTGGTGCCGGAGAAGGTTTGAGTAATTAAAGGCGGATTTGCGCGGGCAGGAGTGCCTGCGCCACGTCCACCACTACCAGCGTTACGTCGTCGGTTTGCTGGCTGCGAGATCCCGACCAGGCCGCCAGCTTGGCCAGCAGCGCGTCCGCGAAGGCATCCGCGTCGAGACCCTCCTGCGCTGCGATGAATTCCTTCAGCCGGTCGTCGCCGAAGAATTCTCCGGCGGCGTTGGAGGCTTCCGGTATCCCGTCGGTATAGAGCAAGAGCCGGTCGCCCGGCTCTAATTCGATGGGCATGTTCGTATACCGCTCGGTGGGCCGCACGCCCATCAACAGTCCGTTCTCGCGGAACTCGCGCACGCATCGCTCCCGCTGGCGCCACTGCAACAGAGGCGGATGTCCGGCGGCGGCGTAGAGTGCGGTGCGGCTCTCCAGGTCCACGAAAAGATAGCCGGCTGTGATGAACTGGCCTTGCACTTGGCGCGACATCACCTGGTTGAGCGCCGAGATCACGCGCGCGGGATCGGCCGCGCGATCGGCCTGCGAAGAGATGGCCACTTTGACCATCGAAGCAACCAAGGCGGCCGGGACCCCGTGCCCGATCACGTCCGCTACCAGAATGCCCACACTCCCCGGCCCAGCCAGCAGGAAATCGTAGAAGTCGCCCGCTACCGCCGTCATGGGAATGTAGCGAACGGCGATCCGCAATCCGGGTACTTTGGGCACGCCCTGGGGCAGGATGGACGCCTGAATCCGCCTGGCGGATTTCATCTCTTCGCCAATCGCTACCAGTTCTTGCTCATTGCCGACGAACTGGCGGACAGCGACGTACCCCAGGCAAACGAGATTGGCCAGAAACCCGAATGTCTCGAGGTGGAAACGCCAGGGCACCAGGTTGGCGCCCACGAGGTGTTCATAGATCACGGTGAATATGAAGATCGCGCCGCCTGTGAAGATGATGGTCGCCCCGGTGGATTGTGGCGGACGATAGCCATAAGCATATCCGGCAATGAAAATGATGGGGAGGGCAACGAGTAAGAGGTTGGCGGGATCCGGCGTGGTCCAGGGTTTCGCGGCGGCAAAGTCGATGACGATGGCGGCGGCGCCCCAGGCCGCCTGAATCCATAATAGCCATCGCAGGCTGGACCTCCAGCCCTTGCCGTAAACCTCTTCAAAAAACAAGAGCGCCGGAGTGATGATCACGTTGGTGATGACGCTGTCGAGGTAATTCCAAAAGGAAGTTGGCGCGTCGAAGAGCGCCTGGGTGATCGCATGCCTGGCGATCGAGCGCAGCCCATATAAGGCGGCGAAAAGCCCAAACCACAGCAGGCTCCGGTTCTTCGACTTGAGGCGCAAGAGCTGCACCACCAGCGCGGCCAAGCCCACGAAAAGAACGATCAAGCTGACCACAAAGCCGGCGATGTCGCCGCGGAGCAGGTTTCTCAATTGGAGTTGCGTGTCGTTCACTTGTGATCTGAGAGAATAGCATCTGGACGATCCCACAGGCCATGAACCAGGAAGAGAGGCTGCGCGCATTCCGCGCGAGCTACCCCAATAAATCGCTGACCGTTGCCGGCATCGCATGGAGCTACAGAGTCTGCGGAGCAGGCCCGCGCACGCTGCTGATGCCGCCTGGCGGCGAGCTGGTAAACGACATGGGTTTCGATCTTGCCGGCACGCTCGCCCAGCGCTACCGCGTGGTGTATCCGGCTTACCCGCGGGTGCAGACTCTGGCTACTTTGGCGGATGGAATCGCCGCGATCCTGGAGGCGGATGGATGCGCGCTCGTCACCGTATTGGGGGCCTCTTTCGGCGGGGCGGTGGCGCAATGCCTGGTGCGACGGCATCCGGACAAAGTCGAGCGGCTGATTCTATCCAACACGGGCGTGCCACAGGCGAACCTGATTCGGACGCGGAAGATCGTAAACGCGATCCTGGGGGCGATTCCCTGGCCTGTGCTGCGGGCGCCGCTCGCCAAGAGCATTATCAAATTGCTGGGCGCGCCGGCCGGCGAGTTGCCGTTTTGGCGGGTGTACTGCAGGGAGTTGTTCACGACCCGACTGGGCAAGGCAGACGTGCTGGCGAACCTGCGGATACAGCTCGAATATCATGAGCGCTACCGTTTCGCTCCGGACGATCTGGCGGGTTGGCCCGGAAAAGTCTTCGTTATCGAGTCCGATAACGATATTTTCAATCCGGCGCGGCGGAAAGCGCTGCGCGATACGTACCCGCAAGCCCCGGTTCACACGTTCCACGGCGCCGGACACGCTCCGGCTTTCAGCCGCGCGGGGGAGTATTTGGAAGTTTTGGAGCGATTTCTGACAAGAGAGTGACAAGAATGGCCAAGGTTCGGATTACAGCGGGACGGCGAACTGAAGTTCGCCGCGGCAAGCTGAAGCTTGCGCCACGATGCTTTGCAATACTGGTTCTGCTTGCGTTCACCTGTCCGGCGCAACAGGAGGCGGTAGCGCCTGCCTACCCAAGCCCGGCCGTCGAAGGCGGTATCGCTGGCATCGTGACCGTCGAGGCCCGCGTATCGGAAGCGGGCACGGTAGTGAGCGCGGCCGTCGCCGAAGGGCACGCGATGCTCCGCCAAGCGAGCCTGGAGGCTGCCCGCCTGTGGCGCTTCCCAGCACAGCCGGCGTCTCACGACGTGAAGCTGACGTTCCTCTTCCGCCTGATGCCCAAAAATACGCCCGAAGCGCAACTCGGCGCCGTGTTCAGGCCTCCCTACACGGTGGAGGTGCGGAAAACTGCAGCGGAGAAAGTCACGCACTACGCGCGTGATGGTTCTGAAGCAGCGCCAGGCGATCCGCCAGAACGCGATAGACCACCGGGTTGAACACCAGGCCCACGTGCGTGCCGGCCACCTCGCAATCGATATCGGGGTCGCCGGTGATGCAGAATCGCCAGTCCACGATGCCGTCGGTCTTGGTGTAGACGGCGGTTTGCGCCACGTCCACCGGGAATTCGTCCTTCAGCGACGCAACGAATTCACAGGTGCACTCCTCGGTGTAACAGCCAGGCAGCACGCGGCCGGCATGCTCGCGGAGGATGCGGTTGCGGATGGCATCGCTGGCGCGCAGCACGTTGGAGTGGGCCACCGGCCCGCGGAAAGGGGATCCCAAAGTTGTCACGGAAGCGACCTGGTCCGGCCTCTGCGCGGCCACCGAGCGGGCGATGATGCCTCCCAGGCTGTGGCCCACCAGATGCACCTTGCAGCCGGTGGCGGTATAGGCGCGCTTCACCGTCTCATTCAGCCGCTTCCGGATCAGCAAATTAGGGCATTCCGCGTTCCAGCCAATGCCCGAAAAATAAGAGCGGTAGCCGATGGTGCGCAACCAGGAAAACATCTCTCCAAGGTAGGTATCCGTGCCCAGGAAGCCGGGAATCAAAATCACGGCTTCGCCATGCCCCTGCGGCACGCCCAGTCCGTAGAAAATGGAGGATAGCCGTAGCTGAACCAACTCGAAGCCGACCAGAAGTTCCTGCCACATGGAGACTTCGGCTTCTTTGCGCTCGTGGACGGAGTACCGGTTACCCGCCATGCAGTCTCCTAGTGTAACCGATTTGAAGTCAAACGTAGCTTATCGCACGGTACCTTGAGTTTGTCCTAATGGGATGGACACTCGCGCGAGAACCGCTCCCTGACGGTGGCGGCTCTGAATCGCGGCTCTGAATCAGGCACATGGCGGCGATCGGAGCCGCGATTGTCACGGAGCGGACTTGTCACCGTATCGTGCGAGCCTATTGGTGTGGCTGGGCAGACGGTCCTGCCGTCTGCCCAGCAACCGGCGTACACTGCGGCCGCGCTGGTCCGCCCGCCAGCGGGTGGCGCTTCCGGCGCCGCTTACTTTCGGCGTCCGGCCGCGTGCGCATGTGCCGGCACGTGTGGCGGAGGAGGCATGAAGGGCTTCGCTGCCACATCCAGGAGCGACTTTTGCGCGTTGATGAAATTCTCCACACCGCGGCGCGCAAAATCTCCCAGGGTCGTCGAGGGCTCGGGTGAAGGCCGGATCATTTCCTGAGTGGTCTTCATAGTACCCTCAATCTGTTTCGTGGCCAGGTCCAACAGTTCCTTCTGCGATTCCACGAATTTTTCCATGCCTTGCTTTGCCAGTTCGGCTATTTTCTTGCGTGCTTCCGGCTTATGCGCCTTGGGGCCCTTCTTGCCGTTGGTTTCGGCATGCGTGACTTCCGTGACCAGATCCAAGAACTTCTTCTGGGTATGCACGAAATTCTCCACGCTCTCGCGCGTGATCTCGGCCAGGTTCTTGCCCTCAAAAGGCTTGCCTTCCGTGATGACCGCTACGGCGGCTTGGCTCTGCTTTCCCACCATGTCCAGGTACTTCTTCTGCATGTGGACAAACTCCTGCACGCCTTCGCGCATGGCGTCGGTCATGGCTGCGGCCGTCCCGGTGAGACCCAGCCCATCTCTGACGCCGTAGAGCATCAGGGCGTTTTCCTCGGCGGCGAGGTCCAACAGAATCTTTTGCGCCGCGACAAAGTTAGCCATGGCCTGCCCGGCCAAGTCCACCATTCCCGTCAGCGGGCGGAGCGGCGAGAAGTTCACCCGTTCCCGCACGAAACCCAGCGCCAGAGAATTCTGTTGTGCGGTCAAATCCAACAGAATCTTCTGTGTAGCGACGAAACTCTCCAAACCCTGCCGGGCCCAGTGAGCCAGCGTGGACGCTGCCCCATTCATCTTGGCCCCGACAGTAGACTTTCCATTGTTCTCCATGATATGCTCCTTGTAATGCTGCATTGCAGCATCCACGTTGAGTATAGTCCTACGGCCCCCGGCTGTCAAGGACTTTAAGGCGATATTATCCGATTATGGCGGAGCCCAAGGCGGTCATCAAGAAATACGAGAACCGGCGCCTCTACGATACCGGCGCCAGCCGCTACGTCAACCTGGACGATGTAGCCCGCATGGTACGCGAAGGCACGGAAGTGCAGGTGGTGGATGCCCGTACCGGCCAGGACCTCACCCGCGTGATCCTCACGCAGATCATCATGGAGGACGCCAAGGGTCACGAGTCCGGTCTGCCCCTGGAATTGCTGCGCAAGTTGATCGTGGCGTCCGACCGCGCCACGCACGAATTCCTGACCTGGTATCTCACGACCGTCACCGATATGTACCAGAAAGCCCAGAGCGCCCTGCAAACCCGTCCGCTGGATTTGGTGCGGAACCTGTTCACCTCGCAGCCGCAAACCGGCCCAGCCGGAGAGATCGAAGCGCTGCGGCAACGCGTTGAGGAACTCGAAGCCCGCCTGGAACAGGCCACCGCGAAAAAAAAGAAACCGTCAAAAAAGGTAGGCTGAGAACAAATAACGGTTGACACGGGCCGGCATACTGAAAGATTATTCAGACTAAGGGGGACCCACCGACCATGGAAACTGTCCGTACCATGCTGAGACACAAGGGAACCGAGCTCTTCTGGCTGCCTCCGGACGCTACCGTTTACCAAGCCGTGGCCATGATGGCCGAAAAGGGTGTAGGGGCGCTGCTGGTGCTTTCAGAGGGCAAACTGGCCGGCATCCTCTCCGAACGGGACTATGCGCGGAAAGTCATTTTGAAGGGAAAGCACTCCCACGAAACCGCGGTCCGCGAGATCATGACCAGCTCCGTGATCACGGTTACGCTCGATCACAATGTGGAGGACTGCATGCGATTGAGCACGGCGCATCGCGTACGCCACCTGCCTGTGATGGACGGAGACGAACTTGTGGGGATGATTTCGATCGGAGACCTGGTGAAGTCCATTATCTCGGCGCAGGCGCATACCATCGACCAGTTGAGCAGCTACATCGAAGGGCGTTATCCGGCGTAGGAGACCCGCGATCCTCAGGTCTGCCATCGCGGATCACCTTGGCCTTCGCCACCGCCTCCTCGCAGGGATCCTGATCGTTACCGCCGTTGCGTTCAACATCGTTTGGTTGGGACGAGAGACTGTGGGCCTCAGCTTTGGACTGGTCGTCGCATATGTGTTTTGGCTTTTTGGACGCTGGCAGGGGCGCCGGAAACGAGTGCTGCGCACTATCTGGATCGGTGGGGTTAGGACGAACGCCCGCGTCGGCCCACATAACGCCGCCGTCGTGAGCTACCCAAGCCTTGGGAGACCGCGGGGTCTTGGGCCACTGCGGTACCATTCGGCTTGACACAACCGCGCGTCCAGAGGTCAACTACGAGAGGAGGCTCCGTGCGGTGATTTGTCCTGCATGGAGCGCATATCATGCCCAAAGCGTTTCTCACGCTCGTTCTTCTCACCGCCACCACGTCGCTGGCGGCGGCTCAGAGCTTCCTGCTCGGGATCGATTACTCCGTGCGCATTCCGAATAGGCTGGACCAGATGTCCGCAAGCATTACCCCCTTGTCGATGGGTACGGACTCATCTGGGTACGTGTACGTGCTGGTTGGCGGCTTCAGTTCGGAAACCGGAATGACGCCGCTGCTGATGAAACTTTCGCCCGCCGGCGACACGGTTTATTGGAGCCTTGTCGATCCTTCGGCTTCGGCAATTGCGGTGGATCCGGCCGGGAATGTTTACCTGGCCGGCGGCAATTTCGTCGAGAAGTGGAATACTGACGGCAAAACGCCGATGTACAAAACTACAATTTCGGCCAATGCTTCAATTGCAGGTATTGCGGTGGATGCCGCGGGCCGCGCCTACGCGACCGGATGGACCACTGCACCCGACCTGGCCACTACGCCGGGCGCTGCGCAGCAAACGTCCCCTGTAGCCGGGCATGGCTTTCGGGCGTTCGCCTTGCGGCTGAAAACGGACGGCACTTTCGATTACGCCACTTATCTGGGCGGTGGCAGCCAGGCGCGCCCAGCGGCAATCGCCATGGATGCCTCGGCATCGGCGTACGTGCTCGGGAATACCGTCTCGGCAGGCTTCCCCAC
>JBEKUO010000057.1:0-20879 GCA_049514955.1 Bryobacteraceae bacterium | reverse complement strand
CTGAAGCTACGGCTCAAACTTTCGTGGATGGCTGGCTGCACACGGGCGACCTGGCGCGCATCGATGCGGAAGGCTTCGTGCAAATCGTCGACCGCAAGAAGGACATGATCAACCGCGGCGGCGAGAACGTCTATTGCGTGGAAGTGGAGAGCGCGCTGGCCGCGCACCCGGCCGTGTTTGAAGTGGCGGTGGTGGGCGTGCCCGACGAGATGATGGGCGAAAAAGTAGGCGCGGTCATCGTGGTCCGCCCCGGCGCCAAAACGGATGCGGGCGCCATACTGGCATTCGCGCGCGAGCGGCTGGCCGACTTCAAAGTCCCGGAGTACCTGGTGATGCGGCAGGAGCCGCTGGCCCGGAATCCCGGCGGGAAAGTGCTGAAGGCGCATTTGCGGAGGAACGTGGATTGGGGAAAGCCGGTGGGGTAGTTTCGCGCGCCCCCCGAAGACCTGCTTAATTGTTATACACTGGTCCCCATGCCGCCACTGCGCCAGCTTCTTCAAATCGAGGAGGATGGAATTCTGTGGCGAATATCGCAAACGAACCCGCCAATATTGGAAAAGCCGTAACGATCAAGGGTGAGGTTTTCAGCAACGAAGACCTCTACGTCGATGGCGCTCTGGAAGGTAGAATCGAGCTGCCTGCTCACAAACTCACGGTAGGCCCTCACGGGACGATCAAGACCGGCGTAATCCGTGCCGCTACCGTCGTGATTCTGGGGACCGTGCAGGGCGATGTCAACGCCCAGGACAAGGTCGAGATCCGCAAAGACGCCACGCTCACCGGCAATATTAAAACGGCGCGCATCGTAATCGAGGAAGGCGCTTATTTTAAAGGTGGCGTGGACATCAAAGGCGGCTCGGACATTGCCGGCAAGGTTTCGCCTTGATTTGCAGGCTGGGCCACAGCCCCTCGGCGAGCCTTTTTGCTCGGATAGCGGGCCAAACTGTGCAAGGAACCCAACCACGGGTGCGCGACCTGACCCAGTTGCCGGTTCGCAGGGTGATTCGAGCCTCCGTTAGGCGCACGGCTAGCCGCACCGCGCCCCATGCTCGCCAGGCTGATAACCAATTCGTCACCAGTGATATAGCGTGAAAATAGTGGCTGTCGCCCCCAAAATCTCTCAGATTTTTCCTAGATGGCCAGCTAAATGCCTAATATCCACCCATGATGTCTAATCAAGCCAATTTCACTTTCCCGACCGCAAGGCCGGGAGATTGTATGAAACGGATCTATTTATATAGCGATCAACCCATCCTGGCCAAGGGACTGGAAGCGGTTCTGAACGCGACGGGCCGGTTCCAATTGGCAGGATCGTTTTCCGCGTTGCCGGAGTTGCTGGACCGTCTGGAAGAAGACCCTCCGGATATCCTGGTGCTGGATATGACGCCTGAAGTGACCTTCGGCGCGCTCAGCGACATCAAACGCGTGATGCGGGAATCGAAGCTGGTTCTATGGGTGAACTCCATCTCCACCGAACTGGCCTTCCAGGCCATGGGCTTGGGTGTGCGCGGTATCCTACGCAAGAGTCTGCCCGCGGAGATGCAGGTAAAATGCCTGCAGAAGGTGGACGATGGGGATCTCTGGTTCGAGAAGGCGCTCACCGACAGTTTCCTGTCGTCCCAGCGTGTGACGCTGAGCCGGCGGGAAGGGCAGCTCATCACCCTGTTGTCGCACGGTTTGAAGAACAAAGAAATCGCCTTCGAGCTGCATATCACCGAGGGCACGGTTAAGGTCTATCTCTCCCGGCTGTTCGAGAAAGTGGGGGTGAAAGACCGCTTTGAGCTGGCGCTGTTTGCCTTGAAGAACCTGACGGCGGGACAGGGCGAAACGTCCAGCCGCCCAAACGGCGCGCCCATTCCAAACCTGCGGTCGCTGGTGTTGCACCGAAAATCGGATCCCGCTCCTGTCAGACAGGCGTGGTACTCCACCGGCACGCCTTCCGTTTTGCGGCCGATAGCCTGATGTCCGTGCCCGTTCGCGACGGCGGGGCGGGCATCCTCCCTTGGGAGAGATTCCCATACCCGAGCGTGCGACATTGAAGTACGGCGCGCCGTCATTCCTGCGGATCGACGACGAGCCGAGGGGCATTTACCTCGCGCGGCTGGAGGGAACGTCGCCCGGATGGAGAAACTAAGGCTCCCGGGCGAGACGCGGAGCCGCCCCGGAGCTTGCGCTCCCGATAGCGGCCGCCACCAGGCCAGAGTTCGGCGCTACCAATCGCTCCCAACCACAGCATGTCCAAGCCCGGGAGTCTATCTTGCGAGACGTCTTGATGTTGGCGGCGGCCGTCAGCCAACCAGGGCGATGGTATCCGCCGCGCGGTCCAAATAGGAGGAAGGCACGGTTTCGAAAACTGGCATTGGCCTACCCAAGAGAAATCCTTGAACCTGGTCGCATCCAAATTGTCGCAGGGCCGCCAGTTGGGCTTGGGTTTCGATCCCTTCTGCCGTGACCTTGAGCCCTAGGGCGTGAGCCATTCTGACGATGGCTTGCACCAGCCGGGCGGGACTGGTTCCACTCGACATTTCGCGCACGAATGACTGGTCGATCTTGACATAGTCAGCCGGCAGTTGCTGCAAGTAGCTAAGAGCGGAATAGCCCGTCCCGAAATCGTCAATCGCGATGCTGACGCCAAGCGCGCGTAAAGCTGCCATTTGGCGGCACGAGAGCTCCATATTCCGCATGACCGCACTCTCCGTCACCTCAAGTTCGAGCCGCGAAGGATCCAGATCGGTTTCCGCGAGTATGGAAGACACGAGTTGGACGAGGTCGCTGCGTGCGAATTGGACAGCGGAGACATTTACCGACACCTTGCACCCAGCGTCGCTTGACGCCTGCCATCCACGGGCATCGCGGCAGGCCCGTTTCATCACCCAGTTGCCGATCGGGACAATCAAGCCAGTTTCCTCGGCGATCCCAATGAATTGGCCGGGAGGCACTAAACCCAATCGGGGGTGCCTCCACCGGAGCAGCGCTTCCATGCTTGCAAGGCGCCCGCTGGCTGAGTTAAATATCGGCTGATAGAAGACCTCGAGTTCGTTCCGGTCGAGTGCTCGATGCAAGCAGTTCTCCAGTTCCAGCCGATTCCCCACTTGCGCCGCTTCCGGAATGGAACCGTGCCACTGGTTCTTCCCGTTGTTTTTTGCGCGGTACACGGCGGCATCCGCGTTCTTCAATAACGTGGCGGCCTCCGTCGCTTCTTGTGGATACATGGCGATGCCGATGCTGCAGGTTACAAAAATCTCGGTGCCCGGTATATCAAACGGCTTCTGCAAGGTAGCCAGCAGTTGCTCGGCGACCATGTGGGCGTCCTCGACATTCTGCAGATCGGTCAGAACCAGCGTGAATTCGTCGCCGCCCACGCGCGATAGCGTATCGGTTTGCCGAACGCAGCTACTGAGCCTCTGCGCCACGGCCTTCAGCAGAGCGTCTCCTGTGGCATGCCCGAAGCAATCGTTGATCAGCTTAAAGCGGTCGAGGTCGATTTGCAGCACGGCGCAGCTCGTGCCGTCGCGGCGCGCCCGAGCCACGCACTGTGTTAACCGATCCTGAAGTAGGAAGCGATTCGGAAGACCCGTCAGAATGTCGTGATGAGCCTGAAAATACAGCCGGTCGTGGAGCCGCCGTTGCTCGATGGCAACTGCGGCCAGTTGCACAGTCATATCGATCAACTTTTGATCGTTGGCGGTTAGGTCCTCCCTATGTTGACGGCAGATGGCGACAACGCCCAGGACGTCTCCGGAGGCGCTAAGGATCGGCGCCGACCAACACGCTGGATATCCGGCCTGAAGCGATGCGTCGCGGAACGCGACCCAAAAAGCATCTGTTTCCCGATCGCCGATAACCCTTCTCCATGGAGAAGCCACGCGATCTCCCGTGCTTTCTTCGTTCAGGTGCGCCGCTATACCGTTGGTTGCCTGCACAACTGCCCCAGGCAGGTTAGAAGCTAGATGGTAGAGCCTCCCGTTTTCCGATAGCAAGATTGACATCCCAAGTCCCGCTGCCCGGTTCTCCACCACGCCTATCAGCTTGCGCATGATCTGGTCGATCGGGAGGCGCTGGAGGATCGACTCGACAATGTCGCGCCGGCCACGATCGAGCTGCTTGGCGCTCTCGCGCTCGGTAATATCGCGGGCGATGACGGAAGCACCTACGATCTCCCCTCGCCCGCTTTCGATCGGAGACGCGGTGAGCGAAACGTGGATTCGAGTGCCGTCTTTTCTGACGCGTACGGTCTCGAAACGCGAAACGAGTTCGCCGCCTCTGATCTTGTCCAGGATCAGCGGAACTTCGTCGGCGTTATCGTCCGGCGCCAGAATCGAGATGGATCTTCCGAGCACCTCATCGCTACGATAGCCATAAAGCGCCTCGGCCCCTTTGTTCCAACTGACGATCGTCCCATCCAACGTCTTGCCGATAATGGCGTCGTCGGAAGATTCCACAATGGATGCCAGCAGGTCCCTGGCCCGTTCAGCCTGCTTGCTGGCGGTAATGTCGCGGATGATGGCCGAAGCAGCCGCCACTTGTCCCTGGGAATCCTTGATAGGGCAAACGCACAAGGAAATGTCGATTCTCTTCCCGTGTTTCGTCAGGCCCACGCCCTCGAACCTGGCGCTCCGGCCATGTGCGAGAGCTTGTGCAACCTGGCGCGCGTTGTCCGTTCGCTCCGGCGCGATGAGCATGGACACCGACTTACCGACCACCTCGCCGGCATCGTACCCGAAAATCGCTTCCGCACCTCGATTCCAGCTCACGATGGTTCCTTCCAATGTGCGGCCGACAATGGCGTCCTCGGAAGACTCCACAATGGATGCCAGAAATCGCCGGGCTTCTTCGGCTGCCCGGCGTTCAGTTACGTACTGTTTGATCGCGATGTAATTAGTGATTTCCCCCCGGGTATCTCGAACGGGTGTGATGGTCATCTCCTCCAGATAATGGCTACCGTCCCTGCGGCGGTTCATCAATTCGCCGTGCCACACCTCGCCGGCCACAATTGTTCGCCAAAGGTCCTTGTAATATGCGGCGTGTTGCCGGCCAGATTTGAGAAGCCGGGTACTCTGGCCGATAACCTCGTCGGCGCGGTAACCGGTCATCGCAACGAATGCGGGGTTTACGTATTGGATGTTCGCATGGACATCGGTGATCACGATGGCTTCCGCTGCCTGTTCAATGGCCCGAGACAAGCCGGTCTTTTCCACTTGCGCTCGCCGCACCTGCTCGAAGTCCGACAGCCGGGTGCGGAGCATAAAACAGGCTGCGACGGTCGACGCCACGCCCACGAGAACGACTGTTGCGCTATGAGACCTCCACGATGTTATGTTCGGAAACAGGAGGTACTTCGCGACTTCATAGGCGATACAGACGCAAGTCGCCAGCAGGAAGGTCTTAACCAGCGTGAGGGTGGAATTGCTTCCGGCCGGAGATAGCTCCGGGTTTCGGCTCGTTTCACGCCGCGCAGAAAGCACCAGGTCCCCGTAACTCCATCGCATGGCTAGCCGCCGGCACAACAGAGTCAACCTAGAGCCCCCACGCATGTGTACTCATGGTAAACACGACGGCCGATCTATGTACTATTCCTTTACTATTCCTTGTTTGCGTCTCGCAGCACGGCCTACCTGGGAGGTGCGACGCCGCCTTGTGTGGGGACTCAACGCCGTGCTTGCACAGGTTATAGGAAAATCATATACGCTGGCTGGAGGATATGTCATGTTCACTAAGGATAGCGGAAGGTCCCTACAGTCCCGCAACAGAAGGAGCCCAGCCGGGTCTTCTGCGATCCAGCCCACAGCAGGTTCCGCATCCCAGCCGGGCGGCAGAACGCTGCAAGGATTCTACTTCACTGATAGGCCGAGGCTTTCGCTGAGCTTCCGAAGGTATTCGACTTTGCGCCGCCGGCTGTCGCCCCGGAGCTCTGCGAAAAGCGTGATGCCCCACGCACCTAAGATAACGGTGATGATTATAGGTTGCACGATCTAAGGATTGCAGACCCTATACTATTAAAACAATCAACCAAAGGTACCGATTTTTGAAGTGACGTTTGTTAATTGGCCTGCAATTTCCTATTCTGCCTATTTGTCTTCCGTGGATCTCCGCGAGCCGCCAAATGCATCCGCCGGCGAAACCGAATCCGCGTCAGTAGCTCTGGATTGGCGCTAAATTGTGCGGGCGACTGGAACGATTCCTGGGGATGGTGAGCGCGAACTGGAACACCATGTTCTTGGCCGGCATGCCCGCGAGTGGCGGAATCACCAGGTGCGGAGCGGTATCCAGTTCGCCGGTCGAATACGCCCTTCGCAGGATTCGCCTAAAATCGGAAAGGGCTCCGGGCTTTCCATATCGAGCAGCCGCGGATCGAGCAGCCTCTTTGTATCCACATTGCCATGGCGGAAAGCATGCTCCTCAACTCGCAACAACCCGCGCCAAGACCGCCGCACGGCCCCGGCGCGCTGCGAGCAGCCGCAGTGTATCGGAGCGCACGCGGCCGCTTTTCAGCGAGTGATGATTTGTACATTTGGCTCGCGCGCCGGGTTCGAAGCTGGTAAGACATCATGACTATGTTGGAGATCGACGTGCAACGATCCCAAGTATGAGAACTGTCGCTGGCGTTTTCCGGTTGTATCAGACGGCGCGAGACGCCGCAGTCGCGTTGAGACGCGCCGGATTCGCGGAGAATCAGGTCAATCTGTTATCTCCGGGTTCCTCGGAAGAGGAGGTCCATACGGTTCCGACGTCGGATACCGAACAGCCGGGCGTCGGCGGCGCGATCGGAGGCATGCTGGGCGGCGCGCTGGGAGTGGCTGGGGGGCTCGAATTGGGAATGGCCGCGACCTTGCTTATTCCCGGCGTTGGACCGATATTGGCGTTTGGCCTCGCCGGAGCGGCTTTGCTGGGAGCCGTTGGCACGGTAGGCGGCGCCGCCCTGGGCAACGCGGCCGACGACAAGAACAACGAGGGCGTCCCTTCGGATGAAGTCTTCTTCTACGAAGACGCCTTGCGGCAGGGGCGGTCGGTCGTCCTGGTACTTGCCGGTGATCATTCGGAAGAACAGCGCGCACACAAGCTATTAGCGGACGCCGGTGCCGAGAGCCTCGATGCGGCGCGTAAGGACTGGTGGCTTGGGATACGCGGTGCTGAAGAAGAACACTATCGCGCCTTGGGCCACAACTTCGAGTTGGACGAGGACGCATATCGCACCGGCTTTGAGTCTGCCCTGCGTCGCGAATGCCGCGGCAGATCGATCGACGAGGAGACTGACGCCTTGAAGTGGTGGTATCCGGACGTCTGGGACTCCGAGCCGTTCCGGCGGGGGTATGAGCTAGGCCGGAAGTATTGGGAACAACAAGCAGCCGGCAAGGTGCTAAGCATGCATTCAGGCTCGCCCGCGGCATAGCTGGAACCGCTACGGCCGGACAAAGCGGCACGCCGGCTCAAGCAAGTCCCGCACTTTCATGTGCAGCTTGTGCACTCTGCGAGGGTACGTCTAGCCTTGTCACCCCCGGCGGCGGAGCGGTCAGGATTCGCTCAAAATCGGAAACGGCTCCGGGCTTTCCATCTCAAGCAGCCGCGGGTCGAGCAGCCTCTTGGTATCCACATTGCCCATGGCGGAAAGCATGTTCTCCTTCAAATGCGGATATTCCTTCTCCAACTCACCGAACAGCCCGCGCAACGACCGCCGCACGGCGCCGGCGCGCTGGGAGCAGCCGCACGGTATGATCGGCACGCCGCGCGCCTCGGCATAAGCGCGTGTGATCTCCTCAGTCACGAAAACCAGCGGCCGGATCAGCCGGAATTGCCGGTCGCGCGATTGCGTTACGGGCGGCAGCGCACTCAGGCGGCCGGTGAACAGAGTGTTGCGCAACAGGGCTTCGCAAAAGTCGTCGGCGGTGTGCCCGAAGGCGATGACGTTGGCCCCCAGCGCGGAGCAGATCTCGTAGACCGCGCGGCGGCGGTATCGGCTGCAAAGGTCGCAGCCATGGTCGGGCTGATCTTCCAGGAGCCGCAGCGACGGTTTATCGCGAAAGTAAGTCCAGGCGATGCCACGCTGCTTCAGGTACTCGCCCAGAGGCTCGATGGGCCGCAGGAACTTGCCTTGCTCCACGGTGAACGCGCACACCGAGAAATCGATGGGCGCGCGCGCCGCGAGCAGCAGCAGGGCCTCCAGCAGCGTCGCGGAATCCTTGCCGCCCGAAAGCGCCACCGCCACACGGTCGCCGTCGCGGATCATCTTGAAACGGTGGATAGCCTCGCCGACTTTGCGCAGCAGTGTCTTTTCCAGTTCCACTATTACTGATTATAGTGGTGGCGCAGGCACTCCTGCCTGCCGCGCTGGCACTCCTGCCGGCGCAGGCGAGCTGTGCTCGCCCGGCGCATACCGCCGCGCTACATTCAAATAGTGTCCCCCGCGCGCGCCCTGGCGTTCGAAGTCCTGCTGGCAACCGGCCGCGGCGGTTACGCCTCCGACCTTCTGGCCGCCCGCGCCACCAGGCTTGATTCCCGCGATGCAGGGCTCGCTTCCGAGATCGTCTTCGGCGTGCTGCGCTACCAGGCCCAACTGGACTACCTGATTGCGCATTATTCCGGCAAGCCCGTGGCGCGACTCGACGAGCCGGTGCTCGTGGCGCTGCGCATGGGCATCTACCAGCTTCGGTATCTCGACCGCATCCCGCCGCATGCCGCGATTTCAGAAAGCGTCGAACTGATCAAGCGCGCCCGCAAACGCTCCGCCGCCGGATTCGCCAATGCGGTTCTGCGCAAGGTTGACCGCGATCCCGTGGCGTGGCCCGACCGCGCCACAGAGCTTTCGCACCCGCAATGGCTGCTGGAACGCTGGGATCGCCAATACGGTCCCGAAACCGCCGCGGCCATCGCGCGGACGAACCTGCGCGTGCCGGAGACCTACGTGGAGGCGACTACTGGCCGCATACAGGACATCGGATCGCAGTCGATCGTGCCGCTGCTGCGCCTGGCGCCCGGCCTGACGTTTCTGGATCTCTGCGCCGCGCCCGGCAACAAGACTGCGCAGGCGCTCGCCTCGGGCGTGCGCGCCATCGCCTGCGACATCCACGGGCGACGCCTGGCAGCGCTCAAAACTCTGGGCATCGATCTGGTGGTCCTGGATGGCACTCGCCCGCTGCCTTTCAACCGCCGGTTCGACCGCATCCTGATTGATGCCCCCTGCTCCGGCACCGGCACGCTGGTTCGCAATCCGGAGATCAAGTGGCGGTTGCGGCCTGACGATTTGGCGGATCTGCATGCGCGGCAGGTGGCCTTGCTGGAGCAGGGGCGCCGCGCGCTGGCGCCAGACGGATTGCTGGTCTACTCCACCTGCTCGCTGGAGCGCGAAGAGAACGAAGACGTGGTATGGGCGCTGCCTTCGCACGCGGTGATCGAGACCGCGCAGCGCGTCCCCGGAAACGACCCTGGCGATGGCTTTTTCGCCGCAGTGATCGTGGGTGGCGCAGGCACTCCTGCCTGCCGCGCCGGCACTCCTGCCGACGCAGGCGAGCGAGGCTCGCCCCCTCTTACCGCTGACTCGTTTCCTCCGCCTGAACCCTCTGAGTAAACTCAGCCGACTTCCCCCGCGGGATGCTCAGCGACTTCCACTGGCTGTGCTGAAAATGTTTGGCTAGCAGCACGATCTGCCCGATGTGCAACGCGTAATGCGCAATCTGCCGGGTGATCGCCTGCATCACCGAATGCGCTTCCCCGCGAATGGTCACCTGCCGGCTGAGATCCGCATCCGTCAGCGGCTCAAGCGCCCTGAAGACGCAATCCCAGCCCGCCTGCCACACCTCCATCAATGCCGCGCGCGTTGCCGGCGGATTCTCAAACTCGCTGTCGCGATTGCGGTCCGCCTTCTCGCCATCGCTGGTCAGAAAATCCGTCCAGCGGGAGTGCATGTTGCCTGCCATGTGCTTGACGATGATGGCGATCGAGTTGGCCTCGGGGTCCAACGTAGCGAAGAGCTGTTCCTCGGTCACCTGCGCCATGGCGCCCTCGGCGAGTTTCTTTAAGGAGCGGAACGCCGCCAGGGACTCTTCAGAGTACGAGGTTGTGAATTTAAGAGGCATAACTCAGCACTTCTGTGTGACAAAGTGGGGCAGCCAATCCTGGCTGTAAGCCGGCTTTCAGCCGGCGAGGGCCGAGCGAGAAATTCGAGCTTGACCCGAACGAGCTGCCTGAAAGACGGCTGCGGGCAAGATTGCCCGCCCCGCAACTATGGCTCAAGACCATTTTGCTGCACGGTAGCATTAGCGCTTCGGCACGGAAATCGTGATGTTCCGGTACTTCATCCCGCCGGTGTGATCGCCCTGTATATATAGCGGACCGGGTTCGCCCTCGTGGCTGTTGATCGCGCCGCCGGTGATGCCGGGAATTTCCTTGTCGTCGATGGTCGTCTTGCCGTCGCGCACTACGGTTACCGTGCGTCCGACCAGCGTCACATCGTAGCTCTCCCACTGGCCCGGTTGCTTGGGCAGTTCAACCGCCGGCGCAAGAAAGCCGTAAATAGAACCCATGGCGTGAAACTTGTCATTGGCGCTGGGCTTCTCATACTCGACCTGGACTTCATACCGCCCGCGTAGATAGACGCCACTGTTGCCATCCTGCGGGCAGTTGTATTCGATGTGCAGCTTGAAATCGTCGAATTTCCGCGTGGTGCGGATATTGGCGCCGGCGGCCTGGTTGACCATCTCCCCGCCGAGCGCCGCCCAATGGTTGTTGGCGGGATCGTCGGGCTCCCATCCCGATAGATCTTTTCCGTCGAACAGAGTTTCCGGCTTAGCCCACGCCGCGGGCGGTTTGCGATGCAACGCCGGCGCGGGCACGCCGGTGATTTGCCCCGTGACGCCATCGGCGCGCTGCTGGGTGCCCGCGAGTTTGCCGCCGGCCTCGGTGAGGTCCCAGGTGACTTTGATTTCTCCTTCGAACCACTCGGATGTAGTGAATGTCAGGTGCTCTCCAGCGAGCTTCACATCCGTGGCGGGGTGAACGCTGGCCACGCGTCCCACGAGTCGCACGGCGGGCTGACCACCGGTTTCGGTGAACTCCATCCAGGAAGGATAGGTATCTTTCGGCGTCGTGACGGTGAGGTCCCAGCGGCCGGCGAACGGCTGGTCTTTCTTCGACAGGGCCGGCGCGAGCAGCGCCGCGGCCGCGATCAGGACGAAAAGGCTTTGTTTCATTTCAGCCTTAGTGTATCCGATGTTCCGATAGGCATGTGCGGCGCCGTGCATTATCATCTATAAGGAACATGCCCAAATCACATCCGGTTCTCCTCCTTGCCGTATGCCTGCCCTTGGCCGCGCAGGTTTACAGGGACCCCAACCAGCCACTCGCCAAGCGCGTGGACGACCTGCTCTCGCGCATGACTCTCGAAGAAAAAGCTGCCCAGTTGCTGAGCGCCGCGCCAGCCATCGAGCGGCTGGGCGTTCCAGCCTACGACTGGTGGAACGAGTGCCTGCACGGCGTCGCCCGCGCGGGACACGCCACCGTTTTCCCGGAGCCCATTGGCATGGCCGCCACGTGGGACACGGGACTGCTGTTTCGCGTGGCCACGGCAATCTCCGACGAAGCGCGCGCCAAGCATCATGAATTCGTGCGGCGCGGCAAACGCGGCATCTATCAGGGTCTGACGTTCTGGACCCCCAACATCAACCTGTTCCGCGATCCGCGCTGGGGCCGCGGCATGGAGACCTATGGCGAAGATCCCTACCTTACCGCGCGCATGGCGGTTCAGTTTATTCGCGGGTTGGAAAGCGACGATCCGCGCTACCTGAAGACCGTCGCGACGGCCAAGCACTACGCGGTGCACAGTGGGCCGGAATCCACGCGCCATGTTTTCGACGCGCGGGTCTCTGAAACTGATCTGCGCGATAGTTACCTGCCGCACTTCGCGGCGGCGGTGAAGGAGGGCGGCGCGTTCTCTGTGATGTGCGCGTACAACAGCGTGGATGGCCTCCCCGCCTGCGCCAATCCGCGGCTGCTGGGGGACATACTCCGGAAGGAGTGGGGCTTTCCCGGCTATGTAGTTTCCGACTGTGGCGCGATCGGAGACATCTATCAGTGGCACAAAGCGGCGAAGAATGCGGTCGAAGGCGTGGCCATGGCCGTGAAAGCCGGCACGGATCTGGATTGCGGCCTGGAGTATGAAAACATCGTACCCGCCGTGCGGCAAGGGGTGCTCGCCGAGAAAGACGTGGACACAGCCCTGCGCCGCCTGATGACGGCCCGCTTCAAACTCGGCATGTTCGATCCGCCGGAGATGGTGCGGTGGGCGCGCATCCCCTATAGCGTGAATGAAAGCCCGGAGCACGGCGCGCTGGCGCTGGAAGCAGCCCGGAAATCCATCGTGCTGTTGAAAAATGAGGGCGGGGTTCTGCCGCTGTCGCCGCGCGTGAAGACCATTGCGGTGATTGGGCCGAATGCGGATTCCGTCGAGGTGATGTTGGGCAACTATAATGGTGAGCCGTCGCATCCTGTGACGCCGCTCGCGGGGATCCGGCAGAAGGTGTTGCCGGGCACGAAGGTGCTCTACGCCAGAGGATCCGATCTTGCGGAGGGCATGCCGCTGTTTGAAACTGTGCCGCAATCGGCGCTGTTTACATCGAACGGCGCGGATCGCCGCACGGGCCTTCAGGCGGAGTATTTCAAGACCAGCAACTTCAACGGCCGCGCGTATTTCAGCCAGGCTTTCGTCTCGCAAGCGATGCGCAAGGCGGCTGTGATTCCGGCGAATCCGCGGCCATTGTTCACTCAAATCGATCCACAAGTCGACTTCGACTGGCGCGACAGCGCGCCCCGCGCGGATATGGACGATGACAATTTCGGCGTGCGCTGGACCGGCTACCTGGCGCCTCCGGTAACTGGCAAGTACCAGTTGGGAGCCACGGGTCTGAACGCCTACGAAGTCTACTTGGATGGCAAGCGACTCGTGCAGCGCGACAATGTGCATGAGCGGGCTTACGAGTGGGAAACCGTGGAGTTGCAGGCCGGCAAACTGTATCCCATCCGCGTCGATTTTCACGAAGTGCACGGCGATGCGGATATACGCCTGGTCTGGGCGCCGCCGCATGCGAGTTACGAAGATGAGGCGTTGAAAATCGCGCGGCAGGCGGATGTCGTGCTGATGTTCCTGGGACTTTCGCCGCGTCTGGAAGGCGAAGAGATGCGGGTGAAAGTGGAAGGCTTCAGCGGCGGCGATCGCGTGCGCCTGGACATCCCGCGCGCGCAGCAGGCGCTGCTCGAGCGCGTGTCGGCGCTCGGGAAACCGGTGGTGCTGGTGCTGCTGAATGGCAGCGCGGTGGCCGTGAACTGGGCGCGCGAACACGTGCCCGCCATTGTCGAGCTTTGGTATCCCGGCCAGGCCGGTGGCGCGGCGCTCGCCGATGTGCTCTTCGGCGACTACAATCCGGCGGGCCGGCTGCCGGTGACTTTCTATAAGTCGGAAGATCAGTTGCCGCCTTTTGACGAATACAGCATGAAGGGCCGGACTTACCGCTACTTCGAGGGTGTGCCGCTGTACCCGTTCGGCTATGGGCTGAGTTACACAACGTTTTCTTACAGGAATCTGCGCGCGCCGGCCGAGGCGCGCACGGGCAGCCAGGTCAAGGCCTCGGTGGAAGTGCAAAACTCCGGCAAGCGAGCGGGTGAGGAGGTGGTGCAGTTGTACGCGAAGTATCCGGGGGTGGTGCGCGAGCTGCAAGGATTCGAACGGATTTCCCTCCGGCCAGGCGAACGGAAAACGGTGGAGCTTACCCTCACGCACCCCACCGCCGGCGAGATCGAACTGAACGTAGGAGGGCAGACCGCCCGCTGCCGCATCATCCAGTAACCGACCAGAAAAATGGAACCACAGATGGACACAGATGCACACCGATAAAGAACCCGCTTCTATCTGTGTTTATCTGTGTGCATCTGTGGTTTCAGGCTGTTGACCTGCCTGCGGTGGTCGAGCAGGTGCAGCCTCTGGAGCAACGCATATTCTTTCCATCCAAGCTCAGCGAAAAAGATCTGCGGTTCAGTGCGCCCGTCTTCCAGTTTCCGCAGCGCCACCACGACCGTTCTGACAGTCGGTGCCTGCGAAGAGGGTGCTTCGTCGGAAGCGCTTTCCAGTAATTCCACCATCGCCTGGTTAGCGGCGCGTAGCTCTTCTACGAGCAGATCCCAGGGCGCCCACTGCCCTGCGCCCGACCGCAGCGCTTCATAGACCGGCGGCAGCGGCGGACGCCGGCCGGCAAGCAGATGCCGCAGCTCCTCCGTGCCACGAACCTGCGTCTGCGCGATATGATCGACCACCTCCGCAACGGTCCATTTCCCGGCGAACGGACGGAGCCGCGCCTCGGATGCGTTGACCGACGCGACGGCGTCCTCCAACTCCTGTGCAGCCGCGCGTATCCGCTGGCGAATCGCGGCGGCGCTCAGTTCCGCGGCGCGAGTCTTGAGATACTCCATCATCCGTATGGATTCGGGCGCTAGTGGAGATCCATCGACGGCCATGTGTTGGTCCATGCTTTGCTTGGACGAAGGCGCTCCCGTTTGGTTGCGCGGCCCCAGCGTAGAATATCTTTAAGGAGGGTACACCATGCCAGAAGCCTCCAGCAACGGAATCATTTCCATTCCAAGCACCCACGACGTAGATGCCACGGTCGGGAAACTGAAGGCCATCCTTGACAGCAAGGGAGTGAAGATCTTCGCGGTGATCGATCACAGCGGCGAGGCGCAAAAGGCCGGCATGCCGATGCGCAACACCAAGCTCGTAATCTTCGGCAGCCCGAAGGCCGGCACTCCCCTGATGCTGGCGTCCCCAACCACCGCGCTCGACCTTCCCATGAAAATTCTGGTTTGGGAAGATTCCGCGGGCAAGGCTTGGGTCACCTACAACAGCGTCGAGTTCCTCAGGCAGCGACACAACCTGACAGCCGATCTTGCGGCGAACATCGCAGTGATCGACACACTGGCCGCAAAGGCGGCTGAATAGCGGCACAGTTGGCAGGTGAAAGCGCCTGCCCCGCAGAAACGAAATGGCCGCCTCATATGCCGCTTGCTTAGAGGTGTTCTGACCGCGCCGATGTCTGCATCTTATCCGGCTGAACCCTGCGAGGTGGCGTTCGCTTAAGGCTATCGTCGTAATGTCCGCACGATTCCACGCATCGCCCGCGCGGCCGGTCAGTTACCGCGCCCCTCTTCCTTGAGGGACTGCCGGTAACGCGCCAGTAGCGTGGCGCGATTGTGGCGCAGATCCTTTCCACTCGGCATGGCGGGATAAGGCTTAGCGCCCATCAGGCCTCTCCACAGGAGGCGGTTGAAGCTTTGGGGATCGACGCGATCTTCCGACGTGAAATCCATGCCCGCGGTGGCCCGCGCCCAATAGGCTGCATCGTGCGACGGCTTGGGCACGACTAAGCCCGTCGGGTGCGGCGGCAGCGGCAGCGATACACCAGGAGCATACAGAAGCGCCGAGGGAGTGGCGGTGAAGCTCCACTTGCTGGGCGTGGTGTTGAAGATATCGGCCATGGGCTGGGCTAGGGCGTCGTTCAGATTCATCGGCGGCAGACCCAAAACCTCTTCCATAGTGCGCACGAAATTGAGAGTGTTATACGGCGTCGAGATCACGACTCCCTGCTTCACGAAGGCTCCCGCGACAAATGCCACGCTGCGGTGCGAGTCGACATGGTCGCCGCCATCTTGCGCATCGTCCTCCACCACGAAAATCAGCGTGTTGTTCGCATATTGGCTATTGGCTATCTCCTGCACTAACATGCCGACCGCGTAGTCGTTATCGGCCACCTGCAGTTCCGGAGTATTCACGCCATCGATGGCGGCGCTGAAACTGCCAGTGTGATCGTGCATGAAACGAACTAGGCTCAAGGAAGGCATGCCCGTGCTGCGCGGCGCGGTTTTGCCATGCGCGGCGCACGGCAGGGCTTCGGGTGCGGAGGCTGGCTTGCGCGGCTCCGGCGGGCGGCAGGCGGGCACGAAGTAGTTGTTCTCGAACTCCCGGGCCCACTCCGCGTACCGGTAATAATCCGGGTAGGCGTTGTCGAATCCGCGGAAGTACGGATCGGTGCGCGGGGCCAGCGCGACATTCGCGGGATACGCCACTACGATGCCGTCCGCCGCCGGGTTTTCGACCAGGGGAATCGTATTGGTTGTGGTGTTATAGCGCGTGCCGTCGATAAAAAAGCCGTAGTTGCGCACCGTAAGATTGGCGCGCAACGCGGCGTCCCACAAATAGCCGGTGTTGATTTCATTGCCGGGTCCATCGGGCGCGGCTACGTCGGTCTGGCCGGGCAGGAGATCCGGATCGTTCGGCGTAAAAGGATCGGCGTACTGGCGCTCGGCGAGCGTGCCATAGGCCACGTTCACGCTGCGATTCAAACCCTCGGAGTCGACACTGAGCCCGCGTTGCACGCCGACGGCGGCCGCATAAGCCACCGGAAACTGGCGCTCGATCACGTCGGGGGCGCGCGCGGAAGTGCTCCACGGCCAGCCGTCGTTGCTGACTTCGGCGGTCACCATGAAATTGTCGAGCGTGACGAAGTTCAACGCCAGGTTATGCAGATTGGGCGTGACCGCCTGCCCGAACTCGGTCAAATCGGGATCGCCATTGCCTACTTCCAGGTCTCCCAGAATCTGATCGTACGTGCGGTTTTCCTTGAGGATGAAGATAACGTGCTGGACGCCCGCGCGCACGGCCGCCATGACCGCCGCGTCGCTGGCGCTCTCCGTGCTCGAAAAGCGGTTGTTCACGGCGACCTGCGCCGTCAGTGCGGTAAGTTGCGCGCTAGTAGGGCGTGGAAAGGTCTGGAGACCGGCCTTCAGCAACTGGGGATTGTATTCGTTCGCCAGAAGGCAATTCGGGTAAAAGGGCGCGCCGCCGCTATAGCAGAAGCCGGTATTCGGACCAGTCGGCGACTTTCCGTTGACCCCATAAACCCAGGATCCATCGGCGCTGAAGCTCACCGAGTTGGGGTACCAGCCAGTGGGAATCAGTCCCGCTACCTGGTCGCCGCTATTGGTTCCACTCAGCGCCACCACGGCGATCGAATTCAGATTGCCGTTGGTCACATAGAGTTGCTTCCCATCCGGCGACAGCGTGGCGCTATCGGGGTTCGCGCCGGTATAGTTTGCGAGGGCCGTGGGCAGCACGCCGGGCGGAGCGATGACCGGAATCGTCTCCAGGATCGAGTTGGTGGCGGTGGCGATTACATCAACGGTATCCGATTCGTCCTCGACGACGTACAGCAGCGACTGAGCGGCATTACCACCACCCAAAACGGATATTCGCCGCCCGGCACGCCCGCTTGAGTAGCATCGCTCTTGCCGGGGCGCAGATCGAGTTCCGTGCCCTTCGACCAGTTGCCGTAGCCACCGCTGAATAGAGTGATCGAATCGTTATAGTAATTGGCCACCACCAGCGTTTTGCCATCGTTCGAAATGGCCAAGCCGGCCGCGCAAGGCTTCACCGAAACCTGCGAGTTCACCGGTCCCGTACTTCCTTGCACCACTGCCAAGCCGTTGCCCGCCGTGTGCCCCATGGTGAGCGCCGGGCTGGCGGGCTGTTCTTCGGCCCAAGTTCCGTTGGACCCTAGCGTAATGGTGTGAATGTCGTCGTCCGCGCCGCCGGCCACGTAAAAGTGCGTGCCGGATGGATCGAAGACAATGCCGTTGTAAGTATTGGGAATCGGCACGACTTGCTTCTTCACCGGCTGGTTGGCCGAAATATCGTAGATGAACACGAACTGACTGGAGGTCGGCGGGGCCGCTGGATTGAAGACGACGTTGAACCCGCTGCACAAAACCAGCAACGTCTTCTGGTCGGGACTGACCACGGTAGTCACGGCTTGTCCGGCCAGCCAGGACGGGTTAGTGGTCAGATCCGGATTCATCGGCTCGAAACGGGAACCGAGGGGCGCCAGGGGCGTGATCTGCTGGCCCATATTGGGCAGGTCCTGAGAGTCCGGGTTGGGCGTGTCTTGCGCTCGGGCGATGGTGCTTAACAGGCACAACGCCATCGTCAGGGCAGCGACCGCGCAGGGCAGCCGGCGATGCATGTTCTTGGTCATTGCTGGAGGCTCTGAAGGTACTGAGTCCCGGAAGACGGTTGATATTCTCTCAATTATTCGCCAGAAGGTAGAGCGGCGCGTTCCGCGATTTCCTTCGGCCCTTCCCTGGCCTGCGTTCCACCGCTTCGTGGGTACCATGCCGCGGTGCGACTCCCCCTGGCCGTGCCTCTGGGTCTTATAGCTCATCGCCTTCTCACACCGCTCCGCCCCACGCTGTCGACGGAAAACCACGGGTCTCTCGGTTCTCACGCGTGAAGTTTCTATGCGTGCGTGGGGTCTACGATTCCGCAGGGCCGCACCGTGCTCGCGTTGTTCACGCACGCTGCCATGTTGCCTTCGGTTTGCCTGACACCGTCGGCGCGCCCCATTCCCTGGCCAACGCTTCCGCTGTCCAGGCGGGAGTGCCTGCCCCACCCCACTGTTCAAACTGCGCCACCAAGAAGGCCTGTTCGGGAAAAGGTGAAAACTCCAACTGTGGGCGGAAGCCCACAGCGGCACGGTTGGCAGGCGAAAGCGCCTGCCCCACCTGCTACCACCCCACCGGCTTGCCCTTGTTCTGCTCATCCAGCCACTTCTGCAGCGGCGCGAAGTAATCGCGGATTGCGGTGGCATCCATCTGCGATTGGCCAGTGAGCGCAGCCAGCGCTTGCGGCCACGGACGGCTCAGCCCCATCTCCAGCATGGCGTTGAAGCGGCGGCCGGCCTCTTTGTTGTCGTAAATGGAGCAGCGGTTCAGCGGCTCCTTACAGCCGGCGATCTGCGACAGCGCGCGGTGAAATTGGAATTGCAGGATGTCCGCCAGGAAATAGCGCATGTAGGGGACATTGGCGGCGACGTGATACTTGGCGCCCGGGTCGAAGTCCGCCTCGCTGCGCGTCACCGGCGGCGCCACGCCCTCGTACTTGCGGCGCAAATCCCACCACGCCTGGTTGTACTTTTCCGGTGGGATCTCGCCCGAGAAAACCTTCCAGCGCCACTGGTCGATCACCAGTCCGAAGGGCAGGAACGCCACCTTCTCCAGCGCTTTCGCCAGCAGTAAGCCGATGTCCTTCGAATTATCCGGCACCTTGTCGAGCAGGCCGATCTTGACCAGGTAGGCGGGCGTGACCGACAGCGCAATGGTATCGCCGACCGCCTCGTGAAAGCCGTCATTGGCGCTGTCACGGAACAGGAACGGCTGCCGGTCGTAGGCGCGTTGATAGAAGTTGTGGCCCAGCTCGTGGTGGATGGTTAGGAAATCCTCCGTCGTGATATCGATGCACATTTTCAGCCGCACGTCTTCGACCGCATCGATATCCCAGGCGCTCGCGTGGCAGACCACGTCGCGGTCGCGGGGCTTCAAGAACAGAGAGCGTTCCCAGAAAGTTCCCGGCAGCGGCGCGAAGCCCAGCGACGTGAAGAAGTGCTCCCCGTAGTGCACCATCTGTTTGTAATCGGTCTTGCGGCTCTTCAGGATTTCGGTGAGGTCGAAGCCGGGGTCGGCATCCCGCGGCGCCACCAGCGGGTAGATGTTATCCCAGGTCTGCGCCCACATGTTGCCCAGCAAGTGTGCAGGGATCGGGCCATCCGCCGGCACCACATCGGCGCCGTACTTCTCGCGCAGCTTCGTCCGCACGTAAGCATGCAGCGAGACATACAATGGCCGCACCTGGTCCCAAAGCCGGTCCAGCTCTTTGGCGAAATCGTCGGGCGGCATGTCGTATTTGGCCCGCCACATAGCGCCATCGTCGGCGAAACCCAGTTCGCGCGCGCCCTTGTTGGCCAGCTCCACATACCGCACAAAGTCCTGCCGCATGGGGCGTGAGATGGCGTGCCAGCCGCGCCAGGCATCCAGCAACTCGGCGGCGTTGCGATTGGTGGCCATCAGGCGCGTGAGGTCTTCCAGGTCGAGGCACTCGCTCTTGCCCGCGGGGCAATATTTGCCCTTGCCGTAGGTCCCCTCCATGGCGGCCGCGATTCGCGTGAGATCCTCGCTCTCCTTGGGATCGGCGGGCGCAGCCAGCGTCAGCGACAGCTTGAGCAGCTTCATTTTGCGGGCGACGTCGTCGGGGAGCTTGAGCGCATCGAACCGGGTGGATTTCTTCGCCAGCTCGACGGTCGCGTTGATGAGGCGCTCATCGGCCTTGGCGGCCAGGATTTCGGTGTCGTCTGTGATGAAGGTGGATTTGATCCAATTGGCGCGGTTGTCTTCGACGAATAAAGGCAGCAGCCTGGCTTCGGCATCGTCGATAAACGATTGCGCTTCGCGAACCGTGGGCGGCGCCGCGGCGGGTAGCGCTGCCGAGAAGGCCAATCCGGCGATCAGAAGATAAGAGAGTTTCATATGCCGTGCACCATTGTAAACTGACAGCATGTCGCTGAAAACCGTTCTATCGCTCGCGGCCGCCGTCGCCGCTTCCATCGTGATCCCGCCAGCCAGTGCCCAGGAGCACGGACGCGTGTTCGAACTGCGCACGTACACCTGCTTTGAAGGCAAGCTGCCCGACCTGCTGGCGCGCTTCCGCAACCACACCATACAGATCTTCGAAAAACACGGAATGACCAGTATCGCCTATTGGGTGCCGCAGGACGCGCCGTTGTCGCAGAACACTCTGATATACGTGCTGGCGCATCCCAGCCGCGAGGCAGCCAAGAAGAACTGGGACGCCTTCCGCAACGATCCGGAGTGGCAGAAAGTGCAAAAGGAATCGGAAGCGAATGGCAAGATCGTGAGCAAGGTGGAGTCCGTTTTTATGGACCCGGCCGATTTCTCGCCGATGAAATGAGATAACCAACGGCTACCCGCAAGCAACGGCCGGCGCGAACCGGGTATAA
>JBEKUO010000056.1:0-17474 GCA_049514955.1 Bryobacteraceae bacterium | reverse complement strand
CGCGGCGATCGTTTGGAGCGCCTTAACGGCAAATGACCGTCCTTATCGATTCCGACATCCTGATTGGGGTCTCTCGCGGCAGAAATAGGGCCCTCGTTTCAACATGGATAGAATTGAGCACTTCCGATGCCGCCGTTCTGTACTCACCCGTTAGTGTGGCGGAACTCTGGGCCGGCGCGCGACCCAGCGAGTATGACGCTCTCCGCAACCTTTTCCGGGCACTGACTTGTGCTCCCATCGACGAGGAAGTGGGCCGTCAGGCCGGCGCTTATCTGCAGCGATACCGGCGGAGCCGTGGCGTCGAAGCCGCCGATGCCTTGATTGCTGCGAGTGCGGTGGCGAACAACGCGGAGCTATGGACACGAAACCGCAAGCATTATCCGATGAAGGACATCTCATTTTTCGATGCCGTTGCAGATTAGGGACGGGAAATCGGCATCGGGACGCGAATGAGCTGGGCCACACAGCGGGCTGCTCGCCGCGGTCCTGCGCCTCGTTATAGCCTGCACGTTCGGAGTCATTATCTTATGAAGCGATGTTTCCCGGTGGTGGCGGTAGCACTGATGGTTTCGCTTTGCGCCGCACGCGCGACGCCCGCGTGGTGCTGGACGGAAGGGCGAAGTGTTCTCCGTCAACCAGCTTGCCGCTCGCCTGCACGACACGCGGTTGCTGCTGATCGGCGAAGAACACACGACGGCCGGCTTTCACTCGGAAGACTTGCCCGAGGACCAATCCTGCTCAGCATGATAATGTAATCACCAGGAGGGGAATGCGGCTGTGGCGTCGCTTGAGCCCAGGCCGGCCGGGAAATCGGCGGACATCACGCAACTGCTGATTGCCTGGGGCGCCGGCGACCTAGCGGCAATGGAACAACTGGCGGCCGTCCTCGAGCCGGAGTTGCATCAGGTCGCCGCCCGGCACCTCGCGGCCGAACGGCGCGGCCATATCCTGCAAACCACCGCTCTGGTCAATGAGGCTTACCTCAGGCTGATCGACTGGAAGGACGTGCGCTGGCAAAACCGGGCGCAGTTCTTTGCCATGGCTTCGCAGATGATGCGTCACGTTCTGATCGACTATGCACGCGCGCAACATCGTGAGAAGCGCGGCGCTGGTGCAGTGCACGTCTCGTTATCCCAAGCGGCAGGTGTCCCGCTCCAGGGCTGCGGAGATTTCGTGGCGCTGGACGAAGCATTGCGTTCGCTGGAATCGTTCGCGCCGCGGCAGGCGCGCATTGTGGAATTGCGGTTCTTTGGGGGCTTGAGTCTGGTTGAAATGGCGGAGGTGCTGGATGTGTCAGTGGGAACAGTGAGGCGGGACTGGAGTCTCGCACGGGCGTGGCTCTATCGTGAGCTCAGCCAGGAGAAACGATGAGCCCGCAGCGGTTCGAGCGCGTGAGGGAGATTTATCACGCGGCCATGGACCGCCCGACCGATGAGCGCTCTTCATTCCTGGAGCAGGCTTGTTCCGGCGATGCCGCTTTGCAGCAGGAGGTCAAGTCCCTGCTGAAAGCAAACGCAGAGGCTGGAACATTCATGGCTACCGCAGCAGCCGGAATGAACACACAGCCGGCAGGGCCTGCTGGTGTGCCGCTTACCGGCCGCGTTCTCGGTTGCTACGAAATTCTGTCGCCGCTGGGAGCGGGGGGCATGGGTGAAGTTTATCTCGCGCGCGACCAGCGGCTGGAACGAAACGTAGCTATCAAACTGCTCCCCAACAGCCACAGGCTAGATTCCGAGCGCGTCCGGCGGTTCGAGCGGGAAGCGCGCGCGGCCTCCGCGCTCAATCATCCGAATATCATCACGATTTACGATATCGGAACGTGCGACGCCGGCCGCTACATGGTCATGGAACTGGTGGAAGGCCAGACCCTGCGCGAATTCCTGGACGCCGGTCCGGCTTCGGCGTCGCTGTCTCCCGTGGGCGGTCAGATCGCCAAGGCGTTGGCCGTGGCGCACGCCGCCGGGATTATTCATCGCGATATCAAGCCCGCCAACATCATGGTTCGCAAAGACGGGTACGTGAAAATCCTGGATTTCGGGCTGGCGCGATTGGTGCACGAAGCCGAAGGCCGGGCGTCGCTCGATGTCACCAATCCCGGCCAGGTATTAGGGACGGTCGCCTATATGTCTCCGGAACAGGTGCGCGGCGAGAATGTAGGGGCCGCCTCGGACGTATTTTCCCTCGGAATTATTTTCTATGAGATGGCCACGGGCCGGCATCCGTTTTACGCAAACTCGCTCATGGCGACGCTGCACGCCATTCATTCGCAGACGCCGGTTCCGCCCTCTGCATTGAACCCGCACCTTCCACCGGCACTGGAAACTTTCATCCTGGCCATGCTGCACAAGGAAGCATCGTCGCGGCCCACGGCGGCGGAGGTGGATGCAGCGCTCATGGGCTCTGGGGCCGGCAGCAGCGTTCCGTTAGAACCAAGCGCCCGGCGGCCGCACAATCTACCGCTGCAAAGGACGGCGCTCATCGGGCGGCGCGCGGAACGCTCGGCACTCCAACCTCTTCTACTCGATCCTGAAATCCGGCTGATCACCCTGACGGGTCCGGGAGGCACCGGTAAAACCCGGCTGGCGGTGCAGGCCGCCAGCGATGCAGTCGACAGTTTTCCGGGGGGGATTCGATTCGTGAACCTCGCGCCCCTCTTCGATCCCAAACTGGTGGTGTCCGCCATAGCCCAAGGAGTGGGAATTCGGGAAGCTCCGGGGCGTCCGCTCATCGAAGTGGTCAAGGAACACTTGGCCGGCCTCAGCCGGATGCTGCTCGTTTTGGATAACTTCGAGCAGGTCGCGGCCGCGGCGGCGGATGTTTCGGAAATTCTGGATGCTTGTCCCGGGGTAACGGCCATGGTGACCAGCCGAACCGCTCTGCGGGTCTATGGCGAGCGGGAGTTTTCGGTGCAGCCGCTGCCGCTGCCGGAATCCGATGCGCCGCTTTCGCCGGGCCGCCTGCTGGATTTTCCGTCCATCGCGCTCTTCGTCCAGCGAGCCACGGCTGTAAAGCCCGATTTCTCTCTGACCGTGCAGAACGCCGACGCCATCGTCCAGATCTGCCAGCGGCTGGATGGTCTGCCGCTGGCCATCGAACTGGCCGCCGCCCGAGTGAAGGTGCTGCCGCCCGCGGGCTTGTTGGCCCGCATCGCCAGCCGATTGGAACTGCTGACCGGCGGCGCGCGAGATCTGCCCGAACGCCAGCGCACCCTGCGGCGCGCCATTGACTGGAGTCACGATCTGCTGACCCCTGCAGAACAGAGGCTCTTCCGGCGCCTCTCGGTCTTTGTGGGCGGCTGCACGCTCGAAGCAGCCGAGGCCGTCTGCGACGCACAAGAGGATTTGGGGATCGATCTGCTCGACGGCGTAACCTCCCTGGTGGACAAGAGCCTGCTGAGCCAGATGGGACCCGGAGATGCAGAGCCGCGCTTCATCATGCTGGAAACCATCCGCGAATACGGTAGAGAACGGCTGGAGCAAAGCGGCGAGATGGAAAGCTCCAGGCGGGCACATTCGGCTTATTGCCTGGTATTGGCGGAAGAAGGAACGGCGGACATGGCCGCCGCCGAGCGGGAGGCCTGGCTGGGCCGCTGCGATGCGGAGCACGATAATCTCCGCGCCGCCATCGAATACTTGGTAGAGTGGGGCAACGCCGAGTGGGGGTTGCGCCTTGGCAGCGCACTCTTCGGGTTCTGGGAGCCGCGCGAACACCTGACGGAAGGGCGCCGCGCGCTGGCGGCGCTGCTTGATATACCCGGGGCGAATCCCGTGAGTGCCCATCGCGCCCGGGCTCTGTATGCGGCGGGAGTCCTGGCGGATGGCCAACTCGATTTCGACTTATTCACTGAGCGGATGAATCTCTGCCTGGAAATACAACTCCAGCTTGGCGATAAACAGGGGATTGCCACGGTGGAAAGCGCTCTGGCAGTCGGCTGGAATAAAGCCGGACAATATGACCGCGCGCGATCGCACATTGAGCGGGCGCTGGCGCTCTGGAAAGAGCTGGGATCGGGCAGGTTTGTTCTGGGCCTCAGTAACCTCGCCAACATCGCCAAGAAACAAGGCGATTATGCGGTCGCCCGAACGGCCTACGAAGCGACCTTGGAGGCGTTCCGTTCCGCGCGTGACTTCCGCGGTATGGCTGTCGCGCTGACCGGCTTGGGCGACGTCGCCGCGGCGGAGGGCGACCTGACGGAGGCGCGCCGTCTCTATGAGCGGAGCCTGAAGGAATTTCAGCAGATTGGAGATCTTTGGGGAGTAGCCGGCGTGCTCCGCGATCTCGGAGATCTGGCCTGCCGCGGCCACAACCAACTCCATGCCGCCGCCTTGTACAAAGACGCTTTGGCCGTTTTTCATAAACTGGGGCACCGGCGCGGCATGGCCGTCGTGCTGGAGCACCTCGCCGCCTGCGCCAGCTATGACAATCGTCCGGGTTGCGCGCTCAAATTGGCGGGCGCGGCGGCGGTCATGCGGGAAAACCTGGGAATCTCGCTCTCACCGGCAGAGCAAGAAGAACTCGATCAGACCATCAGTGGCGCCCGTGAAAGACTGCCCGAGGCCGAGCGGACGAAGGCTTGGGCCGAGGGCCGCGCGATGACCGCCGATCAGGTGCTGGAGTTTGTGCAGCGCGGCTGAAGTCCCGGCTCGCCTACATTTTTTCGGGGTTCAGAAGCCGCCGCACCGCCGAGACCCGGTTGACCGGCAGGCCGGCGCGCCGCGCATGCTCGCGAACCTTCTCTTCATCATTCGCGAAGTACACGCAATAAATCTTCTCGTCGGTGACGTAGCTGTGCAACCACTGAATGCTGGAGCCTAATTCCTTCAGCACCGCCAGTGACCGAAGCGAGACTTCCCTAATCTCATCCTCGCTCAGATTTCCCGCGCCGGGCACCTCCCGTTCGATCACGTACTCGGGCATGCAATCCTCCCTCGACAGAGAATACCATCATCCCCACCTCGGCTGCTCGTCCGGGTTGATGCCCAGGGTCAATTTCGCCAGCAATTCATGCGTCAGAAAACTATTCGCGGGATGAATGCGGCCCAGACGAGCGTCCCGGAAGACGCGCTCCAACCCAGCGGCGCGAAAGATCCCGAAACCGCCCGCCAGTTCCATGGCCATGTCGACCACGCGCCAGGAGCTCTCGACGGCGCGATATTTCGCGGCCAGCACGCGCATTAACAATCCGCCCACCTTTTCGGGGTCGGTGTTATCGGCCCAATCGCGGGCTGCCCTATCCAGCACTGCTTCGGTCGTTTCTAACTCGATCACCATTTCCGCGACAGCGTGCTGCACCGCGGCATGGTACGACATCGGGCGCGACATTGCGATCGAGCGCTTCTTCTTCACCGTCTCGACGGTGCGATCCATGGCGTATCGCGCCAAGCCATAGTAGACATTGCCGAACCCCATCAGGGCCCAAACAAAAATCGAAGCCACAAAGGCGTCCAGCCCCGCCGCCCCGGCGGGCACCACCCGCGCGATGTAGCGGTCGGGCACGACGCATCCTTCGAGAATCGTATCGTCGCTTCGCGTCGCGCGCATGCCCATTACATCCCACGTTTCCTCGATCCTGTATCCCGGCGTGTCGCGCGGCAGAAACGCATGCACCACCTTCGGCGCGGCCGGATCGCTGGTATCCATGCCATGGAAACCAAGCCGGGTCCAAACCGGTGACAGGCTTCCGAAATGTTTGCGCCCGTAAAAACGATAGCCGCCATCCACCCGTTCCGCCTTGGCTGTGGAGAGTAGCACCGGAATGTCGTTGCCGGTCTCGGCGTGGCCGGCGGCGAACACTTCTCCGGCTGCGCCTTGCCGGAGCATCCACTCCAGCGTGCGATCGCCCCCGCGGCGTAGATCGGCGGCCAAGCCCATCCAGTACAAGTGCATGTTCAACCCCAGCGCGGTGGCCGGCGCATAATATGCCAAGCGCCGCTGCTCGCGACAGACTTCCGGCAGCGTCATCCCCCACCCGCCTAGCTCCGAGGGCACAGGCATTAGCAGATAGCCTGCGACCCGGAGCTCCTCGAAATCTTCGGTAAAGAATCGATTCTCCCGATCATAAACCGGAGCGCGCTCCGCGCACCGTTGAAACAACGATTCGGACATCACTTGAGCAGCAGCTTGCATCGCATCCTCCCGAGGGTCAGCAGGAAATGCCCCCTCTAAGTATAAAGGCGCTGATTCGCGGCGCGAGTGCTATTTGTTCGCACGGGGTGGGCGGGAAGTTCGGCCCGACCATAGACAGCGAACCATGCGCACGCCGGAACATGTGGAATCAGTAACTTGGCGCGCCGGTTTGCTGGGCAGCCCGCCTTGCCTGTGGCGCATTGTTTAGACCGCATCGAGTATTCGCCAACGGTTTTGCAAACGCCTTCACCTCGGGAGCTTATTGAAAACGCTGCAACGGGCGGATGGGTCGCTGGATTCCGGGCGCATCGCCCACTCGGAAACTGGCCCCAGACGGCAAATCGAGGAAGTTGGCAGATTAGGAACGGGAAGTCGGCCTTGGGGCAGGGAATGAGCTGGGCCCACGCAGCCGCTGCCCGCCGCAGTCCTGCGCCCCGTGATAGCCTGCACGTTCGGAGTCGTTACCTTATGAAGCGATGCTTCCCGGTGGTGGCGGTAGCACTGATGGTTTCGCTTTGCTCGTTCGCCCAATCCAAACAGAAGATCTTGCACCTGGCGATCGGAGATCCGGAACGGCGCACGCGCGACGCCCGCGTGGTGCTGGACGGGATCACGGACACGGAGAAGGGCGAAGTATTCTCCGTCAACCAGCTTGCCGCCCGCCTGCACGACACGCGGTTGCTGCTGATCGGCGAAGAGCACACGACGGCCGACTTTCATCGAGTGCAGCTACGCGTGATCCGGGCCCTTCATGAAGCTGGGCGGAAGGTGACGATTGGTCTCGAAATGTTTCCGTACACAGAGCAGAGGTCGCTCGATCACTGGCGGGACGGGTTGCTGACCGAAACGGGCTTTGTCACGCTGGCGCGCTGGTACGAATTCTGGGGTTACCACTGGGACTACTATCGCGACATTTTTCTCTACGCTCGCGACAATCGAATTCCCATGTACGGCGTGAATACGCCGCGCAACGTGGTGACGGCTGTTCGTCAGAAGGGAATCGAGCACCTCTCGGACGCCGAAAGGCAGCACGTGCCGCCGCAGATCGATGTCGACAACGCGGATCACCTGGTGTTTTTCCGGGCCTCGTTTGACGATGACGACTCGATGCACGGGCACATGCCGGAATCCATGTTGAAGAGCATGCAGGCTGCACAAGCCACTTGGGACGCCAGCATGGGCTACAACAGCGTGAGGGTTCTGAAAGGCGCTCCTCCCGAATCGATTCTGGTGGTGCTGGTGGGCAGCGGGCACGTGGCTTATGGCGTGGGGATCGAGCATCAGGCCAGGCAGTGGTTCGACGGCAAGATAACCACGCTGATTCCGGTGGCCGTCGAGGACTCCGAGGAGAAGCCGGTCGAGAGCGTCAAGGCATCGTACGCGAATTTCATCTGGGGCATTCCGTATGAGCGCGACTCGCTTTTTCCGTCGCTTGGGTTCTCGACAACCGAAACCGGGGCGCGAGAGATCATCGCGATTGAGAAAGATTCGATTGCCGCCCGGAGCGGGTTTCAGGTGAAAGACCAGGTACTTTCGCTGGACGGCATCGCGGCGCCGGACCGCGAAACGTGGAACCGCCTGATGGCCACCAAGAACTGGGGCGATTCGGCAGTGGTGACGGTCAAGCGCGGCGAAGCCGAGGTCAGGATCGATGCGGAACTCCGCCGGAAGCTGAAGGAACAGCGTTAACAGCCCAGTTCGCGTCGGCCTGTGGTCAGCGGCGATTTCTTGCGGGGTCCGCCGGGTGCAGCTCATCGCGCTGGCCGGCAACCTGGGCATACATGGCATCCGGGGCGAGATCGATCTCACCGGGCCAGGCGACTGCACCATAATCGATAAACACCTGCTCGAAGAAGTGCACATCCCGCAGTGGCACGAGAACGCCGGTCAGCTCCTCTGGCCGCAAACGCACACGCCCGGTCGCGCCGTCTTTGAAGCGGACAAAGAGGCAGTAGTTCGGCTCTGGTTTTACTTCAACTATGTCCCAGTACATTGAACAAACGCTCGGTTCATAGCAGCGGCCCAATCTTCGCGGGCGCTCTATTTTCCCGGCCAAGCCCCGATCCTCCGACAATTCCTCTATATGTATCGTTCATTCCTGGACTAGGTTCAAGGCCCGGCGGGGGAGTTCGCCCTGGACCACCTCCAGCGTGCCCAAATCGACCGTTGCTTCGAACTCACTTTACCGAGCGTGAAAGTGTGGCGGTGGGTGATCATTGAAGAACATCCGGATCAAAGTGCCATAGAACGCACTGATCGTCGGCATTCCCTTGGCCGATTCTACCATCGCACAAGCGTTACTACCGAGAGCCGGCTTTGGTCCCGTGACGCGATCTCAACCGGCGAGCGATCCATGGCGCTGAAGCGCGTCACCATAACAATCACGCCGACGCGATGCTGCTGCGTCCGCCGCCGGTCGCAGCGCCGGATCGCGTCGTCACGATCAACACGGCCGTATCCGCGCCATTCGCCCAAAACCCGCCCATTTCGTACCCGCGTAAGGACCCGGTATTCACCGCCGTGGCGATCGGTTCGCTGGCAATCGGGATTGGCGCAACGTCGTCCATGTTCAACTTCAGCACCCTGAGGGCGTGTTTGAGGGATGTCGGCATGGGCCGAATTTCCTGGTTCAGTTCAATAACAGGATGCATTTCTCCTATCCAAGCAATTGTCCTGCCGCGCTACAAGAATCACAGCTTTGGGGCGGCGCGTTTCCGCGGACTGTCCGTTTTTCGTGTCCGGATGTTCGATTCCGGGAAGGCGGGGACAGACTGGCGCCTTCCCGACCGTATTCAGTTATCTGGATCTTTTGCACTTATAATATAGATTAAGGCTTCTTTCGGGAGGTGTCCGTTGAATCGAAAAATGGTCTCAGCCGTCGTGGCCGGACTGATACTCGCGTCGCTCGCAGTAGGTCAGAACCCGCCGGAGAAAAAGTCTCAGGCGCCGGCTTCGCAACCTGCCCACGAATTGGCAGATGCCCTGGCCCAGCGTTTGAGCAACGATCTGCATGTCAAGACTGTTGTTGGCGAGCCCATTAAGGCCGGCTCGGTCACTCTCATACCAATCATGATGATCGATGTTGGCTTCGGAGGTGGAGGCATGGCTGCTCCAGGCAGTCCGGGGGCCGCCGCTGCGCAAAACCCTGCGCCGGGCGTCGATGGGTTCTTCATGAGGGGCGAAGCCCGGCCCTTGGGATTCGTCGCGATCGGCAAAAAAGGAACCCGCTTCATCAGCGTCGCCAAGACGGCCGCCAAGTGAGGAAGCCATCATGAATACGATACGAAAACCTGTTTCGTTGGCGGTTTCCCTCCTGCTATGCGGGGTTGTGGCGAGAGCCCAGGCTCCTTTGGGTCAGCCGTTAGCCGACTTCGACAAACTAGTTGCGCAATTGAAAATCGGCAGCGTAGTCGGCGAGCCCATCCGAGTCGGCGACACCGCGGTCGTTCCTTTTGCCAAGATCCAGTTCGGACTCGGCGGCGGCGGAGCGATGGCGGGTTTCGGCGGCGGAATGGGCGGGAAGACCGTCCCGCTGGGAATTCTGATCGTGGAGGGCGATGATGTTCGCGTGGAGTTGTTCCCGGAACAGGAAGAAAAACCCTCCGTTCTCCAGGAGCTGATGCAGGCCATCCTGGATCGCAAGGTGGTGTTTATGGGCAACGGTCTTAACATCGGGTCGACTCCCGGTACCATGCAGGACCTGGCGCCACTGATCTCGGCGATGATGGGACAGACCACGTGGGTGGGCAACGGGCTGAACCTCGGGCATATGACCGTGCCGGCTGGGGCCGCGTCAGCCGGGAGCGCATCGCTCACCGAACTCAAGAAACTCTTCGACGCCAAGAAATATGCGGACGCCCTGGCCATGGCCGACGCTCTAATCGCCAAGGACCCGAAAAGCGCCGATGCCCATGCGTGGAAAGGGCGCATCCTGGGCAGCCTGGCCCAGGGGAATCCGGTGGACAAGATGAAATACGGAGTGGCCGCCATGGAGGAATTCGAAAAGGCTCTGGCGCTCGATCCGAATAACCCAGATGCGCATCTCGGCCGGGGCATCGGCCGATTGATGGCCCCAGCAGGGTCTGGCGAGGACGTGGATGGCGCCATCGCGGATTTCGAGGCGGCCGTCGCCAGGAAGCCATCGGCGGAGGCCTATTACTATCTCGGCGAGGCCTTTAAGAAGAAGGGGGCAACCGCCAAGGCCACCGCAGCATTTAAGAAGGCGCTCGAACTACAGCCGAGCTATCCGGAGGCGTCCAAGGCTTTGGAGGGTGTGAAAAAGTAGGCGATGCCAGAACAGGAGCCGGCCAAGCGTCACTCGGGAGATGGCCTGGCTTCCCAACCGCCCGTGGCAGCCTTTGAGGCGGCTCCAGTCGAGCCTCGCTCGACGGCGCCGGCAGGAGTACCGGCGCGGCACGCAAGAGTGCGTGCGCCACGTCGTCTGCTAGAAATGCGGGTCCAGTTCCACGATTGATCGACCCAGCATCTACGCTCGGCCCATGCAAGTTGCGGTTGTATACTGCGTTCTTCCGATGCAGACGCGGCATAATCCGGCAGCCGGCACGGCGTTGCGGGGCATCGTCGCTTGCGAAGGATCCCTGATTTTCGTGGCTCAGTTTGTCGGCATAATCGAAGGTTCTCCAAGAAGGTCTGCATGCAGATAGGTCTGGGTGGTTTCTGTTGATTCGCGACTGAGCCAAAGACTTCGGCAGGCAGCGACGGCAACTCTGACTTGCGGTCGCGACATATCGTGCGACGAGTCGCTGGAATGCGTCGGTGCTGAGGCGCTCTACATTCGAACTTGGGAAGACGGGATCGGCGGTGCGCCACGCTGCTGCGACGACTATTCCTTGAGAACCGCGGCAATGTCCGGCGTAGCGACGAGCGCATCTTGCGCCCTTTTTCGAGGCAACGGACGTGAGCACCAGTACCGAACTCGTCCTGGCCGGCGAAGTGCGGTGATCTCGTTATTGCGGAGGCCCGTCTGAACCGCGACGAGCATCTGCTCGGGCAAGCCCAGCACTCCGGTGGACGCATTCGGCACCGTCTAGCCTAGGCCCGTCGCGGAGAACGTGATGGTTTCGTCGCGCTTTATGCGGCCACAGCAGAAGACCAACTGCAAGGGAAGAAACGGCGAAACAAAGGCTCGATGTTCCAGCGTCACCACGGCTACGCAAGAAAGGAGCCGCCATGAAAGAGAGGTTCTGTTTCGCCCTGCCTGGAGGTAAGATGGTACTGTGCCTTCACGAAAGGACAACGGTATCTGAAATGACCACGGCTTATAGCGATAAATCCCTCAACGAGCCTGATTTGGAAATGCTGGATAGGTTGTGCTTCACCATACAAAGGCAATCGGCAGACTGCGCAGGATTCGTGCAGCATGGTATCGAGGCAGAACGGGAATATTGCGCCAGAATCGCGGAGGCAGAAGTCGATGACTCCGGCAACATGGTAGCAAAGCGAATAGCTGAGAAGATACGGGCACGGAAAGAGCCTCTACCGCTAGTAGCCATGGTGACACTGCGAGCCACACGCTGAATTCCCGTTTGCCGGCTCAGTATTCACGGAACGCCATTTGGGCCCCCACCGCCCCAAGAGTCGGCCTCCGGCTCCGCGAGGACATGCCAGATCCGGCCGTCGGTCAGAACGGGAACCACGAACGTCGCCGAATCCATCGAGGATCTTCGGGTTGTGTTCGAGGGAGGCCGGCACATGTAGACGATTTTGGCACCAGATGTCGGCCAGCCCATGGGTTTTGGAATGGCTACCGAATCGGCGTGGCCGAAGGTTAGATCCCGGCTACTGAATGGGCACGTAAGCCGGTGGCGCGTTGTAGCCAGTGCCCGTTAAATCCACCATCAACAGGCTCAACGGCTGCGCCGGCCCGGGCACTGTCGTGGCGGGCACTTGAATGGAAACCGCATAGACTCCCAACGCATTCGGCTGATAAATGGCCGAGATCACGGTGTCGCCTTGATTATTCACCCCGGCGTACACCGGGCTGCCCACGATTTGCCCGGGTAGGCCCAGCACGCCAGTGGACGCATTGGGCACCGTCTGGCCCAAGCCCGTAGCGAAGAACGTGATGGTTTCGCCGGGATTTACCGGATTGGAAGCGCTCACATAGCTGCCGTCCGGGCGCATAGCCACTGCCAGCGGATAGCTCTGTCCATTATCCTGCAAGGTTCCGCTGGTGAAAATGCCTGGCGCCAGCGGACTGACCGTGACGTTGCTGAGGATCGTGGAACCCTGCGGCGTTTGAATCGAGATACTGTCCGACGTGCCCGGCGTCTCTTCGAAAGGCACTTGCGCGTTGATCTGCTGGATGCCGTTCTGGTTTACCAAGGCCAGAATCGGCGCGGTGTTCCCGTCAAACGATATAGCGTAGCCGGCCATTTGCGATGGATCCGTTATGACTCCCTGGACAGTAGGCGTCAAGCCCGCTCCCGTGAAAGTCACCAGACTGCCCGGCGCTATGCCCGGGGCGAAGGTGGCCGAGTTCAGGATCGCGGGTCCCACCGGACCCAGCGGCAATGTGGTCAGCGAGAAGGTGGCAATCAGCGCGCTTTTTCCCGCACCGGAGACCGCTGTGACCGTAAACGGACCGGCGACGGGTCCCGCCGAAACCATCGTCGAAGCTTGGCCATTTATGCCGGCGTTTGTCGATGCGGGGGTTACGGTCTGGGTGCCGCTAGTCGAGAAGAAAACCGGCGCGTAGGAGGCCGGATTTCCAAATTGATCCTGAAGTTGCACCACGAGCGGAGCACTGAAGGACGAATTGATCTGCGCGCTCTGATTGTCGCCCGAAACGACCTTGATGGCGGCCGGCGTGACGCTGGCCTGGACGGTGAAAGTCGCCGAGACCGAGCCCGCCGTGACTTTCAGTATTATGGTGGTCCCGCCGTTGCTGGCGACATATCCGGTGGCGGACCCTTTGCCGGTCGGGCCGGTGACGGCAGTCAGATTGGATAGCGGCATCGTACCGGAAACGACGGTCCAGGTGAGGGGCACTCCTGGAATCGGATTGTTGAAAGCATCCGTCACTTGCACGATGAATGGTTGGGGCAATGTGGTACCGCTGGCCGCGGTTTGATTGTTCCCGCTTAGGATGTTCACAGCTACGGGCGCGCCGGGCAAGATGGTCAGCGTATAGCCGCTGAATGTCAAGATTCCGGGAACAGAAATGGTGAGCGGTTCGGTCCCCGGAACACCGTTCAAAACGACATTGCAGGTGGCCAACCCGCTGGAATTCGTTAGCGCCAAGCCGCCCGCCGTACCGGCGCAACTGGCGTTCGGCAAGTTGACATTGCCGCCGGTACTCACTTGCACTCCAACGTTGGGGATGGGTAATTCCATGTTCAGTGAGGTAACGGAAACTATCACCGGGGTGGGGAGGGTGGTTCCCGCGGTCCCCGTCAGCACAGTGGGCTGGGCTGGCTGCAGCACTTGCGCCAATATCGGGCCAATCGGAGGATTGCAAGGCGCGATCCCGCAGTACTGCACGTCTAAGGGCATAGTCGTGACAACGAAACTCTGGCTGACCGTGCCGGTGGTGCCGGTCCCCGTGGCGGTCCCCGCGCTGGCGGTAACCGTGGTCTCCGCATAGCCGTGATACGTCACCACTACTGGAGGTATGAAATATATGGAAGCCTGGCCGGTCGAGTCTGTGGTTACTACGACCGCATTCTGGGTGGAGCCGTCAGGCGCCAGCAACCCTCCGAATCCGGATGTAACGGTAAATGTGATCAATGCGTTTGGCAAAGGGTTCCCGTTAGAGTCGGTAGCCAGCACCGTCAACGGCGCGACGTTGCCCCACTCTCCGGTCCAAGGGTTATAGGGCACAATCTGCCCTTGGCCGGATACGATACTCAGCGCTGCCGGTGTAGCCGTTTGGCCGGTACCTACATTGATCGTGAAGCTTTGCTGCAACGGCCCAACGGTGGCCTGGATCGGGATGACGCCGATGTCGGCAGGGGTGCTTCCCGCCGTGAAAATGGTTTGCGCATAGCCGTCCTCGCCAGTGACTGTGTTGACGGGGACGACGGTTCCTGTTCCGGAACTGGGAAGAAAGTTGATGCCGGTCCCGCTGATCGGCAGCCCATTCTGATCGAGCACCCGCACCACCAGAGGCAAGGACACACCGCCGGGCAGCAATGTCTGGTTGTTGCCATACTGCAAAACCGTGGTCGGAGTATTGTTGGTGAAGGTGGGGGCGAAGTAGGTCACCGCACCCGGCAACGATGCCAGCGGCACCTGTTGAGTCAGCAGGGAGGAAGCTGGATCGATCCTGTACAAGTTATTGATCCCTGTGCCGTCGATCGTTCCGCTGGACACCGTAAACATAAACTGGGGAAAGTTGCGGCCCGGGACACCCAGGTCGTTGGAGAGGGTGACCGCCGCTTGCGCCGAAAGGATGACATTAGCAATCACGGGTATATCGAGAATAAGGCCGCCATTAGTTCCAATCTGCAAACCGAACAGCGATTGCGCGCCGCTGGAGAACGCAAAAGCCGATGCTGCCGAAGCCACGTACAGGCCGTCGAAATAAGCGGGAAGCCCGGTGAGGGGAGACGCTTGGAGCGCGGTGAGACCGGTGAAAGGCACCGTGCCTTCAATCAGGTGATCGTTGAGATTCAGCAGTACGATCGCCGGTTGAGTGCCAAATGTCTGATTGGCGGCCACGGCGTAATTGCCGTCGGGAGTGAACACCAGCTTGCCGGGCGTGGCTTCCACCGGTACGACTCCACTGGGTGTCGTGGCAAGCGTCGCCGGATTGATTTCCAGAATCTCGTTGGGGGCGCTGACATAGAGCAAGGCATTGGGGCCCAGAGCCAGAGCGGTGGCGGTCCCAGCGATGTTCAGGGTGTTGGTCACGGCCAGTTGAGGCACGCTGATGGCCGCCAGATAACTGCTCCCGTTGTAAGTGGACAGCGCATAAGCCGTCTGGCTGTCATAACTGACTGCCACGCCGATGATAGGTGCGCCGTTGCCCACGGCGATTCCGTTGGGAGTCAGATCGACGTTGCTGCCGGTATCGAAGATGTGCACTGCGTTCTCACCCACCACCAGGCGGCTGCCGTCCGGCGACAGGCCGGCGCAGTTCAGCGGATTGGCGAAGTTGCCGATCTGTTGTGCACTGGCCGTGGCCGCCACCGAGGATCTGCTCCTGGGGTGCAGTACGGTAATGGCTGCGCCGGTGTTATTGGTGATCAGATATAGCTCGCTGCCGTCGGGAAGGCTCAGGAATTGGAAGGCGCCCGGCACGCTACCGGTGGCGTCGAGAGCCAGGGTGGTGGGATCGAAGAAGGACACCGTCGGGTCTTGCGACACGGCGGCGGGACCCTGGAACGTCACTACGAATTGCGCCTGTAAGGCCGTCGCCGAAACGGCGGCGCATAAGGCGAGGGAAAGCGCTAGCTTGCGTAATGTCATAAGAGCACGACCTTTAGGAGAATAACTAAACCGGCATTGACAGCGACAGTGGGCAAACCGTTCCGCCCTGCTGGCGCGCCGCGAGGATAATGCATCAGCCTAACCCGAGCGCGGTGAGAGAATAATGACAAAGGCATTTCAGTCGCGTTAACGTCTGCGCAAATCCTGGCCAGCCGCCAGCCGTAGCTGATCCTTGACCCAATCGAAGAACTTCAGCTTGGCGGCCTTGTATTGGGCCGCAGCGTCTTTGTAAGAAATCACTTGCGCTTGGGGCGGCGCAGCGGCCGCGATACGCTCCCGGACGAGTTGGGGCGTCACCAAAGGTTCACTGAGGTATTGGAGCCGGATTGGGACTTTCACTTTGCCAAACCACTCGACCGGATCGAGGGGCGCGACTCTATTGAGGAACTCCGGCTTGAGGTAATCCGCGCGCTCGTCGCCGGGCACCAGGGTCGACTTGGCCAGCCAGTCGGGCCAGTCCCCCCATGGGTCGACGAGATCGAGCGCCTTGATGCGCGGGTCCGCGGCGGCCGCCAGGATCGCAATGGCCGCGCCGGATCCCTCCCCGAACATCCCGGCCCGGGTGGTATCCACATCGCCGCGCCCGGCCAGGTAATTCAAAATCATCTGCACGTCGTGCACCGAGCTGCCCACCGACTCTTGTAGCTCGCTGATGAACCACTCCTTCATTGGGCGGTTGTGGTAGCGCTGCCCGGTAAGCGCCGACACGAACCCGGCCGCGGCGAATCCGCCCTGAGCCAGGAATTTGCAGAAATCGTCGTCCAGAAAGCGATCCGTGTCGGAGGGAAAGCTGTAGAGATATAGGATGACGGGCGGCTTGGGTTGGCCCTTCGGCAAGATTAGAAACAGGTGGATGGGATCCGCCGGGCGCCAGTCCAACTCAATCATTTCCCGCACGAAAGTAGGGTACTCGTCGCGCTCCGCCACCATTGGCGGTGCGCCTTTCAAGGGGCTGTGCGGGATCGAAATCGAGCTCCAATCCTCGTCGCGCAAAGTCCCAGCGCCGGATCCGGCCGCCTCGAGGACACTCCCGGATGTGGCCTTCTGTGCCGTCCCGCTGTGTGGGCACAAGACCAACAACAGTACTGAAATCGCGCGAAATGCTTTCATGGAAGATGGCATGGCCGCCGGGAAAAAACCCGACGGGTACGACTCTAAACAAGCGGCGGCAGACCAGCTTCGAGAACCGACCTGCCGCCGTAACTGCGAATGCGGAGCGCCCTACTGGTGGCAGCTCAGGATTCCCGGTGCAGGCCCGACGGCCTCGATACAACCGCCCACGTCGCCGCCCGCTTCTTTCTGGCCGCTCAGACCGTTGTTGGGCGACACTGTTGCCTGCAGGTAATGCGAGCGATAGTACTTCAATCCGGGATCGCCGCCCACGGCCTTGAATGGCACGAAGTCCGGCACCGTGGTGTTGAGGTTGTCCAGGATCGCCGTGACCACCAACTTGGTTCTGGTCAGGTTGATGCCTGAGGCGTTGGTAACCGCCATGACAACCGTCCAGTCTTTGTAGGTTCCGTTCCGCAGGTTGGGGAAGGACGTGCCTGGGGTCACCGGACACGGCGAGGCACACGTGGGGAGCTCGCCATTAGTGTAGGTCGCCTGAATCGGGTCCACACCGTTGCGGGTCAAGTAGCCGTAGCTCGTGCTGCCGGCGATCTTTGAGACGTTGCCATAACTAAAGGATACGTAGGCGATCGAGTCTTGAACTTTTGCGACACCGCTCGACACGTCCTCGCTGACGCCGATGGCGCGTCTGCGCGTGCCCGCGATGCCGCCAACCGTGGCGCAAGGCAGATTCAACGGGTTATTGTTAGGTAGCGCGGGATTCACGCCTTCTTCCTGTGAATCGTTTTGGGTGTTGCCGGTGATCGGGCAACCCCCGGTGGACT
>JBEKUO010000055.1:0-17535 GCA_049514955.1 Bryobacteraceae bacterium | reverse complement strand
GCACCAGTGTGGGATGCGAATTTGGCGCACCCCTGGGCGCGGAGCTCTATAACCCTGCGACCGGCCAGTGGACAGCCACGGGTCCGATGGTTCTCAACCGAACAGGCGCTACGGCCGCAGTGCTCGCGAATGGCCAAGTGCTGGTGGCCGGCGGCCTGATGGCCGGCTCGTACGCCACTGCGGCCGCCGAGTTGTTCAACCCGCAGACTAGCGCATGGTCGGCGACCGGGAATATGACGACGGAGCGCTTTCAACCCTCCAGCCTTCGGATGTCCGATGGCTTAGTTCTGGTGGCCAACGGCAACGAAGCTTATCCCTCCATCCCGACCGCGGAGCTATACGTACCAGCCACCGGACAGTGGGTGAATACCGGCACGGCTGCTACCGATAGCTTCGTGCTAACGCGTCTGACCACGAACACCGCGCTGGCGTCCGGAGGCATGACAACGAAGCAGCAAACTACCGGCGATTCCCTGATCTATACGGAGGGACCTGCGGCCCTGGTGTTGTACACGCCGGTGAGCCTCAATTTCGAACAGCAGCAGATTGACACGGCCAGCGCGCCTCAAACGGTCACCGTCACAAATCTCGGGACAATCGCACTCAGCGTCACCACGCCTACGTTTTCCGGCGATGCGGGCGATTATTCCGTCTCCGGCTCCTGTGTGAGTGCATCGGTGGCGCCAGGCTCGAGTTGCAGCCTCAACGTGGTATTCACTCCGACTGCCGACAATACCCGAAGCGCCAGCATGACGATCCCGGATAATGCGCCAAATGCGCCGCAAGCGGTCGCGGTGAGCGGCTTCGGATACACGAAGGCGCCGATGCACTGGATTCCGGGCGGAACGATGAGCGTCCCCCGCGATTATCTAACCGCAACGCTCCTACCGAGTGGCCAGGTCCTGGCAGCCGGCGGTATATCGGAGACGCCTTGGTCGTCGGCGGATCTGTTCAACCCGGCTACAAGCTCGTGGTCTCCCGCCGCGGCGATGAATGCACCACACTACGGGCATACGGCTACACGCCTGCCCAACGGGACCGTTCTCATTGCCGGCGGCGGAAACAATATCGCCGAAGTCTACAATCCTACAACCAACACCTGGAAACTTACCGGACCCATGACGGCGGCCCGCCAATATCATACGGCGACCCTCTTGCAGAATGGCGAGGTCCTGGTCACGGGGGGCTGCTTCGAGAGAGGGGCCTGCTCCTCAACCGAGCTTTACAATCCGTCCACTAATGCCTGGTCTGTAGGCTCTTCCATGATTACCGGACGAGTGTTCCACACCGCGACCCTGCTTCAGAATGGAGAAGTCCTGATAGCCGGCGGCCTTAATGCGGGCAACGTACCGGTGAACAGCGCCGAGTTGTACGACCCGGTGGCGAATGCGTTCAGCGCGACGGGAGCCATGTTTGCCAACCATGCCGGGCAAACGGCGTCACTGCTCGCGAACGGGCAGGTGCTCATCGCGGGTGGGCTGCTGGGAACCTCGGTCGCCGGCAGCGCCGAGTTGTACGATCCCGCAACAGGCCTGTGGAGCACCACGGGAGCGATGCATATGTCGCGCATGTACCACACGGCCTCTGTTCTGACCAGCGGTTCGGTATTGGTGGCCGGAGGCCAGAACTACTGCGATGACGACGGGTGCAGCGCCACCAATTCGGCGGAAATCTACAACCCCACAACCGGCGTTTGGACCAGGACCAACGGCATGGAATACATACGCGAAAACCAAGCCGCGGCTGTGCTGCGCAGCGGTCTGGTGCTGGTGGCCGGCGGGGATGGGGATGACCTGGATGCAGGTGTGTTGTCCAGCGCGGAACAGTTTATTCCGTAAGCGCGGTACTGAGGCGCCCGGTGATGAACCCGCTGCGCGCCATCATTTGTTTGTTAAGCGCGCCCTCCGGGGTGATACTGAAGACCGTGGCAAGGCCATGGGGCCGCCCCACGAGTGTGACGTAGAGATTCCCGCTGGTGGCTTGGACCGGCCCCGCGCAGGCTGTCGGGCACTCGATAGCCACGAGATCGTCGGGATGCGTGAGCGAGCTTCTGGAGTGGAGCACTTAGAGATGTTGGTAGCTTGTGCCGGCCGCTCAGGCCGTTTTCCCAGCCGCAATCGTCCCAGCCAGATAAGCCCGCCACGCATCCAACCCCGCGCGATTATAACCCTGCAGCGCCCGATACCCGTCGGCCGGCGCATGCGGGTCGCGCAGCAATTGCCGCCCCACTCGCGCGATGTCCAGCACCGTATCCGAACAAGCCTGCCAGTATTTGGGCGCCCAGTCGATGGCGCTCGACACCACCGAGGCCACCCCCTCCGCCACGCCATCCGCTGTCACCATGTTGAATGACTCGGTGTAGCTCGGCTGCAGCATCAGGTGCATGCGGCCCACGAGTTGCCGGAACTCGCGCCAGCCATGCCAACCGGCCTCCACCAGCCGTATGCGCGCGATGTGGGACAGCATCTCCTTCACAGACGCCATCACGCCTTGCCCGCCCTCCTCGCGATTCGAGGAGACCCAGATTTCGGCGCTTTCCGCCCCGGCCTGCCGGGCGATCACCAGGGCAGCGGCGGCGGCGCTCATGATGTTCTTCTGCACGCGCGTGGCGCCGAAGATCCCCAACTGCAGCGTGCCATCCCGGTACAGAGGCCGGCGCGGGCACGTGTCGCTCTCGAGATAATAAAGATTCGGCAGGAAGCCGCACCTGGCGCCGTACGCTGCTTCCACCCATTCGCAGAACTTGGCGGAGTTGCCAGTTACCGAGAAGTTGGGGATCCGCTGCTGGAGCGCCAGGCCCTCCCTTACCAGCTTCACAGCGTTCCGGTCGGCTTGCAGGAAACCAACGTTACTGTGACAGGTCACCGCGAACTGCACACGCGGGAATCGCCGCACCAACTTTTCGGTGAAAGCCGTATCCAGGTAAGGCGCTAACGTCACCACGTGGGTGAGGTCGGACCGGCCAGCCAGCATGGCCCACAGATGATGCCCGTCCCTCACGGCCCAGGCTTCCGCGGGAATGCCGGCGGCCCGCAGGCAAAGCTCGCCGTGATGCGCCGTCACGCCGAGGCCGCTATGGCTGAGATCGGGGTTGGCAGCCTTCAGGTTCTTGTAAGCCAGAACAACTTTCATCCTTTAGCCGCCCTCACGCTAGCACGCGATCACAAGCGCAACACGGGGGCTCCGATTGGAAATGAAAGAAGATAAGGTCCTTAGGACTTGGTGATCCCGCGTGACTGACAGCCGGGCCATCTCCAGCCGACACAACTACCAGCCACTAGCCACGGCACGCCAAGCGCGCGAAGCGGTACACTCTCCTCATGATCGATGCGGCGGTGGTGACCGTTAGCGATTCCGTACACGCCGGTGCGCGGACCGACGTCTCCGGTCCGGCGGTGCGCCAGCGGCTGGAGCAATTGGGCTGGCACGTTTCGCTGACCGAAGTCGTACCGGACGATGCCGCGCTCATCGCACGCCGGCTGGCGGCGCTGGCGGACAGTGGTCGCGTGGCGGCCATCTTCACTACCGGCGGCACCGGCGTCGCCGCGCGCGATGTCACCCCGGAAGCCACACGTACGGTTCTGCACAAAGAGATCCCCGGCCTTGGCGAACTGATGCGGGCCCGTGGAGCGCATTCCACGCCTATGGCCGCACTATCGCGGGCCACCGGCGGCACGCGGGGCGCGGTGCTGATCGTCAATCTGCCAGGCTCTCCCAAAGGCGCGGTGGAGTCTTTGGATGCTATCGTGGAATTAGTGCCCCACGTGCTCGATCTCTTGCAAGGCCGGACCGGGCATCCAGGTGCGGAACGTTCTGCAAATCAATAACGTCAGGAATGCTATGCCTGCTCTTCGATTGATGCTCGCCGTTTGGCTCTGCGCCGGTCTATTTGCGCAAGATCAGCAAGCCCCCGCCACAGCAACAGACTCCCAGCAGTCCGATGCTGCACGATTCCCCGTATCGGTGGAAGTGGTAGTCGCCCCGGTCACCGTAGTCGACCGCGATGGCAACTACGTGGATGGCCTGCGGCCGGGCCAGTTCCATCTCTACGACAACGACAAGGAGCAGAAGATCAGTGTGGACGTGGCTTTCCCGCTTATGTCGATGGTCATAGCCATTCAGGCCAACGATCGCGTGGAATCCATACTGCCGCAGATCCAAAGGGCCGGCGGGATGATCCAGCCGATCGTGACCGGCGATGAAGGTGAAGTGGCGATTCTGGCATTCGATTCGCGTATCAGGCGAATGCAGGAGTTCACCTCAGACCCTGCCAAGATCTCGGCAGCGCTCAAGAAGATTCAGCCGGGGAGCAGCCAGAGCCGCATGATCGATGCGGTGGACGATGCGGTGCGGCAATTGCGTACGCGGCCGTCAAATCGCCGGCGCATCTTGCTGCTCATCAGCGAGACCCGCGACAAATCCAGCGAGGGCCGCGCGCGCGAGGCGTTGATCGACGCGCAACTGAGCAACGTGAGCGTCTATACGGTGGATATCTCGCGGATGGTCACGAGTATCATGGCGCCGGCCGATCCGGGGCGGCCCGACAACCGCCCGCCGGCCATGACTCCCCTGCCTTCGGGAGTTCCGGCTACACCGAACACGGTCATGCAGGCCACTGGCAGCATCGGCAGCAGCGCGCAGTTTGTCCCGCTGATGGTGGAGATTTTCAAGGATGTGAAGTCCGTCTTCGTGGACAGTCCGTCGGAACTATTCGCAAAGGGGACCGGCGGCGAACAATTCGGTTTTGTGCGGCAGCGCGGCCTGGAGGATGCCATCCAGCACATCGGCGCCGAACTGCACAGCCAGTACCTGATCTCGTACAACCCCAGCAATAAAGATGAAGGCGGCTTCCACCAGATCCTGGTGGAAGTAGATGGCCGCAAAGATGTCAAGGCCCACACGCGCCCAGGATACTGGCTAGCCTCGAAATAGGTGGGGCGGGCGCCTCCGCCTGCCAACCGCGAACGAAGTTCGCCCTCCTGCCTCACCCTTTTCGCATCCAGTCCAGCGTGATCTCGATCCCTTCGTCATAAGTGGTCTTGTGCACCTGCCCGAGCTTCCGCCGCAGCTTTTCATCGTCGAGCAGCACCGGGGTTTCCTGCAAATAGAGCATCTCAGGAAGCTCACGCATCAAAGGATTGAACCAGCCCAGCACGCGCAGCATGGATCGGCCGGCGCTGCGAAATTTCGGCTCGCGTCCGGCGGCCTGGTAGACCTTCTGGATAAAACCGAGCGCGGTGATCTCGCCCGGCCCGGCGAAGTGCCACACCTCGCCGTAGCAATCGTCCCGTGATGCCAACTCCACGATCACCGGCCCGGCATCCGGCACAAAAACGAACTCGTGCGGCGTGCTGACCGGTCCCAGCCAGTTGGCGGTTTTGGCGGCTAGCGCCGCGCGAAAAATTGGATTGGCGAGGCTATTATCGGCATACGGTCCATAGAAGTCCGGCAACCGCACCACCAAGTGGCGCAGCGCGCCGCGCCCACCCGCGGCCATCAAGATATCCTCCTGCTCCTTGCGCAATCGCCCCTTTATCGAAACCGGAACGCGCGGATGCGTCTCCGCCACTTTCTGTGTTTGCGGAATGCCGTAGGGGTAGACGCCTGTAACCAGCACAAAGCGCCCGACGCCTGCAGCCACGGTCGCGTCCACCGCCACCTGCATCAACTTCGGATACAAGGCAAACTCGTTGTATGTCACGCCCAGCGTGTAGATGATGGTGTCGGCGCCGCGCGCCGCCTGTGTAGCCCCGCCCGCATCCGAAAGATCCGCGGCGACCAACTCCGCCTGCCGCAGATTGCCGAAAGCCGCCTGGAGCTTGCCGAGGGTGCGGCCTACCGCGCGGAAGGGGATGCCGCGGCGATCCAGTTCCGTCCCCACGAACCTGCCGATCGGGCCGGCTGCGCCAAAAATCGCTACCTTTCCCATGATTGCTACAATAGTCCCAAAATGATTCAAACGCTATTCGGCTCGGTAGAACAAGAGCCCACGCTGCTGGAGCGATTGAAGAGCGGCGTGCAGAAAACCCGCGCAGGCCTGGTCACGCACCTGGAAGACATGCTGCAGGGCGCCAAGCAGATCGATGCGGATTTGCTGGACGAGCTGGAGTTCACTTTGATCAGCGCCGACATCGGCGTGCGCACTACCGAGGAGATCCTGGAGCGCATACGCGAGCGCGTGGACCGCAAGCTGGTGGGAGACGCCGCCGAGTTGGAGGGACTCATTCGCGAGCACCTGCTCGAAATTCTCCAAGCTTCCGAACGGCCAGTGCCGCGCGTGGCCGAGCCCCCCGCAGTGATCCTGGTGGTGGGGGTGAACGGCTCCGGCAAAACCACCACCATCGGCAAACTGGCGCAGCGCTTCCACGCCGAGCAACGCAGCGTTTTGTTGTGCGCCGCCGACACCTTCCGCGCCGCCGCCATCGAGCAACTGGAGATCTGGGGCCAGCGCACGAACACGGATGTCATCCGGCAGAAGCAGGGCGCCGATCCTAGCGCGGTGTTGTTCGACGCCTTGCAATCGGCGCGCGCGCGCAAGGTCGATTACGTGATCGTGGATACCGCCGGACGCCTGCAGACGAAAACCAACCTGATGGCCGAACTGGAAAAAATGCGCCGCACGGCCGCGCGCGTGATTCCCGATGCGCCGCACGAGGTGCTGCTGGTGATGGACGCGACCACCGGACAAAACGGCCTGGAGCAGGCCCGCAAGTTCACGGAGACTTCCGGCGTGACCGGCATCGTTCTTACCAAGCTCGATGGCACGGCCAAGGGTGGTATCGTGATCGCGATTGCGCGCGAGTTGAACATTCCCATACGCTACGTGGGCATAGGCGAAAAGGTGGACGATCTGCTGCCGTTCGATCCCGAGAAGTTCATCGCCTCCCTCTTCGAAAAATGAGCGATCACCGGCAGGACGCGGACGCCGGATACATGCGCGAGGCTCTCGACCTGGCGCGGCAGGGACGCGCGCAAGCCAGTCCCAATCCGCTGGTAGGCGCGGTGTTGGTGCGCGACGGGGAAGTGGTGGGTCGCGGCTTCCACACTTGGGCCGGCGTCAAACACGCCGAGATTCTGGCGCTCGAGGAAGCCGGCGAGCGGGCCCGCGGGGCTACGCTATACATCAACCTGGAGCCTTGCTGCCACCAGGGACGGACGGGACCGTGTACGGCCGCGCTCATCGCGGCGGGCGTGGCGCGCGTGGCGATCGCGATGGAAGATCCCAACCCGCTGGTGGCGGGCGCTGGATTGCGGCAACTGCGCGCGGCCGGCATCGAAACCGAAATCGCCGGCGACTTCTCCGCCGAAGCGGAAAAGCTGAACGAAGCTTTCGCGTATTTCATGCGCACGCGGCTGCCGCTGGTGACGCTGAAGACGGCGCTGACTCTGGACGGCAAGATCGCGGCGCCGGATGACAACCGCGGCTGGATCACCAGCGAAAGAGCGCGCGCGCACGTGCAGCAGGTGCGGCACGATGCCGACGCCATCCTCACCGGCATCGGCACCGTGCTGGCGGACGATTGTATGCTCACGGACCGCACGGGCCTGCCGCGCAGCCGGCCACTGCTGCGCATCGTGCTGGATTCGCGTCTTAGGTTGCCGCTCGATTCGCAGATGGTGCGCAGCGCCGCGGATGATGTGCTGGTAGTGGGGACTTCCGCCGCCCCGCCCGACCGGCGCAAGGCGCTGGAAAGCCGCGGCGTACGGGTGCTGATTCTGGATGGCCGCGACGGACGCTCCGATTTGCGGGGCGCCATTGAGGCGGTCGCGCAGCAGCAGTATCTATCGGTGCTGATCGAGGCTGGCAGCAAGGTTAATTGGGCCGCGTTGGAAGCGGGCGCGGTGGACAAGATCTTCTTCTATTACGCGCCCAAAATCCTGGGCGGGCTCGAATCGCTATCCATGGCCGGTGGTGCGGGCCGGCGCCGGCGCGCGGACGCCATTCGCGTGCACCGCACCGAGTTGCACGCCATCGCTCCCGACGAGTTCGCCGTAGAGGGCTACATCGTCAAAGAGGGTTGAATGTTTACCGGGATCATTGAAGAACTGGGCGCGGTGGAATCGATCCAGAGCCGGGTAGCCGGCTCGCGGCTGAAGATCCATTGCCAAAAAGTGCTGGAGGATATGGCCGAAGGCGCCAGCATCGCGGTGAACGGCGTGTGCCTCACGGCGGTGGACCCGCGGCAGGATTCCTTCTCGGCCGACCTGGCGCCGGAAACTCTGCGGCGCAGCAACCTGGGCGCATTACGGGCGCTTTCGCGGGTGAACCTGGAGCGGCCCCTTTCGCCGACCGGGCGCCTCAGCGGGCATATCGTGCAAGGCCACGTGGATGGCACTGGCGAGTTCCTTTCGCTGGAGGCGCTGGGCGACGAGAACTGGTGGCTCAAAGTGCGCGTGCCGGCCGAACTCGATCCGTACCTGGTGTACAAAGGGTCCGTGGCGATTGACGGCATCAGCCTGACCATCGCCGCACTCGAGGGCGACGTCCTGTCTGTCACCGTCATTCCGCACACTTATCGCAACACCACGCTCGGCACTTATCAGCCGGGCAACCGCGTCAACATCGAATGCGACATCCTGGCCAAGCACGTGGAGAAGCTGATCCGCAACTTGGATTTGAAGCCGCGGTTGACGGTCGAGCGTCTGCGGGAGCAGGGATATTGACACTCATTGTACGGTGAACCCGTTTGGCAGCACGGCTTCCTCCGTGCCGGTGGTCACGACTAGGGAATAGGGCCCGGCGGTGGCGTTAGAAGCCACTGTGAGTTGGACGGTCAGGGTGGTTCCGCTCGTCACCGTGACGTTCGATGGCGTGATGCCCGGCGCAGTGGTCACTTGGCTCGTGCCTTGCGCGAAGTGAGTGTTCACACCGGTTAGCGTTACGGTCAAGACCTGACCCAACGTGGCCGTGTTCGGACTGGCCGTCGTCAAGATCGCGGCGCCGGCCGGTAGAAGCTGATTGAGCATCCCGCGCACTACAAAAAGCGCCATCTCGCCTCTAGTCAGGTACTCACCCGGACAAAACAGAGTTGCCGAACAGCCGTTGGTAATTCCCACTTCCGCCATCTTCTGAATATCCGCAAAAAAAGGATATGACGGTGGAACGTCAGTGAAATACGGCACGGTTGGATAATTGAAGGTCGCTGTGGGTCCATACCTCGCGCGAATGATAAACGCAGCCATTTCCCCGCGGGTCACGTCATCTGCCGGGCAGTACGTAGTCGCTGTACAGCCGGTGGTGATTCCGAGCTCTTTCAGCTTCTGAATCCACTTGAAGAATTGATAGGAAGGCGGGACGTCGGTGAAATACGGCGTCGGGGAGTAAGTGAAGTTGTCTCCACCCAGCACGGAACGCACGATAAACACGGCCATCTGTCCGCGGGTAGTATCGTCGTTCGGGCAGTACATCAGAGGGCTGGTCGAACAGCCGTTGGTGATGCCGGAGGTGTACATGATGTTGACGCCGTCGAAGTAGAAAGTAGAGGGGCTGACGTCGGTAAAGATCGTGGCTGTCTCCCGCTGTGTAACCGTAATGGTCTGGCCGGCGACCGTCAACGTGCCGGTGCGATCAACCCCCGAGCTATTAGCGGTTACTGTGAATGTAGCCGTGCCATCGCCGAACCCGCTGGCGCCCGAAGTAAGGCTAATAAAGCCGCCGGCAGACGAGGTCCAGCCACAACCGGGGCCGGCCGTAACGTTGAGGGTGGGGCCTGCCTGGCTGGTCGAATCGAGATAGGGCGCCGAGGGACTTACGGAATACCCGCACTGGGCCGTGAAATTCGCCGTCTCGTTGACGGTCATATTGCTGAAGGTCGTGCTGGGCGGGATGAAAGTAAATCCGGCCAAGGAAGGCGTTACGGTGAAGGGGCCGCCAGCCTCCACGTAAAATCCGTAGCCCCCAGAACCGCTGGTCGTTGTGGAGCGCACCAGCGCCCCGCTTAGGTTCATCGTGACCCCGTTAAGCGCGTTCCCGGAGAGTGTCACCTGTCCGGAGATCGTCAGTGGCGCCGGCGCCCATCCCACAAGCAAATTAGTGCCGTCGACCGAACCCAGGCCAGTGGCCATGTCGTACCCGGGGCCAGCATTATAGCCGAAGGAGCCCGTGGTGCAGTTCGGTGTGCCGATCTGACAGGGAACGATGTTATTCCCGACGGTAATGTCATGATATACGGCAGCCGCGGCGTTCTGAGCGAGAGAGTAAAGCTTGGGGTTGATGTTTCCCAGGCCAACTTGGGCTTGGGCGCCGATGGTGACCAGATACTGGTTCAGCAGCGTAAGAATCCCCGCGAAGACCGGCGTGGACGCAGACGTTCCACCGATCGGGGTAAAGCCCTGTGCTGAGTTCGGACAACTGCCTTGCGTGCAAATCATGTAGCCGTCGTGATCGGCCGACGCAGTGAAAGCCACGTCTGGCACATCACGGAATCCGTTGTTCGGAAAGCCCGCACCAGTCTGCCAGGAAGGCACGGGGTAATGGATGCTGACGCCGCCCCCGCCGCCCGAGAGAGTGCCGCGGCTCGCCGTGTCGTTCCAGGCCATTTCGGGTATATACGATAGAGCCGAACCCAAATTGGGCCCGTTTGTGAAGCTCCAATACGAGCCGAAGCCCTCATTAAACTCGGTGCCGCCCACCGCAGTGACTTCCGGAATGCTGGAGGGGACCTCCACCGCCAGTCCGTGGGTGGCTTCCGACGCCGTATCCGAATCGCACTCCGCCGCAGCGGTATCACCCGAGGAGGCCACCCAGGTTATCCCTTCGGCAACCGCTTGTTGGGCCAGCGTCCGGTCAGAATCCAGAAAACTCAGGTCTTCTGCTTCGCACCCGCCATAGCTGAAACTCATAACGGGCGCCAGAATTGGGGACTGGTCTATGGCATATTGCGCCGAAGTAAAGACATCGGTCGAGTAGACATAGATGATCGTAGCGTTCCGCGCAACGGCGCCCGTCCACTCCAGGTCCAGGTCCGCTTCGCCGATATCACCGGTGGTTCCTGGGTCCTTACTAAACGGGACCAGCGTGGTAGTGGGAAGGGTATTCGACAGGTTGAATAAGGCACGAAAGGCGGAAATATCGGACAGCGCAATGTCGGTCTGCCCCATGACCATGAGACTCAGCCCCGAGCCATCGTAGCCTGCATTTAAAGCTGGAAACAGATCGTAGATGGTGGCGATATCGTCCGGAGCCAGATAGTTGGTGAAGGTCGGGTCGGTATAGCGCGGCTGGTTTGGGCCCGGGGCGACAGGTTTCGACTGATGGTACAGCGGTTGAGGGTGGAAATCGCTCAGGCCGCGGAAACCAGCCACGACATCCGCGAGGGCGGCGGGGATAGAGGGGCCGGTTGCATTCGCGAAGTGCGTCTCGCCACCGACCACATAGCGGTGAATCTCGGTGCGGAACGCCTGCGCAACTTGTCCGGCGGTTCCATCAAAAGCAATCCAGTTCCGGCCGTGCGCCGTATAGGTGACCACGAACCCCTGGGAACGCAACCAATCGGTGAGCTGGTCGATGTCGGCCTGACTAAGCCCGAAGCGGTCCGCATATTGCCCGGCGGTCAGCCAGCGATGATAACTAGGCGAGGACGGATTCTGCTGGTCCGCCAGCAGTTGGGAAAGGGCAGCCTGCTGTTGGCTCGACGGCTTCAGCAGCAGCAAGATCGCTGTCATGGAATAGGACGGCGCCACGGGTCCCTGGTCATACTGGGCTTGCGCGTTGTAGGGAACGTTAAGAGGCAGTTCGATGGACAGGCCAGGGTTGATCGGCTCGACGATACGGCTGGGCTGCGCACGCAGGCCGATGGCAACGAATAGCATCCCTGCCAGGAGCATCAGGGCTAAGCGATTGAATCTCATGGTCTCCTTTTGGCGGTTTCTGAGCGCGCTGAGGCGCGGCTTATTATTTCGTGCGAAACCGTACACAACACTTCGCGCCAAAGTATCGCACGGATCTTACCTCGTATGCAAGAATCCTCTTGGGTGATGCGGGTGAAGGCGGTACTGGAACCGGGTTCCCATTGGGGTCATTACGGCCCGGAGGTTACCGCAGCGCGGCCGGTACCGGAGCCGTGACCGTCAGGTTCACCGCCTTGCTTTGCACGCCGTTCACTGTAACTACCAGCGGTTGAACTCCCAGCGGAGCCGTCTCAGGCACCTGGAAATTCACCTGCGTCGTGCCCACTAACGATGGCGGAATGCCGGCGAAATACACAAAAGCCGGAACGCCACCGACCGTTACCGAGAGCGGCAAAAGCGGCACTGGCAGGTATGAGACACCTGTCCCCGATGGTGGAGCAAAGGATGTAAAGATCTGCGGCGAAACCTCACCGGCGCCGGTCAGGTATAGCGTGGTGATTGCGCCTTGTGGCTGGGTGGCGCTCGAAGTCGGCGCCAGGTTTCCCTTCGCGTCCGCAAAAATCCCGGGCGCGGACGGAGCGATCTGGAATTGGAAACCAGCGATCTGTCCGTTGTTATTCACACCCAGAACCGCCGGTCCGGCGCCTACTTCATAAGGAACCTGGATGTTGAGCTGCGTCGGCGAGATATAGAGTAGTGGCGCCGCCAGGCCGTTCACAGTGACTGAGACGCCGGCGGCGGAGTAAGGCAGCGGAAGAGTGGATACGACCTGGGGGGAATTCGCCAACTGTGTGCCGAAGACCGACAGGAGCATTCCTGGGCTGACCGTCGTCTGGAAGGACGCCGCATTGGCGACGCCGCTGATGGACGTACCGGATGTGCTGGCCCCCATGACGAACATCACCGGCACGCTGATCGACTGCGGCGCGGCGTTTTGCGATTGGATGACGATAGTGGCTTGGTAGACGCCCGGCTCGAATCCCGCGCGGGAGGCCGTCAATACGATCTGCCCTGTTCCGGTGCCGGAAAGCTGCGAGGCGGAAAGCCAGCCGGTCGTGCGATTCGCGGGAAAGATGGATGCCGTCCAAGGCTGCGAGTTATCGGACAGATTAACCGTCAGAGTGGCCGAAGCCGTTTGGGCGCCGTTCGATGCCGAAAGATTGATGGCGGCTGGCGAGGGTGAGATGGTCGCCGGATTTGCCGGCGGACCTGCGAAGGCGACGGTCACGTCCTCGGAATATCCACTGTAGAGCTCGACCGCGATGACATCCGTTGCGGGAGGCGTGATCCCACTGAAGCAGAGCGTGCCCTGCAACGAAGCATAGGCGCCGAATCGCGTCGTGCCGAAAATGGCCGGAATCTGGCTCGACTGATTAATCCCGCCAACGAATAACCCATACAGTAAGTTGTAGAAGCCGCCTAGATCGTCGAGGTTGAGTTGAACGGACCATTGGCAGGAAGGGTCGGCGGCCGTGTTTTGAGTCACTACCAGGGGCGTGGCACTCAGGGTGAAATTCTCCTCGGGGGGCGGAGGCATATAGACGACCGCGATCTGACGCGACCATGTCTGTCCGGTGGGATCCACGCCGCTGAATCCGAACGTGCGGGTCACCGGAGTAGTAAGGTCGCGGAACACGATTGTCGCCGTGACATAGCCGTTCGCCGGGATGGATGGCGAAGGGAAATATTGCGAGAGGGTCTGCGCCTGGCCGTCGATGGTGAAGCCAGTGACCATCGCGGGTGTACCGGCCACTTCCTGTAGGGTGATGGTTGTCTGCCAGCTCAAACCCTGCGCATCGGGCGGGGAAGGCCAGACGTCAGGGGGCCCGTACGGCACAATGGCGGCCTGGCCGGGATTGGTGGTGGGTTGAACCGCTATGGTCGCGCCGCCGGAGCTGAAGGCGGCATCGCCCGAATACACCGCTGAAAGTGCTGCGCCGACGCCAGCCAGATAGAGCGGGAAGTTCACGGTGGCGGTCTGCTGGCCTGCGCTGGAGACCAACGCGACTGAACCGAGCGGCGTGCCGTTGATGCTGAAATCCACAGTACCCGTAGGAGTGCCCTTGCCGGATGCGGGCGCCACCGTGGCAGTCAACGAGACGCTGGCATTCACGTTGCCCGTAATGGTTTGTGCCGACAGGGTCACGATGACGCCGTTCGTCGCCGCGTTCCATGCCATAGCCAGCTTATTCGCATCGATCGACCCCAGGCCCGTCGCGGTATCGTACCCCGTTCCGGCTTGGTAGCCGAACGAGCCGGTGAGGCAATTCGGACTGCCTTGGGCGCATGGCACGACGTTGTTTCCGCTGGTCACATCGTGGAAAGCCGATCCGGCGCTCTGCGCCAGGCGGTACAGTTGCGGATTAATGTTGCCAAGCCCGGGTTGGGATAAGAATCCCTTGCTGAGCAGGTAATGATTCAGGAGAGCGACCATGCCCGACATAGTTGGCGCCCCGCACGAGGTTCCATAAACCTCGAAGTCATAGCCTTCCGAGTAGATGAGGTAGGCGTCGTGGCCGGCGGCGCTGAGAGCGACGTCGGGAACATCCCGCACATTGTCGTTGGGAACTCCGGGCCCGCTCTGCCACGCGGGCTTATCATAGAACAGACTGGCGCCGCCGCCGCTGGCCAGCAGTCCATCGCTGCCGGATTCGTTCCAGGTCGTCTCCGGAATATATGAGAGTGCCGAGCCGTAGGTTGTCGAGTTAGTAGACGACCAATAGGTGCTGACGTTGTTCCCTTCCACAAACATCGTTCCGCCGACACCGGTGACCTCGGGCATGACGGCGGGAAAATCGACCATCTGGCCTTCCGTGGCGAAGGGCTGGTATCCTTGCGGATCGCATCCAGCCGCGCCGGAATCTCCCGACGCGCTAATCAGGGTGATACCTTGCGCGTTGCCTTGTTGAGCGAAGGAGCGGAAGAAAGACGCAGCCGCGTCAACCTCGCAGGCTCCATAGCTGTTGCTGATGATCGGGGCGATGTTCAGATCGATCGCATTGAGGATGGCGTCCAACGCATTGGATTCGTACACATAATAAATGGTTGCGTTAGGTGCGATGGCGCCCGACCACTCCAGATCCAGCTCGCCTTCCACCTCGGCGCCGTTGAAGCCCGGATCCGGACCGGTCAGAATCAACTGCGGGTCGTTGGCCGGCAAAGCATAGCGGCTGCGGAAAGCTTCTATGTCGGTGAGCGACACATCGGATTGCCCGACAACCGCGATGCTCAATCCGGTTCCGTCAATGCCGGCCTGATACAATGGCGTCACATCGTAGATGGTGGCGAAGTCCTGAGGCGCCAGGAAATGGGACGAGCCACTGGTGTATTCGGGACCCACGCTCAGAGCCGCCGGCAGGATGTTGACAAACGGTTTGAGGCGGAAGTCACTCAGCCCGAGGAAGCCCCCTACCACATCGGCCAGTGCTGCCGGTACGGACGGCGCGCTGGTGTTGGCAAAGTGTGTCTCGCCATTAACCTGGAAGCTATGGAATGATGTATGCAGGGCATGCGAGACCTGCCCGGCGGCGCCGCTAAAGGCGATCCAGTTCCGCGCGCGGGCGAGTCGATTTATGGTGAAACCCGCGGCCTGGAGCCACGCGACCACTTTCGAGTTATCCGCCGCGCTTAGCCCGAAGCGGTCGCCGAATTGTTCGGGCGTGAGCCATTTATGGAATTGCGCCGAAGAGGGATTCTGCTGGTCGACGAGTAAGCTATCCAGTTCGGCCTGTTGGGCTGGGGACGGCTTCACTAAGAGAACCATGTCATTCATCTGCATTCCGGGATCGACGGCGCCGCGATCGAACTGCGGCTGAGCCAACGGCTGGAGATTCCCGGGAATCGTGCGCGTGGCGCGGCCATCCACGGGCTGCGTAATGCGATCCGGCGGAGCGGCCGGTGAGCCTGTTGCGAAGGCGAGCAACAGGGTGAGGACTGGAGAGAATCGAAAGCGCTTGTAACACTTAGTTAATGGCATAAGTGGTCCCCGTAACTGTGATTAAGCGTACTCGACGGTGCTGTCGCCGTCAAGCGCGTATTTTCGTGGAGGGCCTGTTTCGGCGCGCAGCGTTGCGCGGCGGGAATGCAAACAAGTTCCGCGAAACCGGCGCCAGGTGTGATAATCTTGGCAATCGCCGTCCCATGCGAGCTGCCGCCATCTTCTTCGTTTTGGTTGGATTGCTGAGGGCCGAACCGTGGCCGCTGGAGCGGCTATTCCACCGGCCGTTTGCCTGGGGGACGCCGCCTCAGAAAGTAGCGTGGTCCAAACAGGGACACACGCTTTTGTTCTTGTGGAATGCCGCAGGCGGGCGCTTTCTGGACCTCTATGCATATCACCCGGATCGACAGCACCTGGCGCAGCTCACGAATCTGGAGCCTGTAGAAGATCCGTTGAACCGCTCCGCCGCTGAGAAAGACGAGCGGCAGAAGCGGTATGCGGAGCCGGCGGAAGGCATCGCGGATTACGACATCTCGAAGGACGGCTCGCGGGCGGCGTTTTCCTATCGCGGCGATCTGTACCTGGTAAGCACGTCGGGCTTGGAGCCACCCTTCCGGCTCACTCGCACCAAGACCGCCGAGACCAATCCGGCTTTCTCACCCGACGGGAGCAAGCTGGCTTTTTCGCGCGAGGGACAGCTCTTCGTTCAGGATCTGCGCACAGCGCAACTCTGGCAAGTGACCGAGATTGAGGGCGAAGGCGCGGCGCTGGGCGGATGGCGCTGGTCACCGGATGGCAAACGCTTCGTCTATACCGTGCGCACGGGCGCCGGGAGAAAGCTGCTGCTGCCGAATTACTCGGGGCGACTGGTGACTGCTGACAGCTTTCCGCGGACGCTGCCGGGCGATCCGGCGACCGAAGTGAAGATCTACGTTATTCCGTCCGAAGGTGGCGCGCCAACGGCCATGGAGCCGGGGCCCTGGGGCGACAAAGTCAACGGGTTCGGAACGCCACAGTGGTCGCCGGATTCCCGCATGCTGCTGCGCACCGTCGTACATGCCAATTTGAAGCAGGCCGCGATTCTGGTGATGGACCCGATCAGCGGCAAGGCGCGCGTGGCGGCTGAAGAGAAGGACGCCGTCTGGGTAGAGCCGTACTTCGCGGCATGGTCGCCGGACTCCAGCCGCATCCTGTGTACCAGCGAGCGCACCGGCTGGTCGCATCTGTATGTTGTTTCGAAGGATGGCGGCGAGCCGCGACAGTTGACGCGCGGCGCTTGGGAGGTGGACAACGACCGTTCGTTTGGGCACGAGCCACAATGGGCCGGCGACTACATTTATTTTGCCGCGACCGAAGCGGGCACCGCCGAGCGCCAATTCTACCGCATCAAACCGGACGGCTCCGGCCAGCAGCGGCTCAGTTCCCGCGAGGGGATGAACATCGGCATCGTTTCAGAAGATGGGCGCGATACCGCTATGCTGATGGCGGACGTAAGAAATCCGTTCGACCTGCACGTAGGCGGCAACCGGGTCACGACTTCGCCACGCGCGGAGTTCGCGAATTACGCATGGCCGGTGTCGCGCTTCGTGAGCTTTCCTTCGCGGGGCGATGGCAAGCCGGTGGCGGCCCGGCTGCTGCTGCCGCCGGATTATCGTCCCGAGGATCGCGGCCAGAAGCCGCGCCCGGCGGTCTTTTTCATACACGGCTCCGGCTATGCGACCAGCGTATTGAAACAGTGGGGCGCCTAC
>JBEKUO010000054.1:0-17736 GCA_049514955.1 Bryobacteraceae bacterium | reverse complement strand
GCGCCTCACGCGCTACACCAGCCTCGATCTCAGCAACGCTCTGGCGCATTCCAATAATCCTTACTTCAAAATCCTTGGCAACCGCCTGGGCTTCGAACGAGTGGTCCGCTACGCCCGTCAATTCGGCCTCGGCGAAAAGGCAGGATGGGAGATCGAGGGCGAGCGCCCCGGCCTGCTGCCCGCGGCGCCTCCGCAATACGGCGGCGTCGGCATGATGACCGCCTACGGCGAAGGCATTCAGTTGACGCCGCTCGAGTTGGCCGCGCTGCTTTCCGCCATCGCCAACGGCGGTACCCTCTACCATCTCCAATATCCGCGCACACCGGAAGCCATCGAGCACTTCGTGCCCCGCATCAAGCGCCAGTTGGATATCACCCAATCGATCGACGACGTCAAGGTGGGCATGCGCGCCGCCGTGGATTTCGGCACCGCCCAGCGCGCCGGCTACGACCCCACGCAGCCCATCCTCGGCAAGACCGGCACCTGCCACGATTCCCGAGCCCTCAACCACCTCGGCTGGTTCGGTTCCTTCAACGACGTGGAGCGCAATAAGCTGGTCGTGGTCGTTTTGCTGACCGGCGGCTGGCGAATCAATGGACCGATCGCGGCCGGCGTCGCCGGTTCCATCTACAAACAGCTCTCCCAGGAGAACTTCTTCGCCAGCGACAACCTCGTTTCTACGCAGGCCTGCTGCACGCGCTGAAGCTTTCCCGGTTTCCGCTTAACGGGCGGCGATCACTTCATAGGGGCGCATCATCTCATTGTCTTCGTGCTCCAGGATGTGGCAATGCCAGACGTAGCGTCCCACGAACCCTTCGAAAGGCACGATGATGCGCGTGACCATGCCGGGATCCGCGCGCACCGTATCCTTCCACCCGGCTTCGCAAGGTTCGGGGAGTGTCGCGCCGCCGGTATATCGCAGCACATCCTGGTTCTGCCACGCAAAGGTGTTAAAGCGGCGGCGGTCCAGGATTTGAAAGCGCACCAGGTGAAGATGAATGGGGTGCGCATCGTCGGTCACATTCATGAGGTTCCAGATTTCCACCGAATTCAAGACCGGATTCTCGGTGACCGGCGCATGCCAGGGCGTGTTGTTGAGCAGCATGGTGAAGGAATCGCCCCGTAGATTGTCGATTTCTCCCAAAGTGAGCGTGCGCGTGTTCACCGCCTCCGTCTCCGCTATCCGCCGGACGGGCCGCAACGCCGCGGGCAGCGAGCTGGTGTCGGGCGACGCGGCTGGCACAACCCGCAATTGCATCACCGGCCGGAAAGAATCGTTATTGACGACGATCTTCGCGCCGCCTTGACCGCTGAAATCCACGATCGCGTCGGCGCGCTCTCCCGGCGCAAGTGAAAGCTGCCGGAGCGCAACGGGCGCCGGCAGCAGCCCTTGATCCGTCCCGATCTGGTAAAAGTCCTGCCCGCTCGAAAGCGACAGATGAAAGAACCTGCCATTGGCGCCGTTCAGAATGCGAAAGCGATACTTGCGGGCTTCGACTTCCAGGTATGGCAGCAGCTTCCCGTTCACCAGCACCGCGTCTCCAAAGAACTCGGGCACCCAGGGCTCTCCGGGAGTGGGCGAGACCGGATAGTTCAACTGGCCGTCGGGATCGAAGGTGCGATCGTAAAGCACCAGCGGGATCTCGTATTTGCCGCGGGGCAGGTGGAGCGACTCTTCCAGAGGATCGCGCACGATGTAGAGTCCCAGCAGCCCGGCGAATATATTGAGCCGGTTGATGCCCATGGTGTGGTCGTGATACCAGAGCAGCGCGGCGTCCTGATTGTTGGGATAGTGGTAAACCGCCGACTTGCCGGGCGCATACCAGTCTTCCGGATATCCGTCGCTCTCCGGCGGGACTTTGCCGCCATGCAGGTGAATAATCGACCGGCCGCCTGGCTTATCGGACTCGGCTCCGTGAAGACGGTGGTCGATGGGTAGAAAGTGGGCACCCGGCAGCTCGTTGGCCCACTCCACCAACATGCCCGTGCCGCTCTTTGTTTCCAGGGTTGGGCCGGGCGACGAAGAGGCGATTCCCCAAAATCTGGTAGGTTTCAGATCGCGGTGCACCCGGCTTTCGATCTGCCGCATGGCCAAGCGATAATACGGCACTTGTATGGCGGCGTCGGCCGGACTGGGCCGCGACCCCGACGGCCGCGCCACAGGGGGAATCGGAAGAGGATCGACGAACGGGGTAAGTTTGCCCGGGTCGAGAACAGGCCGGGCGAGTTGTTGCTGCTGGTGACTGTGCTGCGGGGACATGAAACCCGCGGCCATCAACCCGGCCTGCCGCAGGTACTCCCGTCGCGTAATGGACAATTCCCGGAATCTCCTTTAACCACAGATGGACACAGATGCACACAGATGAAAACGGTTTTATCCGCGTGCATCTGCGTGCATCTGCGGCTAATCCCTGTCTTAGTTCTGGCCTATAGAATCGGCTCCCCGTTGCTTGGGTTGAGGATGAGGATGCTGTTTTTCCGAATCTGGGTGAAATTAAACATCTGATTGATGGGGCTGGCGATGGCGTCGAAGCTCCCATTGCCGATGCGCTTCCCGCCGAGCCAGTTGTCTTCGATGAACCGGATTACGGAAGTCTGGTCGGTCACGGTATGATCGACGAAGTTCTCCAGTGCGTACGGCGAGATCACCATCAAAGGCTGGCGCATGCCGTAGCCGCAACGGCCCAGAGCGTGAAGATTGGCCGGATTGAGGCCGGGCAGAGAAGTGGCAGCCGTGCCACAAGCATTCGGGCCGGTCAACGCATCCGCCGGACCCGTGGACTGGTTTACGATGGGCGCCATTTGATGATCGTACCAGCCGTCGGAGTCGTCGTAAAGGATCACGATAGCAGTATCGCTCCAATACGACTGCTCCATGATCAGGTTGACCAGAGTGACGACGTTGGTTTGTTCATCCAGCGGGTTGGAGTAGCCGGCATGCCCGTCCTGATAGGCCACTGCCTTGATGAAGCTCACGGCCGGGATGCGACCCGCCTGAACCACTGTCATGAAGTCGTCGAGATCGTACACGTGGTTGGCGGGCCCATTATGGCCGATTTCCAAGGTCGACGCAGGGCGCGTGTGAAGCGGGTTGGCCACGGAAGGGAAATACTGAGTCCAGATGTGGTGCGGTACGTAATCGGCCGTGGTCCCCGAGAGACCTGTCGAGCTGCGATTGCAGCCGGTAGTCTGGTTGGAGTTCACGATCGATAGATTGAACCCGCCAAAGAACGATCCGTAAGAGATGCCGGCGGCTTTCAGCAGGTCGGCGATCGTCTGGCCGCCCATGGTCACCTGATTGCGGGTGGGGCTGGAGCACACGTCGCCGATGGGGTCGGGGTCGCCGATCACCGTCAGGGATCCGTCGGAACCGCCGCTCACCTCGTCTCCGGTGCCGTTCAGCGTGGCGGTAACGCCGTTGGTCTGGCCGGAGAACATGTTAATCGCCCCAACCGAAGAGGGGCCAAACGTGGTGCTGTAGGAGTTGTCACTCATAGCGAAGTTCTGCGCGTAGTTCCACATGGCCGTGACGGTGTTGCCATCGTAATAGCCGAGGTTCAAGCCAGGAGTGCTGACGATCGGGATTCCGGTGGGCGGGGGTCCAGCGGCACCAACGTAATACGGAAACAGGTCCAGTGCTCCCATGTCGAAGGCCTGTTGCTCCGGGGTATAGTCGTGGTTCTGATCGGAGGTCACCGCCTGCGAATTGTCCAGCCGGAACGGATTGGTTGCGCCCGATCCGTTCGCCGGATTCAGGTTGGGGTTGTGGGTGAGCAGCGCCGGCGTGTAGCCATTTACCGAGGGCGTACCCGGCTTGGCGGTAAACGGTGGCTCGCCAGCGGGATTGGTGGCCACCGGGTAAGTTCCAAAATAGTGATCGAAGGAAATATTCTCGTTGAAGATCACCACCAGGTGCTTGATGGGCGTAGCGGTTGGAATTGAAGCAGCAGGGTCCGGCGCGGGGACCGCCGCGTACATGGGCGCCACATTCGGCCCCAGAGCCACTAAGGAAGCTGCAATCAGGGCCAGCATCCGCTTGGGTGTGGCCGCGGTCAGAATTCTCGTGTATGTCCGTACATCTGTCATTTTCAGCATCTTTACCCTCTTTGATTTGGAGTGTCCGTCCATGCGCTTTGCCGGCGTAACGGGCCGGCCGGGACGCACGCGCGGACCGGGACTTGCTCATGGTAGAAGAGTCTGTGTTGCAATAGTTTGACAGGACCGTGAATATTGGGTCAATTCATGGCTGGAGGCGATTGGATGTAGTCTGCCGCACGTACCGGCGCGCCCGCCGTTGCTTCCAGCGCGACCCGTCCGTTAGAGGCGTCATTCCACCAGCGCCGCCTGCCGGGAGCCCAGCCCGCCCGACGCCGCCGTATAGGTATGGAAGTAACTGCCGGAGGTGAAGCTCACCGTTTTCGCGACAAGCATGGGTATCCCCAGTTCGACGAGCTCCCGCTCGAGTAGCTCACAGGGGAATTGAGAAAGTAGAGGATACCGTTGAACTGTCCGGTCGCACCGGAGGATAGCACGCATAAAGAACTCCCCTGGATCTGGTCGGCTCACCCATCGGGAATCCACCTGAGCACCTTCCCCTGCTTTCAGGGAAATGCATACCTAACCACGCATGAAAAACCCCCATGCGGCGGTGCCCCGCCCCGCAATCGTCGGCCGGCAGACCGCATCGCGCGGGACGTACTAGACCACCCAGTTCGGTATGAAGAACCACCCCGCGGGCAATCCACGGCCTCCCGTTAGGCGCGCTGGCTGAGCGCATCCTGTTGTAGGACCTGGAGGGAGCCGGATCTCGCGGCGGAATTCCGCCAATCCAGCAATGGTCTGAGGTGTGGCCGACAGGCCCCTCGCGGTTAGGTTTTAATCGATACTATCGGTACTGCGCTTTTTTGAGTTTGGTACCCGTGGTGCTTCTGTAACTCGCAACTCCCGCAGAATCATTTACATCCGCAAAGGAACCAGCGTACACTCGGTCAGGTTGCTAGATCGCAGGAGGCGATTGACGGATGTGCCAACAAGCTCCCCAGCGAGGCGTGAACCCGCGCTGTCGAACGAACGAATCCGAGCGAGGCTCCTACCTTATAGAAGCTTCTCTGACAACGCTGCTGATGTTCGGGCTGCTGTTCCTGGTGGTCGACCTGTCGCTCGTCCTGTTCACGAAAGCGACCTTGCAGAATGCCGTGCGTGAAGGTGTGCGATTCGCGGTCACCGATCAGCTCGCCTCGGGCCAGTCTTACCTCAATGATTCCATCGTCCAAGTGGTCCAGCAGCACGCGCTGGGAATGCTGAACGGCGCCAACGGCGCCTGTAAGATTGTCATCAACTACTACAATCCCGTGACCGGGCTGCCGGATAGCGGAATAGGCGGCGATGTGGTGGAGGTGTCTGTGGTGGGCTACACGTACGCCCCTATCGGAGTGATGAAGAGTTCCAGCCCCATGTCGATTACGGCCAGCTCGTCCGACGTCATGGAAGCATGCTCTTTGACGGGGTGCCCGCCCGCATCCAACCCCAGCCCGCCGGCATGCCCTTAATCCCTGAGAAAGGAGAGACATCTATGTGCCTGAATCGCCGCGAACGCGGAAACGCATTTATCGAGTTCGTCCTGGTAGCATCCTTTTTCTTCGTGCCCATCGTCCTGGGCCTGGTTACCGTGGGGATCTCGGTGATCCGCAGCCAGCAGGTCACGCAACTGACCCGCGACGTCGGCCACATGCTGGCGAAAGGCGTCGATTTCTCGCAACAGGGAAATCAGAACATGGTCGTCAACGATTTAGCGAACGGCTTAAGCCTGCAGGCCAACGCGGGAAATGTCACGGGCAGCAGCACCGGCAATGGCGTCCTGGTGCTTTCCACCTTTGAAAACTTGACGGCTACCTGCGACTGCCCAAATGCCGGCCACACAGTGGTGGTCGATCGCATCGTCATCGGCAATAATACGCTTTACCAAAGTGGCTTCGGGAACCCGGCTTACATCGATCCCACCAGCGGTCAGGTGGCCAACTACTCTTCCGATGCGGGGGCCATTGCGGATAATTTGTCGAGCGTAATCTCGCTGCCGGCTGGCGGCCTGGCCTTTATGTGCGAAGGCGATTTCGCCTTCAACGACCTCGGCGTCGCCGGATATATGACCAAGCTAGGCGCATTCAACCGCGCCGTATTTTGAGGATCGCAAAGGGAAACGGTTATGCAAACTGGAAAAGCTCGTGGGAAGCGTTCCAAAGGAATGGCCATTGTATTGACCACGCTCTCGCTGGCCGTGTTACTGCCGTTGGCGGGACTGGCCTTCGATGTCGGCACGTTGTTCCTGGTCCAGGCAAAACTGGGCAGCGCCGCGGATTCCGCGGCGCTGGCCGGGGCGCGCGCCCAGGCCCAGGGCGCGACGCCCGGGGCACAAGCAACCAATGCCATGAGCACCGCCCAGACCTACTTCAGCGCGAACTTGCCCGCGGGGTATTGGCAGACCACCGGCGCGGCGGCCACTGTCACGGTGGACGACACTTCCGTGCCCAATTACCGCTCGGTGACCGTTAATGCGACGGTGCAAGCGCCTTTATACTTCTTGCGCATCTTTAACCAGCAATACTCCACCATCAATGTAATGAGCCAGGCGGGGCGCCGCGATGTGCTGCTGGAGCTGGTGCTCGACCGCTCCGTCTCGATGAACGGCATTGTCGCCGGCACTGGCCAGACGGCCTGCGCGATCATGCAAGTCGATGCCACCAATTTCGTCAATTACTTCGCACCCGGACGCGATCAGATCGGCCTGGTAGCATTTGGCTCCTCCGTTTATTCTTACCCGTCCACTACCAGCTTCACGACGCCGGATGCCAACGGCAATACCGTTCCGTCCCTTATCGCACAGCTTACCTGCAACGACAATACCTCGTCGGCCGCAGCCATCGCCGCGGCGTACGCGGAACTCGTGCGGGTGAACAATCCTAACCGCATGAACGTGATCATGTTCCTGACCGACGGGCGGGCGAATGGCGTCACGGCAGATTACTCCAAGCCTGGGCTGGGGATCACTGACGGCTGCACTCTGCCGGCGAACACGCCCGGCGTGATCGCACAGTGGGCGGGCGGCGCTGTGACCAGCGGACCCACTGCGGGTGTAATGAATGCCTCCACCACCGCCATCAACTTCCCGAATGACGGTACGTCACTTGCCGGCAGCAGCAACTGCAAATTCGACGTCAACAACAAACTCACAAAGGTCTCCGGAGATATTCCGAACCTGCCCACTGCGGACTTTTTCGGCAACCCGACTACGGGACCTTACAGCCAACTGAATAACGCAACTTGGCCCTATACGACGCCGTTCAACCCGGTTGGAGCGGTCAGCATTCCTCAACAGATCGTCATTGCGTCCGCCAATGCTCTGGACAATGAGGCCACCCAGGTACGAACCAATGCCACCCTGAATCCCTTCATCTACGATATCGCGCTGATGGGCAATGGGCCGGTCGACGATATGCCCGATACCCTGTTATTGCAAAAGATAGCCAACGATCCGAACCTAGCCGGCGCTTCGGGGGTTGGGCAGACTTTTTACCAAATGCAGATCAACCAGCCGCATGGCTACTTCGCGATCGCGCCAAATGCCGCGCAATTGGCTGTGGCATTCGATACCATCGCGGCGCAGATCAGTATCCGGCTTTCACAATAAGGCTTCAAACTAACTGCGGCAATAACTCTCCGGCGAGCCCTTCGAGCGCGCAGTCCACCATGCTGGAGTAGGGCGTGGGTTCCAGGTTGATCTGGATAACGCGAACGCCCGCCTGCTTGGCATAAGGAATCAGTCCAGCCGCCGGATACACCTGCGCCGAAGTTCCCACCACCAGCAGAATCTGCGCCTCCGCGGTGGCATGTTCGGCCTCCTGCATCATGCCGTCCGGCAGCGGCTCGCCGAACCAGACCACCCCGGGGCGCGCCAGACCGCCACATCCGCAGTGCGGCGGCAGCTTTGGCAGCGGCGCGCGGCGATCCGGCCAGTTACTGCCGCACGAGGTACAGCGCATGCGCCAGATATCTCCATGCAGTTTCAGAATCCGGCCGCTGCCCGCCATGTCGTGCAATCCATCCACGTTCTGCGTGATCAGCGTGAAGTGCGGCTTCTGAATCTCCAGCTTTACCAGAGCGTGGTGTCCGGCGTTGGGCTTGGCTTTGGCGATCAGCTCCCGCCGCCAGTTATACCATTCCCAGACCAGGCGCGGATCGCGCGCAAAAGCCTCCGGCGTCGCCAGATCCTCCGGCTTGTACTGCTTCCACAGGCCGTCGGCGCCGCGAAAAGTCGGGATGCCGCTTTCCGCTGAAATCCCCGCCCCCGTCAGTACCACTACCGCCGTCGCGCCGCGCAGCCATTCCCGAGCTTGCTCCAGTCCCATCATTACCTATTGAGGATCGCACAATACAGTGACGGGCAGAGAAGGGCGGGCCGCGAACGGAGTGCCGGCCTTGGCAGGCGAAAGCGCCTGCCCCACCACAATCATCTTACTATCCTTGGTTACAACATCATACTATCTAATACCCCCCAAAATTAACCAACGATAACATCCGGTACTATCGGACTAAAGGGCAGTTGTAAGTAATGTTCCTGAATTGAGTAAACACGTCTTGTACCCAGCCGATAGCAAGCCTATAATTACGACTACTAGCGAGTTGCGTGTGCACTGTCTCTATTGCGGAAAACTAATCGGGCCGCTTCGGTTGCTTCGGGACCGTGAGTTTTGCAGTCCCGCGCATCGCGACGGATACAGCGAGCGGTACCGGCAGCGGGTTCATGAGCTGCTGGCGCCGGAGCCAATGCCGGCGCGAATGGCGGGTCTGCTGCAACGGCCTGTCACCCGCGGCGGCCAAGTCTTGCGGGACGAGATCCGCGCGTGGCCGAAACCTGCCGGGTCTGGGTGGGTCTTCAGCTTCACTCCAGCGGCGATCCCGATTGACCCCGCGTGGCACGAATCCGCGGCAGGCGTTCCCCAACTTCATAGGTCCCAGTTCTGCACTTCCGTTCGGCTGGCCGGTAGCGGCAGGTCCGGCGCCGCGCGGCCGAACTTATCCGCACGCCATACTGTCGCGTGGCCGCTGGTTGGCGCTTCTGTCTCGCTGCCTCTCGCGCAGATCCCTACCCTGCGCATATTGGAGCCGGCCGATACACAACCGCGCCTCGCCGATCTTCCGCTTAGCGCACCGGCGCCTGCCGGACTGATTGCATCGCTGCGTCAACTTGCCGACCCAGCCATTAGCTTCTCTCCAGGGCATACCGGCGGATGGCCGCTAGCCGCCGCTAGTCCTCTCTCCGTGGTTGCCGCCGCAGTTTCGGCTCTCCCGGCGCACACGTCCCCGATCGCACCGCAACCGGTCGTATTTCGATTGCACGCCCCACTGCCGGCGCCGCTCGCACCCGCGGCCAGCGGCCTTCATGGCCCGGTCCCGTGCGAGCTGGCGGCGGCAGTTGCTCCGGAAATTTCGACCGAGCGGCTGGCTACCGCGTCCCTCATCCCCAACACGGGCGCCAAGCTGTCTGACGTCCGCCGGCCGGAGCTCGTACAGACAACCACATTGATAAAGGCAGAGGCCGCCCTTACGGAAGCCCGCGTCGCCACTCCGCTCGCTTGCTTACCGACGGCGCAAGGGCCGATGGCGCTCCCCGCGCAGGAACTTGTCAGCGCAACCACCAGTCTCTCCCCGGTCGAAGCATTCGGCCAGCCTCGTCCCCACAAGACCGCGGCGCTCATGCAGTTGGATTTCAGCAAGGCAATGGACAAAGCCTCTCCGTTGGCGCTGGACGCGCTCGGCGCCCGCTCTGCGCAGATCCTCCTTCCAACGTCCACAGCCATGGCCGCCGCGCGCACGTTCGCGCCGGCGCCGGCTGCCGACCCGGATCTGCAGTCCGCTGGTGTAGCGGCGGCGCCCGCGCCCCTGGGAACCCTCCATAGCCAAAGGCCGCCGCTGCTGCCGGGCATCGGTGCGACGCTGCCCAGCGACGTGCCACTGGAATCTCGTTCGGTCGGCATCCCCCCCGGTACCGCGCCGCTGGCAAGCCAGCCGGCGCCACAACCCGCCGCGCCGCCCGCGGCCTCGCCGTGGTGGGGCCAGCACGACAGCGCTCTCCTCTCGCGCAATCCGAATTCGTTCGCTCCACAAACCGTGGCTTCGACCGCTCCCACGGGCGCGCTTGCACGGCCGCTGGACATCTTGATCGCCTCCGGTCCGAAGGCGGGCCGCGCTGTGCGCTCGTGCGCCGTTCTCTGGACCTTGCGCACTCCGCGCTTGTGCACTCCGGCTTTCGACCTGAACGCGGTCAAAGAGAAACTCAGCGACTTGCTCCAGGGCGCGCAAGGCCTCCCCTACTCGATTGAGGACCGTCCGGCAAAAGCCAAAGTGCTGCCCATCGGCAAGCGGCGTACCAGCGCGGCACGCCCCAGTTCCAAGTGGTTCCTGGGCGCGGCAGCCGCGGCTGCCCTGCTGCTTGGCGCCGTGCTACGGCCGCCCTCGCCTTCCAGCGGTATCGGAGAGATGGTCACCTGGAAGGGCGCCTCGATCCGCCAGGCGATCGCCACCCGCGCCACCCGCAGCATGTCGGACGATTTTCGCAGTGGATTGAATCAATGGAAGGGCCTGCGGGAGAATTTGCCCAAAGGCTGGTCCTACAATTCGGATGGCTACATGCATCCCGGCCAGCTTGCCGTCTACCGGCCTTCGGTGCCGCTCTCCGATTACCGCTTGGAGTTTATGGCGCAGGTCGAAAACAAGAGCGTGGATTGGGTGGTCCGCGCACGCGATGCGAACAACTACTACGCTCTCAAGTTTACCGTCGTCGAGCCGGGGCCGCGCCCAACGGTTGCCATGGTCCGCTACCCGGTGATTCAGGGCAACCGCGGAACCCGCGTCCAAACGCCTCTGCGCATGATGATCCACGCCAACACGCCGTACCGCGTGACCGTGGACGTCAAGGGCAGCCATTACCGGGCCTACATCGAGGGCCAAGAGGCGGACTACTGGACCGAAGACGGACTCAAAACCGGCGGTGTCGGCTTCTTCAGCGAAGCCGGCGAGCGCGCTCGCGTTTACTGGGTCAAGCTGGAGAGCCACGACGATTTATTGGGCAGGATTTGCGCTTTGCTGGCCGGCAAAACCAGCGAACGCGGAACAAACACGGAGAAACAAGCGATGGATTATCGGCATTCAGGAACAATCGAAATGGTTCACACCAACGGCGCCAGCAGCGAGGATCTGGCCAACCATACCGCGCAGGAGGCGCGCATCAGCCGCGTGCTATCCAAGGCCGCATCCTTTCACCTGGAAGGGAAGCGCGATGAGGCGGCTCAGGAGCTGCGCCGGGCCATCGATGGAGGCGAACGCCACCCCGCATTGTTCTTTGCGCTGGGCCAATTGCAATACGAGTTGCAGGACCACGCCTCGGCCGCCCAAAGCTACGCGCAGGCCGCTTTGCTACAGCCCCTGCACCCCACCGCGCACTTCAACACCGGCGTGTGTCTGGCGAAGCTCGAGCGATGGGAAGAGGCCACCGAGTCTTTTCACATGGCGATTTCCAACGACCCGTCGCGCATGGAAGCACACCTGGCTCTCGGCGCTTGCCTCTTGCACGTGGGCCGGTACAACGAAGCCCTGGACGCATACGACCGTTTCCTGTCCCGTCATCCGGATCACGAGGAAGGCCTCTTCGGCAAAGCCGTGGCCCTGCAGAAACGCGAACACTCCAGCGAAGCGGCCGAGCTATATCGCCGCATCCTCGTCCGCAATTCGAGCTCCGAGGAAGCCCTCAGCAATCTGGTCTCGCTCGCGCTGGCGAACCAGGATTATGAGCAGGTCCGCAAGTACGCGCAGCGCCTGACCGAAGTTTATCCGCAGTCCCAGGTGGCGCTTGAAGGACTAGCCGCCGCAGCCTTTGCCGCCGGAGACCATCCCGCGGCCGCGGACTACTCCAGGAAGCTGGCCGAGCTGGCGCCCCAGGTTTTCGAGAACTGGTTCAACCTGGGCGTGGCGTGCCATAAAGCCGGCGATCTGCCGAATGCCTCCGAGGCGTATGCACGCGCCACCAAGCTGCAGCCCGAATCGCCGCAGGCCCACCTGAATTTGGGCGTCGCGCTGCATGAATTGGCCGACCTGAGGGGCGCCAACGCCGCTTATCAGCGGGCCCTCGAAATCGATCCGAATCTGGCCGGCGTTCACTGGAACCTGGGGCTGGTATCCGAGCAACTGGGCGACTCCGAGGCGGCCGAGAAGTTCTACGCCCAGATCCCCGCGAACTCTCCGGACGCCGAGGACGCGACTTTCCGCATCGGCCACCTACGTTTGCAGCGCGGCAACTATCCGGGCAGCATCGAAGCCTTTCAGGGTTGTTTAGAGAGACGGCCCAACTGGCCGGAAGCCCGGTTGAATCTGGGCATCGCGCACTGGCGCTCCGGCGATAAGGAATCCGCGCGGGCGTGCTTCCAGGAGCTGAGCGCATCCGGCGGGGACTCCAAGGAAGCTTTGCGAGGCCTGGCCGCGCTGGCGCTGGAACGCCAGGAATACGACAAAGCTTTCGAAATCTACCGCCAGTTGATCGATTCCGGCGACCGCAGCCCCGAACTGCTCTACAACGCCGCTCTGATCTGTCAGCGGCGCGGTGAGACCGAAGACGCCGCGGTGCTCTACCGGGAAGCCATCAAGGTCGACCCGTTGTTCGGCGAGGCGCTGTTGAATCTGGGGCACGCCCTGATGACCATGGGGAATGAATTCGAAGCGCGCTCGTGCTGGAGGAAGGCGGTGATCGCCAAGCCCGAGCTGGCGCATAATTATTTTGAGCCGGCGCAGGCCACGTAGGCGACAGTCGACAGGGTTGACACGGTGTCGAAAGTGTCGAGTTTTGTCGAATTCCGTCGAGTCGGCCGCGGCTGGAGTTGTTGATCGACCGCGATGAGGTTGAAATTTTCAAAGAGCGTGCGGTCGGCGGTGTCTGTAATCGGCCGCAATCTATCTTCCCGAAACTACGCTACCATACGGACCGATGTGTCTCGTGGCAATGGTTGCGATGGTCGTTCATTTTCGGTGGATTGCAGGAGATTGAAATGCTGTGACCCCGCGCCCAGGCTGGTCCTACTGTACGGTGAAGTCCTGGCCAGTCATTCAAACTGACCCACTACCAAGATTGCGATAGTCCACCTTCTTGTACAACAGTGCCACCAAGGCACTCTTTGTGAAAATGTAGAAACTCGATAGGCCGCCTTAGAGGCGGCCTTGTAGCGAACTAGAGTTCGCTGTTGGCAGGCGAAAGCGCCTGCCCCACATGCTATGTTGGAGCCAATCCGGCTATGCGGGACTTTGCCTCCGACATCCGATACGCCGCCCGCGCGTTGCGTCAGCACCCTGGATTTGCGGCTGTCGCCATCCTGCTGCTCGCGCTGGGGATTGGCGCCAACGCCCTGGTTTTCAGCCTGCTCGACGGAATTCTGCTGCGTCCGCTGCCTTTCCGCGATCCGGCGCGCCTGGCCGCCATCTGGGAAACCACGCGGAGTTGGGATCCCAAGATCTTCGCCTGCTATCGAGACGTGGAGGCCTTCGAGCGGAAGAGCGGTTCGTTCGAAGCGCTCGCCGGATGGCAGTGGGCGGAGTTCACCCTAAGCGGGCGCGGCGACTTGCGGCGCATCCTGGGCGAAGCGGTTACGCCGCGCTTCTTCGAAGTCCTGGGCGTTCCGGCCGCACAAGGCCACACGTTCGGGCCGAGCGACCTCGGGGGCGGGCCCGTCGCGGTGTTGAGCGACGCAGGGTGGAAGTCCATCTTCGGCGGCGCGCCGGGGGCGGTCGGCCAGGCACTGCTGCTCGACGGCAGAGCCTACACGGTGCTGGGTATCATGCCGCCGGGATTCGAGTTCTATCCCCGGCAGGCGCTCTTTTGGGTTCTGCTGACGCCGGACGATGTGGCGCGCGCGGGCACCGCGAAGTTTCATTCCATGGCCGGTGTGGGGCGCCTGCGCCGCGGTGTTTCGATGGCTGCCGCGGAAGCGGAAATCGCCGCTTTGCGCGCCGCTATCGAGAAAGCCGACCCCGATGAGATCGCGCACGCGGGGGCGATGGTCCGCGCGTTGCAGACTGAGCTGACATGGCTGGCGGGCAGAGGGCTGCGCTCGGGGCTCCTGCTGCTGGGCGGCGCGGTCGCGTTTGTGTTGCTCATCGCCTGCGCCAACGTCGCCAATCTGCTGATCGGCCGCGCGCTGGAACGGCGCCGCGAATTCGCCATACGGACGGCGATGGGCTCGAGCCGGGGCCGGCTGATGCGCCAGATTCTTACCGAGAATCTGCTGCTCTGCGCGCTGGGCGCGTTCGCGGGCATATGGCTGGCTTGGGGCGGATTGCGCTATTTCCTCGCGGTGCAGCCGGTGGAGCTGCCGATTGGCACGGCCGTGTCCCTCGACTGGCGTGTGCTGGGGTTCGCGGCACTGCTGTTGCTACTGACCACCTGCGTATCCGGGCTGCTGCCGGCGTGGCAAGCCTCGCGATATCAGCTCAACGACATCCTGAAGGAGAGCGGGCGCGGCGCATCGCCGGGGGTGGCCGCACAGCGCGCGCGGAGTCTGCTGGTGGTCTTCGAAGTAGCCCTGTCGTTGACTCTGCTGGCTGGCGCCGCGTTGCTCCTCGATAGCCTCGTGCGGTTACGTGCCGAGCCTCTGGGCTATGACGTCGCGGGCCTGCTGACCGCCAGGCTCCATCTGCCCAAGGCTGGCTATACGACCCTGGCGGACCGCATCCGCTTCTGTGATCGGCTCGCGCAATCGCTGGGCGCGATCCCCGCGTTGCAGGCAGCCGTGCGATCGACCGGGCTCGCGCACGTGGAGATTTCCGGAGGCGCGGCGCCGCCTGCTAAGACCGAGTTCGTATCCAGGAACCTGATCGGCCCCGATTACTTCCGCGTGGCGGGGATACCGCTGCTCGCCGGGCGCGAGTTTACGCGGCAGGATGCCGAACAGAGCGAGCCGGTAGCCATCGTAGATCGGGAATTCGTGCGCCGCTATTTTTCCGGCCAGGATCCTTTGGGCCGGCACATCAGGCTCGGCGAAATCGGAACGGCATCGCCCTGGCGAACGATCGTGGGCGAGACCGGCGATATCAAAGAGACGAATGTCTTCGACGAAATGCACTGGAAGGTGCAGCCGCACGCCTATTGGCCCTTGCGCCAGGGTGAGCCGGAGGATGCGCGGCAGTTGACGGTGACGATGCGCGCCGGCCCGCGCTGGCTCGGTCCGGACGATCGGCCGCTCGATACGCTGGTGGCGGCGCTGCGGCGCAACGTCGGCCAACTCGACCCGAACCTGCCGCTTTCCGAGGTGGCCAGCATGCGGCAATTTCTCAGCGAGCAGACGTTTTCGAAGCCGCGTTTCCGGGCCGCGTTACTGGCGGTATTCGCCGCGCTGGCGCTGATCATGGCGGCCATCGGCCTGTATGGCGTGCTCTCGCAGCTTGTCGTGCAGCGGCGTCATGAGGCCGGCGTACGCATGGCGTTGGGTGCGACTCCCGGCAACGTGGCCGGTCTGGTGGTGGGACGCAGCCTGCTTCTGACGGGCGCGGGAATTGTGCTGGGATCGGCGGCCGCGGCTGGCGCCACGCGGCTCATGCGCAGCTTCCTGCTCACGGGTCCGGGGCGGCCGCTGGTGCTCGTGGGGGTTGCCTTGCTGATGCTGCTGATCGCATTGGCGGCAGGCATAGCACCCGCATGGCGCGCTGCGCGTATCGATCCGGCCGCGGCCCTACGGGAGGAGTGAGCCGGGCCACACTCCGTCATCGCTTTTTCTTCTTCGGAGCCGGCACGGACAACAGCCGCAAACATCCCGCCGCCGCACGCAACCGCACACCCTCTTTTTTGTCGTCCAGCAGCGGCTCGATGTCCTTTTCGAGCGCGGGATCGTTCCGCGCCGCCAGCGAATGCACGGCTGCCGCCCTCACCGTCCAGTTTTTGTCGGACAGCGCGTCGCGCAGGGCAGCCAGCGTGGCAGCGGACTTGTCTGTCCCCAGAAGCAACGCGGCCGTGGCCCTGCCTGAGATTGAAGGGTCCGACAGCAGGGCCTCCATGGATGCGACACCCTGGCCCAAACCCGGCACGGGAGCGAATCCCAATCCCGTCCGCGCCGCGAACAGAAACAAGGTGTTAGGAGTGTGCAACATGCGCTGCGCATTCCGCTTCTGCTTCGTCAAGTAGCCGGAGGAGCTCTTGCTTTCCTGCTGGAGCACGGCCAGCAGCGCCTCTTCGCCCGCCGGATCCTTCAGCAACCATAACGCCTTCGCCGCCGCAAAGCTCACCTCGGGGACGTCGTCCTCGAGGGCTTTGTGCAGCGCTGCCCGCGCGCTGGGGGTCTTCAGCTCAGCCAAACCAGCCACGATGGCCAGGCGCACTTCGACGTCTTTGTCCGCGAGCATGCCTTCCAGCCGGCCGAACGCGGGCGTGCGGGTGGCGGCCAGGCTCAGCGAGACTACCGCCTGCTTGCGGGTGTCCGGATTTTTGTCCTGCAGGGCCTGCTCCAGCATCTGGTTGCACTGTTCTTCGGTAGCGGCCCAGGTTGTGGCTGCCAGGGTCAGCGATAGGATGAAGCACGCACGGGTCATATGTGGCCTTTCTCCTGTTTCATACATCTTAGTGAGGATCGCACAATCAGGTGGCAGTTTGGCCTTTGACCGGCGTCGAGCCTCCTGGCTCGGCTGAATCGGACTGTGGGCCCGACGCGGGCGAGGGCATGGACGTTAAAATAAGCCCCCGCCCAAAGCTCCTGCGCGTTTGCGCGATCCAGTTTCGGCTTTCGTTTTGGCGCGACTTCCCAGAACGGACTCCCTGGGAGTCTGGCCGCACTTCTGCGAAACGAGCGTTACGCGGCCAGACGGAAATGTGGGGCCCTGTTGCAAAAGGTCCTTTGTGGCACTGATCGGGCGCTTCGGCTGTCGAGGAATGGTAGCGCTCGGGCTTGGCGATATGGACAATTGGTTCGCATCGATTTCATCGGAAACGCAGCTTTCATCTGAGGCCGCATACGCCTTGCACACCGACGGCTTTATCGTGATGCCCGGACCTGTTCCCGCGGAGAGTTTAGCGGAATTAGCCCGGCTCTACGACGCGGCGGTATCCGGGGCGTCGCCCGATGACGTAAAGGTGGGCAGCACGACGACGCGAGTGAGAGATTTTGTCAACCGTGACGCGGACTTCGACGGACTTTACCTGTATCCGCCGATTCTTCAGGCATGTTGTCGCGTAATCGAACAGCCTTTCAAACTCAGCACAATGCACGCAAGAACATTGAGACCGAGAACCCCCGCAGAGCGGCTCCATGTGGACTTTCCCAGCGACGTTCAAGGATGGCCGATGGTTGGCTTTATTCTCATGATCGACGACTTCACGCCCGAGAATGGCGCGACATGCTTCATGCGCGGCTCGCAGGGCATGGAAGCGCCACCTGCCTCATCCAGTTTGGCGCCAGCTTGCGGCCCGTCTGGCTCAGTGATTGTATTCAACGGGTCAGTCTGGCACGGACACGGCGCAAATCAGACAGACACCCCACGACGCTCGATCCAAGGAGCATATATTCGTCGCATCGAAACCTCGGTCGAAACCCTGCCCGCACGAATGCGGCCGGAAACACTAGCTCGCATTGGTGCACTCGCTAAATATCTATTGACAGTCTGATTCTCCTTAAATGTCGGGAAAGAGTCTGTCGCCGCCCCGCTGAAGTGCTG
>JBEKUO010000053.1:0-17920 GCA_049514955.1 Bryobacteraceae bacterium | reverse complement strand
GGAAGCTACGCGCCTGTTCCGCGAAAGCCGCGTGGCGCGCGAATGGCTCGGCGAGCAGTTTGTGGATCACTACGCGAGCACGCGCGAATGGGAAGTCCGCCAATACGAAAAGGCGGTCACCGATTGGGAACTGGCCCGCTATTTCGAGTCAGTCTGACGACACGTGCGTGTCAGATATGTACAGCGTGTCTCAGCGGCCCACTTTTGGCGGGCTGGAGATCATCGACAATAACAGGCTAAAAACCACCAAAACCCCGAGTCCTCCCGCGATCCACATAAAATCCTCGTCACTCCCTGCCGAGTAACAAGGCAATTCAAGGGCCGTGGCGCAGGCTCTCAGTCATCTGAGAACTTCCGTCAAGAGGAAAGTGCGCCTCGGTAAAATGTGTTTTCATGCGGCCACCGGTGCGTATGGAGAACCCATCTGCCGGAGAGCCGCGCGATACTTCTGTTGATCATAGGGTTGGCGATCCTGCCAGCAGCGGAACAGGATGCGCTGCCACTGGAAGGCCCAGGCCAGCCTGGGACGCAGGCGGCATTTGATTTGTGGTTTGTTTTCAGTTGGATGCAAGGATTCTTATATATGCGTGAACGGCCGCGCCGGGCCACCCAAAAAGGTGGCTGCGGGCAGGATTGCCCGCCCCGCGTAACGCCGGGTGAGGGAGAGCTTTGCTCGCCTTGCCAGGCGGAACCAGCCTACCCCACCACATTTAAACAGGAATGGCATCGGCGCACGAAGGAACTAGTGGATAGTGACAGAACAGAACTGCTTTACACCGCCGTGCGTATAGCCTAATATTAAGAAACAGCACTCTTTGGAGGTGCCAATGGCTTTACGATCGTTCCTGTTGGGCGTGTGCGCGTCTGGTCTCGCAATCGCCGCCTCGATCCCCCCTCAACCGACGTTATAAAAGAATGTCCTGCCGGTGATGCAAAATCGCTGTCAGGAATGCCATCGTCCCGGTGAAGCAGCGCCCATGTCGTTCCTGACGTACAAGGACGCGCGGCCCTGGGCCAAGGCCATCCGGGAAGCCGTCATCACGCGCAAGATGCCGCCATGGCCGGCCGATCCGCACTTCGGCAAGTTCAGCAACGACCGCTCGTTGACCCGCGAAGAGATCGATACCATTGTGGCTTGGGCCGATAACGGCGCGCAGCCAGGCGATCCCGCGGACGCTCCCAAGCCAGCGCACTTCGTCGATGGTTGGGGCATACACAAACCCGATGCGATCTTCGAAATGCCGAACGAGTTCGCCGTGCCCGCCAGTGGCGCCATCGATTATCAGTACGTCGTGATCCCCTCCGGCTTCACCGAAGACAAGTGGGTGCAGGAGTACGAGGCGCGCCCGGGCAACCGGCAGCTCGTCCACCACATCATCGCCTTCGTGCGGCCGCCCGGATCGAAGTGGCTGAAAGATGCCCAGCCCGGTATCCCGTTCGTGCCGGCCAAGGAAGATAGGGACAAGCGCAAACGCCATAGGGACGACGACAACGGACCACCGCCCGAGCTGCTGGTGGGATTCGCGCCCGGACTGCCGCCCGGAATCCTGCCACTCGGCCAAGCCAAGCTCATCAAGGCGGGCTCGGATTTTGTTTTCCAGATGCACTACACGGCGAATGGCAAGGCCGGCGTCGACCGCAGCCGGGTCGGGGTGGTCTTCGCCAAAGAGCCGCCCAAGGAGCGGGTCTACACGGCCGCCGCGACGAACGACAAGTTCGAGATTCCCGCGGGGGATGCGAACTACGAGGTCGAATCGGATGTCACTTTGCAGGAGCAAGCTCTGCTGGTCGACTTGATGCCGCACATGCACCTGCGCGGCAAAGATTTCATCTTTACGGCCTTCTATCCGACGGGCGAATCCGAGGTGCTGTTGCGCGTTCCGAAGTACGATTTCAGTTGGCAGCTTTTCTATTACCTGACTGAGCAGAAAGTGCTGCCTGCGGGCACCCGCGTCCACTGCGTGGCGCACTTCGACAATTCTCCGAACAACCCGGCGAACCCCGACGCGAGTCAGGCGGTGCGTTGGGGCGACCAGAGTTGGGAAGAGATGATGATCGGCTGGTTCGACGTCGCTATGGCTCCGGATAAGGATCCGATGGATCTGTTCAAGGAGAAGAAGCCCAGTAAGAGCGGCGACTAACGGGTGGCCGATCATCGGTGAGCGTCGCGCCGCCCTAGCCCGGCGTGTGGTGCGGAGTTGCCTTCAGACCGTCGCGGAATATCCAGTAGCCGCAGTCCGGCGCGCACGACCTTTGGCTCCCAGTTCGCAACTCTTGCAGCCGTGATTCAGCGCGCTACTTTCGCTCGGGTCGAGAGCATTTTTGGGATACGTCCTCAGTCGCCGCGCGGGTAAAGCGTCTGGCAGCCGCTTATCGATGAACGCCGTGAGTTCCGTTCTATCTTGGTCAACGTCAGTCGGCCCTGCCTTATCCGCCGGCGATTCCACTGTTGCCAATGCCGATAACACCTGCTGTGGCAGGCCGTCCAGCGCCCGCTCCATCGCGCTTTCAAGAACCCTCATGGATTGGGATCGGTTTCATGCGCCGCTTCGCCGGGCTGGCCTGCCTGGCCTTCCTGACTGGCTACCTTGGGCGCGCCGGCATCCTGCCCTTGCTGCTTCGGCTCGACATTCGCCGCCGGAACAGGCGGCTGAGGCGCCGGTGTTCCTGAGGCGGCACTTACACTCGAAGTGGGCTGCTGAGGCTTAGTGGCCGCTTTCCGGTCGCTATCGACCTTGTCCTCCAGCGACGAAATAATTCCGTCAAACAAACGTTCCGAGAATCCCAGCGCGAAGGCGAGGCCCAGAGGAATCGGAGCTAGAGGATTACACCACTTCACCGATTGGAACGCTGTGCCGAGGATATTTAATTTGCTGTCTGCCAGAACGACAATCAGCAGAATGCCGAACCAACCGGAGAGAGCGCCCACAATCGGGCTGAGGAACAGAGTCGTCCACGAAGCCCCGTAGTCGGTGGGAACGTCCGCGCGTTTGAGGGTGCGTGCCAGCCGGCTCAGATAACCGCCAGCCGCACCGGCGATAAACAGCACCGGATTCCCGACCGCGAACGCCAGCACCACCACCAGGGTGCAGCCTACTCCGGCAAGCCACACCGCTTTCGTCTGCCACCCCACGAGCTGCGCGAACGTGTTCACATTCTCGTCGTTCAGATACGTGAGCGATTCCACCAGCAAGGCCCGCAGAGCGGGGGCGGGGGTCGGCGGCTTCGCCTCGAGCGCATCCTTGATATTGGCGGCAATGGTCTTGGCGTGTGTCTTGTCGATGTCGAGTAAGTCCAGCTCCACCGACTGCAAACGGGCGCAGATAGTATCGGGCGAAACCTTGGCACTCACCAGATTGATGCAACCGCGGCGAAACTCGTTAATGCGCGACCACCCGGTGATTTCCTGCCCGCGGCTCCAGAAAAGAAAATCGCACGCGGTCCGCCACCAGTGCCATTTGAGCGCATCTGCCGCATTCGTCAACAACGTATCGAGCCACGGTACGGTGGCGACCGGGTCCCCGGTCTCGCTCTGGAATCGCGCCCTTGACTGATCGATTTCCGCTCTCAGCATCTCGCGGTTCGGCAGCGCGATATTGTGCCACCGGACTAGCCAGATGCTGGCAAAAAATAGGCACACCACCATCAGGGTTCCCCAGAAATCCGTGGCCTGCTCGGTCCTTCCTTTGCCCGGCCCGCACGAACCGCACGCAGGATCGAGCACAAAGTCGAGCACCAGGCTCTCTTTGTCCAGCGTCACCGTAGTGGCTGGTTGTGAACGATAGCCTTCCTTGTTGGCAGTGACTTTGTAAGTTCCAGTCTGGAGTGCAGGCGACGTGAAATGGCCCGGATCGGTCCCGGAGTCGGTGACCTCCACGAATCTGGAGGGTCCCTCAATCGTCACCGTGGCGCCGCTCACGCGGCTGCCTTCGGACGAGAACACGTGCCCTTGAATCGTGAGGGAGGCCTGCGGCGTAGCCTGCGCGCAGAGCATCGCGCTTGTGGCGAGAATCAAAACGGAAATCAGAGACGGAACGCGGCAATGAGACATGGCATCACTCCTGCAAGAAACTCTTCTGCTGGTAGCCCCCAGGTGGTTAGTGAACTTTAGCAGAGAAACGTTTCATGTAATCGCCAATAAAGCTCTGGTCTCGGCCCTTGGGATCGCGTCAGCAATGCTTCACGTAGCGCAAGCAGCGCAGCGGCGCGCGCGGTCAGGCGGCCACTTGAGAGCACCACAGGAACTCCGCCGATGGGCTGCGTTTCGCAGCTCCGCAAGGGAACGCCACCCTTGAGCTTGGGACGGCTCGCACGTGGTTCATGCGGTTCTCGCAGCAGATTGGATGCTCGCAGCTATGGGCATTTGTGCGGCTGCGAAGCGGAATGCGGACGGACGGCTACGACGTGGCGCTCTACTGGGACGAGACCGGCATAGACTCACTTCGAGAAATCGGGAGACGTCGTCTGCTCGCTACGCCCGCAGGGACCGTCGCTAGCTTAGACTTAGCTTAGACTAGCGACAACAGCGTATTAAAGGCGAGGTGGGCGCCCAGACGCTGAGCATCATCGTGGATCCATTCGCCGAGCGCCTCTTTGAGCCGCAGGCTCGCCGGAGCCGAATAGATCGAGATCCAGTTGCGCCGCTTGCTCGGCGGCGGGGCGGCGAGGTCCGCAGCGGTTCCGCCGTGCCTGTTCCACCAAGCCTACGCCGTGGCCGAGTACCTCGGCGCCTGAGCAAGGAAAAGTAATTGGCATGCTAAACTGATATCCAAGATGGACGATCAACCGGCCACGAAAAAGGACCTCGCGTCGACGAAGGAAGATTTGTTTGGGCGCATGCAGGAACTTGAACAGCGCACGCAGGAGATGATCCGGGATTCGCAAACCGAGATCCTACGCGGCTTCGAGGCTTATGCCAAGACCAGCGAGGCGCGGCTAGGCGTTTGGAAAGCGGTCTTCTCATGTTGCACGCGGACGACGCGGCCATGAATGAACGTCTGGCCAGCCTGGAATCCCGGCTCCTGGAAGTCGAACAGAAGCTGACGTTGCGTCCGCCGGCGGCGTGACCGCAGCGGTAGCCGCTCAGTCGATATACTCGTACGCCACCAACGTCAAAAATTCCGGAAACTCCCCGCTAGTCATCATCTGCTCATACAGGCTGGCCGCGCGCGCGAGTTGCTCTCCGCCGATCGATCCGCGCAGGCTTTCGGCCACGCCGGCAATGGTGTGCTTCACCAGTTCGGCGGTGACCGGGCGGCCGTCCTGCAACCGCGCGCCGTGCTTGACCCATTGCCACACCTGCGCGCGGCAGATCTCGGCGGTGGCTGCGTCCTCCATCAAGTTATAGATCGGGACGCATCCGTTGCCGCGCATCCACGCCTCCAGATACTGTATGCCCACGTCGATGTTCCAGCGCAAGCCGGCTTCGGTGATGTCGCCGTCCGGCACCGCCAGCAGGTCCTCGGCGGTCACCTTCACCTGCGGCCGGCGCGACAGTTGGTTCGGTCCGAGCATGTGCGTGTCGAAGATTTCCTTCGCCACGGGCACCAGCCCGGGATGCGCCACCCAGGTGCCATCGTGCCCGGCGCGCACCTCGCGGAGTTTGTCCTGCCGCACTTTTTCGAGCGCCTGCTCGTTGGCCGCCGGATCGTTCTTGATGGGAATCTGCGCCGCCATCCCGCCCATGGCGTGTACGCCGCGGCGATGGCAGGTCTCGATGAGCAGGTTTACGTAAGAACTCAGGAAATGCCGCTCCATAGTGACCTGCGCACGATTGGGCAGCACGAAGTCCGCCCGGTTCCGGAATTTCTTGATGAAGCTGAAGATATAGTCCCAGCGCCCGCAGTTGAGCCCCGCGGAGTGCTCGCGCAGTTCGTAAACGATTTCGTCCATCTCGAAGGCGGCCAGGATCGTCTCGATCAGGACCGTCGCTCGTATGGTCCCGCGCGGGACGCCCAGCGCCTGCTGCGCAAAATGAAAGACATCGTTCCACAGGCGCGCTTCCAGGTGGCTCTCCAGTTTGGGCAGATAGAAGTATGGCCCGGTCCCTTTAGCCATCAGAGCTTTGGCATTGTGAAAGAAGAAAAGCCCGAAATCGAAGAGCGCTCCGGATATGGGCTGGCCGTCCAGCAGGAAGTGCTTCTCCCCGAGATGCCAGCCGCGCGGCCGCACCATCAGCACCGCCGGGCGCTCGCCTAATTCGTAGCGCTTGCCTTCCGGGCTGACGTAACCGATCGTGCCGTTCACGGCATCGCGCAGGTTGAACTGCCCGTCGAGGTTGTTCCGCCAGGTGGGCGAATTCGAATCTTCGAAATCCGCCATGAAAACGCTGGCGCCCGAGTTGAGGGCGTTGATGATCATCTTGCGATCCACCGGCCCGGTAATCTCAACGCGCCGGTCCTGCAAGTCGGCCGGAGTGGGCGCTGCTACCCAGTCGGAGTTGCGTATCCAAGCCGTCGCAGGCAGGAACTGTGGCATAACGCCACTATCGATCTCCCGCTGCCGCATGCCCCGCTTTTCGAGCAGCTCCTTGCGGCGGTCCTCGAAGGTCCGGGAAAGCGCGGTGAGAAACCTCACGGCTTCGTCCGTCAGGATGGTGCGATCCGCCTCGGTCATGGGCGCGGCAACCTGAACTGGGTCCATTTGGGATTTGGGCATGGTATTCCTCATATTCAGGTTAACTCCGCCGCATTCGCCGCACTACTCCGCTGGTCCGAAACGGACTACTCGTCCGATACGGCCCGGCCATGTAGCTTTTTTTCCAAATACGCGATCTACTGCAAGTGGAGGACTACGGATCCCGATGTTGAGTGAAATGCCGAGCGAAAACGGAAAGCACCAAAACGGACGCCATGACACCTTGCGTTATTGGAACACCGCCGCGCGTTGGGAAGGCATCACGCGGCTGTACGCGCCAGAGGACGTCGAGCGTCTGCGGGGATCGATCGCTATCGAGTACACGCTGGCCAGGCTGGGCGCGGAGAGACTGTGGAACCTGCTGCGCACCGAACCGTACATCCCGGCGCTGGGCGCGCTCACCGGCAACCAGGCCGTGCAGCAGGTGCAGGCTGGACTGAAGGCCATCTACGTAAGCGGTTGGCAGGTAGCCGGAGATGCGAATCTCTCCGGCCAGATGTACCCGGACCAGAGCCTCTATCCGGTCAACAGCGTGCCCGCCCTGGTGCGCTCGATCAACAACGCATTCATGCGCGCCGATCAGATCCACCATTCCACCGGCCGCAATGGGACTTACTGGTTCGCGCCGATTGTGGCCGATGCCGAAGCCGGCTTTGGCGGGCCGTTGAACGCATTTGAGCTGATGAAGTCTATGATCGAGGCCGGCGCCGCTGCGGTCCATTTCGAAGACCAGCTCGCTTCCGCAAAGAAGTGCGGACACATGGGCGGCAAAGTCGTCGTCCCGACCTCCGAGTTCGTGCAGAAGCTGATCGCGGCGCGCTTCGCAGCCGACGTTATGGGAGTGCCGACGATTCTGATCGCGCGGACCGATGCCAACAGCGCCGGCCTGCTCTTGAACGATATCGATCAGCGGGACAAGCCGTTTTTGACGGGCCACCGCACGCCGGAAGGCTACTTCGGCTACCGCGGAGGTATTGAGGCGGCCATCGCGCGAGGCCTGGCGTATGCGCCTTACGCCGATATGATCTGGTGCGAGACTTCGGAGCCGAATCTGAGCGAGGCACGCCGTTTCGCCGAAGCGATCCATGCCAGGTATCCCGGCAAGTTACTCGCTTATAACTGCTCGCCATCCTTCCACTGGAAGAAGAAGCTGGATGACGCGACTATCGCCCGGTTCCAGAAGGAGCTGGCGGCCATGGGCTATAAGTTCCAGTTCGTCACTCTGGCAGGCTTCCACGCGCTGAACCTGAGTATGTTCCAGTTAGCCAAGGATTACGCCACGTCAGGTATGGCCGCTTACTCCGAGTTACAGGAGCTGGAGTTCGCCAGTGCGCATGAGGACGGCTATTCCGCCATCAAGCATCAGACTTTCGTGGGCACGGGTTACTTCGACGAGGTCGCCCAGACAATCTCCGGCGGGAAATCCTCCACGACGGCGCTCAAAGGCTCGACCGAGGAGGCGCAGTTTGCGTTTGTCCCGGGGGGCAAATGCGCGCCGGGCGAAATGCCGCCGTGTGGCATGGAAGGTCAGTGCTGATTGTGGGGCAGGCGCTTTCGCCTGCCAACTCTGATCTTCGGTGAACGCTATGATACGGAGATGCGGTATCTCCATATCACCCTTTTAAGCGCCCTTCTCTGCCCTCTCCTGCCCGCCGCCGATAACACCTTCGTACACGCCCAAGGCAAATATCTCGTCGCGCCGAATGGCGATAAGGTGCTCCTGCGCGGCATCAACCTGGGCAACTGGCTGGTGCCCGAGGGCTACATGTTCCAGTTCGCGAAAGGGCCGGCTTCCTTCCGCGAAATTTCCGCGCTGTTCAACGAACTGATCGGCCCGCCCGACGCGGCGCGCTTCTGGAAGCAGTATCGCGACGCCTACATCAGCGAAGCCGACATACGCTTCATCCGCGAAGCAGGCTTCAACTGTGTACGCATTCCGTTTCACTACAAGCTCGCGGACGACGGCGAGCTGTTTCCGCTGCTGGACCGGGCGATCGCGTGGTGCCGGCAGGCGCACCTCTGGGTGATTCTGGATATGCACTGCGCGCCCGGCGGCCAGACCGGCACGAATATCGACGATAGCTGGGGATATCCCTGGCTGTTTGAAAGCGAAGATGAGCAGCAGTTAGCAGTGGGTTCCTGGCGCAGCATCGCGAAACGGTACGCGGACGACCCGACCGTGTTGGGCTACGACCTGCTGAACGAGCCACTGCCGCCTACGGTGGCGCAGTACAATCCGCGCCTGGAGCCGCTGTACCGCAGGATTACCGCGGCCATCCGGGAAGTGGATCCGAACCACGCCGTGATCCTCGGCGGCGCGCAGTGGGACAGCAACTTCCAGGTTTTCGGACCGCCCTTCGACCGCAATGCGCTCTACACCTTCCACAAATATTGGACTGCGCCCACGCAGGATGTCATTCAGCCCTACCTGGATTTCCGCGAGCGCTACCAGGTGCCGATCTGGATGGGCGAATCCGGCGAAAACCAGGATGCCTGGATCGAACAGTTTCGGGCGATGCTGGAGAAAAACGAAGTCGGCTGGACATTTTGGCCCTACAAGAAGATGGACGCGACGTCTTCGCCGGTGAGCTTCGAGCGGCCCATGCACTGGGACGAGATTGTTAGCTATGCGGCGTTGCCGGGCGGCATGGGCGCGGCTGAAGACAAGATGAAGAAGCGCCCCTCAATCCAAGACTCGCGCGCGGCCCTCGCCGATTTGCTGGCCAAGGTTAAGCTGGAGAATTGCCGGGTCAACGAAGGGTATTTGAAGGCCTTGGGGATGCGCGCGCCGGTGCGATAAGCTGAACAGTGACGATGGCTGTGCGCTTACACTTCGAGGGGATTCGGTGCTTCTTCGAGCCTCAGGAAGCCGTCATCCGTCCGATAACGCTGCTGGTGGGAGAGAACAGCTCCGGAAAAACCACGTTCCTCGCGCTGTGCCGACTAGCTCATGCTATCGCCCATGGCTCAGTGCGAAACCCTCCCTTCAACGATCCACCGTTCTTGCTGGGAGCGTACGATCAGATTGCATCCTATCGTGGCGGACGTAGCGGGCGAGGCAAGTCTTTTTCATTAACGATTAGAGCAGATAGCTCCTCGCTTCGCACGGAATATCTGTCTCTAAACGGGCAGCCCTCGCCCAGCGTGTGGCGCTTGGAGGCGGAAGACCTGGCGATTCAGGCGACGACGAACGGAGGCTCGCAGCGGGGTTCAATACTACTGGAAGGGCCGGGGGGCAAGAACAAAATTACATACGGCGAAAGCCTTGATTTTGACGCCGTGACCCGGTCGGATCCGCCGCAATGGAAGGGGGCGGTGGTCCGCCAAATCGAGAGCGCCGGGGGGTACTCGGAGCACCGATCCTTTCCGAGGCCGACTGGGATTCTCTGGGACGTGGATTGTGGTCCGTCAGGAGCGAGTTTTTCAGGCGGCCCTATGCCATCGCGCCGATCCGTACTAGTCCAAAGCGAACGTACGATCCGGTCAGCGCGGAGCCTGGGCCTGAAGGGTCGCATGTCCCGATGCTTTTGGCCTCCCTGTCACGCTCGGCCAAGCAGAGGCGGTGGACGGTGATGCAGTCGGCATTGAGGGGGTTCGGGTCCATGTTGGGTCTTTTCGATGCGATCGAAATCGTAGACAAGGGCGAGAAGGAGAGCGATCCATTCCAAGTAGGAGTGAAGAGTGGGGGTTCGTCGTTTAATCTAGTAGATGTTGGGTACGGCGTGAGCCAGGTGCTTCCCGTCCTCGTCGATACTATTTACCACGCTGGCGCATTCGAAACCTTCCTTCTTCAGCAGCCGGAGGTGCACCTTCGCCCTAAAGCGCAGGCTGAATTGGGCAGCTTCTTTGCCAAGCAGGCCGGCAACAGAATGCGGTTCGTCATCGAGACTCACAGCGACTACTTGGTCGACCGCATTCGCATGGAGGTTCGCCGCAAGCACCTGAAACCCGAGGATGTCTCTCTACTTTACTTCGAGCGAAAGAAATCCGGCGCCAAGATCCATAACATCGAGCTTGACGCGAACGGCGGCATCACCAATCCGCCGGCGGGCTTCCGGCAGTTCTTTCTAAACGAAGAACGCGAGCTGCTAGGTATCTGACGTGTGTCTCATTGTTGACACCAAAGTCGCCCCCAAGTACCTCGTGCAGCCGGGCCCAGTGAGAGATTGGCTCCGGGGAAACCGCGGCAACCCGAAGCTAGTCGCCTCCGGCAAGCTCCGCGTGGAGTTGGCCAAACATGATGGTGTGAGGTTGCGGTTGTGGAGTTGGAGCGTGCAGGGCGGCTGCGATCCGCCGATTCCGAAAAGCTTCGGCAAGAAGAACACCGGTTACGTTCCCTTGGGGATTGCGTATCCAACGATCACCACATTCTGGCCTTGGCGATTGTCAGCGGCGCGCGGACGCTCGCTACAGACGACAATGCCCTGGCTGCGGACTTCAGGAACAAGCGGGTCATCGACCGGCCGAGAGGCAGCATCTATCGAGATCCTGAGGCGCACGGTCATCTGCTTCGCCACACATCATCGTGCCCCTTCGGTCCACGCCGACACCCCATAGCCAACCACCGTGCAGTGGTGTACCATATGCTCGGAGGCGACCATGATCGTCGACAAGCGCGCAGACCTTGCAGGGCCGGGCATCGGTGACTACAAGGAACTGGAGAAGATCCTTCCCCAGGATTACACTTCCCTGCTGACCCCCAAGGAGACGCAAAAAGCCATTTTCGCGGCCAAGAATTACATCGAGGCGAACCTCTGCAAAGAGCTCAACCTTATGATGGTGACGGTGCCGCTGATTGTGGACGTCGAGAGCGGCGTCAACGACTACCTGGACAGGGACGGCTCCCGTACCCCGATCCAGTTCCACATTTCCAACGATCACAACCTGCACCCCATCGACGCGCAGGTCGTGCAAGCCGCCACCAAGTGGAAGCGGGTCGCCCTCGAACGCCTGGGAATGCAGCCGGGCGAGGGCCTCTGCACCGACATGCGCGCCGTGCGCAAAGACTACTTCCTGGATCACGATCACAGCGCCTACGTCGACCAATGGGATTGGGAGCGCGCCATCACCGCGGATCAGCGCAATCTCGATTTTCTGAAAGACATTGTCGGCAAGATCTGGAAAGTGCTGGTGAACACGGAGCGGTATTTACAGGACCTGTTCCCGCAACTGAAAACCAGGTATCCGAATCTTCCGGAAAAGCTCACCTTCATGCACGCCGAAGATCTGCTGGACATGTATCCGGACCTGCCGCGCAAACAGCGCGAGACGGCCATTCTGCAACAGTGGCCCGCCATCTTCATCATCGGCATCGGCTGGACGCTCGGCGACGGCTATCCGCACGAAATGCGCGCGGCGGATTACGACGACTGGGTCACACCCACGGTGTCGGCGCAGGGCCGGCCTATGCACGGGCTGAACGGCGACATACTGGTCTGGAACCATGTCACCCAGCGCCGCCACGAACTGACATCCATGGGCGTACGGGTCAATGACAAAACGCTGCGCCAGCAACTGGAGATCACCGGCCAGCTCGATTTCCTGAATTACCCCTATCACCGCGCCATCCTGAATCACGATCTTCCGCTCAGCATCGGCGGAGGCATAGGGCAGTCGCGGACGCTGATGTTACTGCTGCGGAAAGCGCACTTGGGCGAGGTTAGCGTTACCGTTTGGCCGAAAATCCTGAAGGAGATGTGCGCGCACAAGAACATTCACGTTCTCGAGTAACTGCGCGCTATTTGCTCACGCCGCGTCGTCCGTTAGTCCAATCGTCCCACTGGCCGAAGACTTTCATCTGCGCGTCCAGCTTGGTGTCCGTAATGAGCTTTTCCACTTCCGCGCGCGTGAGCCGGCGGCCGAATCGCTCCGGATCGTCCGCTAGCCTCCACACCAGCGCGGTGGCGATGGCCGCGTTGGCCCGGGCTTCGCGCGCGTTGACTTTATCGAACGTGTCCGACTCGGCGTGGTAATCCGGCAAGTAAGGAATGGCATCCTGATTCGCCACCAGGTTGGGCACGCCCGATAGCAGGAAGTCGAAGTTGTCGGTGCCGTCGATCCCATCCACCGGATTCTCGGCGACTCCCAGCCCGGAAACTCCCGCCAGCGCCTTTTCCAGCGGTGTGCGAAGATCCTCGCGCCCGCTCAGATAAAAGCCGGTAGTGCGGCCCGACCCGATATCGAAGATCACCGCGGCGTCGTGACGATCCATCTCCGCCGCATGCCGCTTGACGTATCCGGCCGAGCCCCACATGCCTTGCTCCTCGCCGGTGAACAGGACGAAGCGTATGCTGCGCCGCGGCTTCGCTTGCAGCTCGCGAATTCCGCGCGCCGCGTCGATCACCATCGCCGCGTTCACGCCGTTATCTTCCGCGCCCGTGCCCAGGTCCCAGGAATCGAGATGCGCGCCCAGCAGCACGATTTCGTCCGGCCGCTCGCGCCCGCGAATCTCCCCGATCACGTTGCGCGATTCATGGGCGCCGCCGGTTTGGTTCACCAGGTTCAGCCGCACGCGCACCTCGCCGGTCTCCGCCAGGCGCGCCAGCCGGGCGCCGTGCTCGCGCGAAACCACTGCGACCGGCATTGCCGTAAGCCCGCCGTTGAGATCCATGGGATGGCGGTAGAGCAGGTCGCGCGGCCGCGAGGATTGGAGCAGCACCGCCGCGACTTGCGCCTTGCGGGCGGCTTCCAATAGGGGCACGTTCCGCATGTACTCGGCGAACAGGTCGTCGAAGCTCTTCATCTCGGGATTTCGGACCAGCGCGATAGCGCCGCGCGCGCGATCGCCGAGCCTGGCGAAGGAATCCGCCGTCCCCTCGCCGGCATCCACCAGCGGAGCTTCCAGCCCACCGCGCGTGGACGGCGAGCCGGGCGCCGCCACCACGCGAACGGCGAATTCCTCCGGCGCCAGACACCTGGCTTCGGCGCTCACCGCCGCCCACCGGTGCGGCACCGTGAACGGCTCGGTCGAGACCGCATCCACACCGGCGGCTTTGAATTTCGCGGCTGCCCAATCGATGGCCCGCTCACAGGCCGGCGAGCCGGTGGGACGCCCGCCGATGCGGTCGCAAAGCTCCCGCAGATCCGCGAGCATGGGGGTAGCGCCAAGCGCGCGTCCCGCCAGGCGCTGGGCGACATCGGCGTCCTGAGGGAAGGCCACGAAGGCGGCCAGCGCTGCCCAAATTAGTGGGGCAGGCGCTTTCGCCTGCCAACCCCGTCGATAGACGATTTTTCTCCACCGACTTCTGTACATGCGCTTTAGTCTACCGTGGGCGGGCGCGCGCCGCTTCCACGAAAGCACCGGTGTTCACGAAATTGATATAGCGCACGATCTTGCCATCCCGGAACTTGAAATAGTGGCCCACCGGCGTATCCACCCGCACACCCGTGGCGCGTACTGTGGCCGCATATCGTCCGAAGGCGGCGACCGCGTCACCGGAGGCCAAAAACTCCGTCATCTCGAGCTTGGGATCGGCGTGCTCGTTGGCAATCACGGTGAAAAAGCCCAGGGCCTCCTGGGGTCCGCGGCGAATTCCACCCCAGGAAATCTCCGGCGGCGCCTCGAATTCCCAGCTCACGTCATCGGCCATACTGGCGATAATGTAGGCGATGTCTCCGCGGCCAAACGCCGCATATATTTCTTTCAGTTTTGCGATCGGATCTAACACAGTTTCTCCTTTCAAGAGACAAAATTTCCCTCAAGGCGTCACCAACGGCAGTTCGATGAAGCTCGCCTGCCCTGGCGCGTGATAGACACGCTGCACGCCCTTGCGGTAATCTCCCGGCTTGGCCCAGAAAATGTTGGGCACGAACGTCTGCGGATTGCGATCGTACAGCGGGAACCAGCTCGATTGGATCTGCACCATCATGCGATGGCCCGGTAGGAAGACGTGATTGGCCGTAGGCAGATCGAAGCGATACAGCAGGGGCTTGTCGGACTCGATGGGTTTGGCTGTCTCCAGGCTCTCGCGATACCGGCCGCGGAAGATGTCGGCCGAAATCATCAACTGATACCCGCCGAGTTCCGCCTGGCCGGCCACTTCGTCCGGATACACGTCGATCAACTTGACGACCCAGTCGGAATCCGTGCCGCTCGTGGATGCGACCAGGTTGACAGCCGGTTGCCCGCTGATCTTCACCGGCCGGCTCAACGCGTCGGAGACGAACGCCACCACATCGGGGCGGCCGGACGCCTCACGCTGATCGTCCACCAGCCAATCGGACCACGTCTTATGCTTCTCTTCGCCGATGGGCCGTGCACGGAACGGCACAGGCTTGGCCGGGTCGGAAACATATTCGTCGAAGGCCGCGTCGCCCGAACCCGGCGCGTCGAACGCCAGCTTCAGGCCGGCAGTGAGATAGAGCGGCGTCGATTTCACCGTGCAGCCGCTCGCGCAGCCAGCCGGCCAAGCGGGCAGGCGCCGCCATGTGTTCGTCCCGGTTTCAAACGCGACCACCGGCGGGACCTCGCTCTTCGGCGCGCCGTCCTTGAGGTATCGGTCGAGAAACGGGCGCAGGATCTCCCGGCGAAAGTACAGCGCGGTGTCGCTGTGCAATCGCAATGCGCCGAGCGTGCTGCCGTCCCCGATCTCCCCTCCATGGTGCCATGGCCCCAGCACCAGGAATACCTTGTCGTTCCCTGTATCCTTCGGCTTGATCGCCTTATAGACCGCGATGGCGCCGTAGATATCCTCCTGGTCCCATAGGCTGTGTACCAGCATCACCGGCACTTTCAGTGGTTCAGCCGCCAGCACGCGATCCACGGCCTGATCGCGCCAGAAGGCATCGTAGCTGGGATGCTCCAACAGCTTCCGCCAGAAGCCGGTCTGTTCCAGGCCGTGCAGGCGCGCGATCTCGCCCGCCGATCCCGCCTGCATGAACATGTCGTAGTCGTCGTAAGCGCTCGTCCACCACTTTTCTTCCGATTTGCGGTCCGCCTCCTGGCCGTAGATGTATTCCAGATTCGGCTGGCGAAATGCGCCGTTGTGGAACCAGTCATCGCCCTTCCAGCCGTCCACCATGGGGTTCATCGGCACCGACACCTTGAGCGCCGGATGCGGATTGACCAACGCCATCAAGGGCAAAAAGCCATCGTAGGAAATGCCCAAGATGCCCACCTTACCGTCGCTCTCGGGAACGTTTTTCACCAGCCAGTCGATGGTGTCATAAGTGTCGGTGGCGTGATCGACCGGCGTCGGGTTCTGCGGCCCGTGCAGCGGCCGGTTCATCACGTAGTCGCCTTCGGAGCCGTGCTTGCCGCGCACATCCTGCACCACGCGTATGTAGCCGCCCTCGACGATCACGTCGGTGGCGTTGTCGTAGCCCTGCAGGATCGGCCCGAGGTGGGAGCTTTGCGCGTGGCTGGTTAGCTCGGTGGCGTTGTACGGCGTGCGCGTAAGCAGGATCGGCGCACCTTTGGCGCCCTTTGGCAACAGGATGACGGTGTGCAGCTTCACGCCGTCGCGCATGGGAATCATCGCCTCGCGCCGTATGTAGTCGAAGCTGTCGGTGGCGGGCGTGAACTTGGCCGGTACCTCGCTCGGCAGCGAAGCGGTCTGAGCGGCCAACCGGCCAGCCAACAGCAGGGCGGCGATCACCGGCGCCAGCCGCATGGGAGTGTGCATCAGCGGATTATATCGAACCGGGAGGCGAGCGAGGCTCGCCAACATCGCCAAAAGGCGTCGATGTTACGAACGGGCGAGGGGGCGAGCGGGCGACACGGCGACGAAAATGGGCCAATCTTTAGTTTTGACAGGCGAAAGCACCTTCCCCACATTGCTCCGTCCAGCAGACCGTGCCGTGCGTCCATAATTAAGAGAGCCGCCCATGCCGAATCTTGCTGAGAAGCCCCAGACTCTCGAAAGCCGCGCGGCAACCATGCTGCGGGAAGTCTTCGAGTCCGGACGGCCGCTCACCTACATACGCTCCGCCGAAGAACAACGCGTCGCCAGAGTGCTGCGCGAAGTCGCCCCGCACCTTTCCACCTCCGTGCCGGTCCGCGTTTGGACATGGAGCCTCACCGAAGGCATGCATCGCGACGGCGAGGACGCCGAGCCTGGTACGCACGCCCCGCGTGAAGCCCTGGATTTCATCGCCGCGCATCGCGACCCCGCCATCTTCCACCTCAAGGACTTTCACGAGCCGCTTCGCGAATCTCCCGAAATCCGGCGCCGCCTGCGAGACGTCTACGACAGTTGTCTCGACCAGCGCAAGTACGTAGTCATCACCTCCGCGGTACGGTCCATTCCGGAGGAGGTCGAACGCAGCGTCCTGTTCCTGGAACTCCGCCCGCCCGATCTGGTCGAGCTGGTGGACTTCCTGCGCGACGAAACTCGGGAACTCCCGGCGTACGGCGGCGACGGCGCTCCCAGCGATGCGATCCTGTACCAACTCGCGCGCGCCCTGCAGGGACTCACGCTCGACGAAGCGAGTTACGCGCTGCGCCGCGCCCTGGCCGCCGGTCACCGGCTGGGACCTGAGTCGCTCCCGGCCCTGCTCGAAGAAAAGCGGCTCCTGGTCAACCGCAGCGGGGTCGTCGAATGCATAACCGGCCATACCGCCATTGATGAGATCGGCGGACTCGAGGGTCTCAAAAAATGGCTGCTGGAGCGCCGCAAGCTCTTTCAACTGCGCGACACCATCAGCAGCGAGATCGTGCCCAAGGGGATCCTGTTGATGGGCATCCCGGGCTGCGGCAAAAGCCTCGCCGTCAAGGCCATCGCCTCCTGCTTCGAGCTTCCCCTCTACCGCATCGACATGATCGAGATCTTCTCCGGCAGGCATGGCAAGCCCGAAGGCGTATTCGTCGCGGCCTGCCGCATGCTCGAAGATATGGCGCCCGCAGTTCTGTGGTTCGACGAGATCGAGATGGGCATCACCTCGACCGAATCGAGCGGCGAGCAGGGCCGCATCTTCGCGTTCTTCCTGACGTGGATGCAGGAGAAGACCCGCGGCCTTTTCGTGGGCGCCACGGCCAACCGCATCGACCTGCTGCCCGCCGAAATGATCCGCAAGGGACGTTTCGACGAAGTGTTCTTCGTGGACCTGCCGCTCGACGACGAACGCATCGAAATCTTCAAAATTCACCTGGGCCGGCGCGGGGTGGATTACGCGAGCTTCAACATCGCCCAACTGACGGAATTCACGACTGGATGGACCGGCGCCGAGATCGAGCAGTGCGTCGTTTCGGCTCTGACCAAGGCGCGGCTGGCCGACCGCGAAATCACCGAGGACGATCTCTTCAGCGTGGCCGTCAGCATCGTCCCGCTATCCCGAACAATGAAAG
>JBEKUO010000052.1:0-18064 GCA_049514955.1 Bryobacteraceae bacterium | reverse complement strand
GTGGAGACCGGCGGCGACATTGGCGCCGCGGAGGTCGTTCTGCGGAAGCGCGGCATCGCCTCGGCCCACAAGAAATCGGCGCGCGTTACCAAGCAGGGATTAATAGGCAGCTACATCCACTCGGGCGGCCAGTTGGGTGTGCTGGTGGAGGTGAACTGCGAATCCGATTTCGTGGCGCGCACCGGCGATTTCAAGGAACTGGTACACGACATCGCCATGCACATCGCCGCCGCCGACCCGCGCTACCTCCACAAGGAGGATGTGCCGGAGGCGTTGGTGGACAAAGAACGCAACATCGAACGCAGCCGGGCGCTGTTCGAAGGGAAGCCCGAGAAGGTGGTCGACCGCGTCGTCGAAGGACGCTTGGCAAAGTTTTACGAAGAGGTCTGCCTGCTGGAGCAACCGTTCGTCAAGGAAGCCAGCCTCACCGTCGGCCAGTTGATCAAAACCAGGATCGCTAAACTCGGCGAGAATATCACGGTTTCGCGGTTCATCCGTTACAAGGTGGGCGACGTAGCAGCCGCGGAAGCCGGCGGCGAAGGATCGTCCGAAACCGGCGATCCAGAGGGAGGGCCGTCCGATAGCGGCGCTCCGGTCCCCGACACCAGTGCCCAGGTATAAGCGAATTCTGTTGAAGTTGAGCGGCGAAGCTCTGGCCGGAGGCGCCGCTTTCGGCATCCATGCCGACCGTGTGAAGGAACTAGCCGCGGAAGTGGCCTCGGTGGCCGCCAGCGGCGTCCAGGTCGGCGTGGTGGTGGGCGGCGGTAATATCTTCCGGGGTGTGGTGGCCGCGGCCCAGAAGATGGATCGCGTGACCGCCGACCAGATGGGCATGCTGGCCACCGTCATCAACTCCCTGGCCCTGCAGGATGCCCTGGAGCAGATGGGCGTGCATACCCGGGTCATGAGCGCCATCGAGATGCACGAGGTAGCCGAGCCGTATATACGCCGGCGCGCCATACGACATTTGGAGAAAGGCCGCATCGTCATCTGCGCGGCCGGAACGTCCAATCCCTACTTCTCCACGGATACCGCCGCCACCCTGCGCGCCCTGGAAATCCACGCCGAGGTCATCGCCAAAGCCACCCGCGTGGATGGGGTCTACGACAAGGACCCCTTGAAGTTTCCCGACGCCGTGATGTACCGTGAAGTTTCGTACCTGGAGGTCCTGTCCAAGGCGCTGGGCGTCATGGACGCCACCTCCATTGCCATGTGCCGGGACAATCAGCTTCCGATCATAGTTTTCAATTTGAATACAAGCGGCAATATAATGCGTATGACGATGGGAGAGCCCATCGGTACGCTAATCCACTAGCCACTATGAATACCGAACATCATCCCACTCCTGCCGGGCCGGCGTTCAACACGGTCAAGGACGTGCAGAACAATATCAAGAGCCGCATGGAAAAGGCGCTCAGCGACCTGCAGCACGAAATGGCGACCATTCGTACGGGCCGCGCCACCTTGAGCCTGCTCGATCACATTCGCGTGGATTACTATGGGACGCCCTCGCCTCTCAACCAGGTGGCCACCCTGCACGTCCCAGAGCCGAGCCTCATCACCATCACGCCCTGGGACGCTTCGCAAATCGGTGCGATCGAAAAGGCCATCCGCGTTTCCGACCTGGGCCTGAATCCCGCCAACGACGGCAAGATGATCCGGCTGCCCATCCCGCCGCTTACCGAGGAGCGCCGCAAGGAGCTCGTCAAGCGGTTGCACGGCGTGGCCGAGCACCATCGCGTGTCGGTGCGCAACATTCGCCGCGACGGCAATGAAGCCATCAAGGTGCTGCTCAAGGACAAGAAGATCACCGAAGACGAGGACAAGCGGGCCCTCGATGAAAATCAGAAGCTGACCAACGCCTACATGGAGAAAATCGACCTGGCGGCAAAGACCAAGGAAAAGGAAATCCTGGAGATCAAGTAGGGTGGCGTTGGCCGCTGTTGCGCGCCACATCGAGTTCAACGGCGACCGAATGTATACTTGTCCAGTTTGCGGATATGGCAGCTTTCAGGGCCGCCTACGAACTTCGCGATTTGCCCCTGCTGTGGAACGGAGTTTGAGTATGACGATGTGCGTATGACTCATGCCCAGTTGCGAGCGGCGTGGCTTGAGGGTGGCGCACATTGGTGGAGCCCGGTCGATCCCCAGCCTCCAAATTGGGATCCCTACGCTCAGTTAAACGCTATCATTCAGCATCCCCCAATTTTGGACCGCGCTGTTTAGTGTTCCTGGGGCAACAGGAAATCCTGGAGATCAAGTAGGATGGTGAAGCGCGCGCGCTCACACCAGTTCGAATAACACCTGTCCGGCTTTCACCGCGTCGCCCGGGGCGCCGGTTCTAGGTCGTGCTACAGAACGACCGCCTCACATTAATCACGCGAGAAATGATCTTGACTTTGGGACCAATCTCATCTATTTTCATAGAGGACTAAAGATCACGTTCGTCGATCGGAGACTCTCGGAGACTCAAATGAGCCGCTCGACGGCTCGTTGGCACCCAGGTGAAAACACGACGAGAAGGCCCTCTAATCGCCTCTCGCCGTGCGAAAGGGGATTTTCAAGCTCTATGCGAACAATGTTGGTGTTTTCTTTCTTGGCGGAAGTATTTGGTGTGTCTTTGCTTGCTTCTCCCCAAGATTCAGCGGCGAAATCGACGATCGAGCAGCAACTCAAGACGCAATACGCCCTCACGCGAGTTGGTGCCAACGGTGTGGTTACCCAACCTGGGAGTATTTTGGTGATCCAACAGGATGGCATAAAAGCTGTCCCGGCATCGTACCAGGGCTACTTCGCCAACTCTGTCAAGAAAGGCGCACGCATCAAGCCCAACGTTATTCAGCACATCGGGGGCGGCGGATCGGGATTCCATCCTGCCTACCTCGATGAAGCGCGGCTCCTCCAAGTCGGTGACAAGGCGTATCTGACTAAGGTGGAGATTAACAAGGATACCGAGATTGTTTTTAGCCTGCAGTCGTGCGGCGTTTGCGACCCGGCCGGCGCCGACCAAAACAATCCTCCTTTCAGGGCCTCCCTTACATTCCAGTTCGCCAAAGGCTACCTCGAAACAGCCGATTTTAAGGATGTCCAGCAGACGATTGGTCAGGTATTCGGCGTTGACAATTCCGTAGCTGCCCAATCGACACAGCAGCCGAAGGAACCGGAGCAGGTCCCCGCGGCCCCTAGCGAACAGGTGGAACCCACCACAATCACGGTGGGACAGACCAAAGAACAGGTTGTGACAGTACTTGGCCAGCCACAGCGCATCGCCAAAGCGGGGAACAAAGAGATTTACTTCTATAAGGACCTTAAGGTCACGTTCGTCGACGACAAGGTCTCGGATTTTCAATGAGCCGTTCCGGTCGTAGCCTGGAGATCAAATAGGTGGAGCGGGTGCGCTCACATCAGTTCGAATAACACCTGCCCGGCTTTCACCGCGTCGCCCGGAGACACGTGAATAGCCTTCAGCACCCCATCCACTTCCGGGCCGACATGGTTCTGCATCTTCATGGCCTCGATGATCAGGACCGCCTGGCGCCTCTTGACCTCCTGACCGGGAGCAGCCATCACCGCGATGACTAGTCCGGCGATCGGGCTTCGGCGGACCGCGTCTTCCGGCAGCCTTTGCGGCGTGCGTGGCTGCACGACTGACTCGGGAATGGCGATCTCCGGTTCGCTCTGGCTAGGCGCGGCCATCGTCGATCCGTTGGCTTGGTGCGCCACCCATTCCGTGACCACACGGACCAGAGGCGCCGATAAACCGTGCGAGGATTGTATCGCAACCCGGCCCTGCCGGGCCCAACGGTTCGCCGCCCGGCGGGCACGCACCGGCTGCACCGGCGCTTCTCTTCCGCCTGCCCCAGCAGCCGCCGCCACCATGGCCATGTCCTGGCCTTGATCTTCCGGTTCGTCTGCCTTATTCATCGCGATCCCTCCCAATGCTAAAGAGGTATCAGCCCGTGCTTCTTTTGGGGCCGCCAGTCGCGCTTGTTGGCCAGCGCATCGAGCGCATCGGCCAGATAAGCCCGCGTCTGGGCCGGTTCGATAATGTCGTCAATCAGGCGCCTGCTGGCCGCTACATAAGGCGACGCAAACATGTCCGAGAATTGCTGGACCAACTCGCGCCGCTTTGCGCCATTGTCCTGGGATGCCGCCAGTTCACGGCGGTAGAGCACTTCCACGGCGGATTCGGCGCCCATCACGGCGATCTCGGCGGAAGGCCACGCCGCGGTGCAGTCCGCGCCCAGATCCTTGCAGCACATCGCGATATACCCGCCGCCGTAAGCCTTGCGCACAATCACGGTGATCTTGGGCACGGTCGCGGCCGAATAGGCGGACAACAGCTTGGCCCCATGCCGTATGATCCCGCCATACTCCTGGTCTACGCCGGGAAGAAAACCGGGAAGATCGACTAACGTGATCAGGGGAATGTTGAACGCGTTGCAGAAGCGCACGAAGCGCGCGCCCTTATCGGAGGCGTCGATATCGAGGGCCCCGGCAAGCACCGCAGGTTGGTTGGCGAGAATCCCCACCGGGCGCCCGCGTACGCGCCCGAATCCGACCACCAGGTTCTGGGCGAACTCGGCGTGCACCTCTAGGAAATCGGCATGATCGACCACCCGCGTGACGATCTCCCGCACATCGTAACCGGCCTTCGGATCGTCCGGAACGACTTCGTTGAGCTCGTCGATGTCGCGCGGAGCGCCGCCCGCATCCAGACGGGGTGGGTCTTCGAGGTTGTTGGATGGCAGAAACGACAGCAGCCGCTTGGAGATCCGCACGGCTTCCACGTCGTTCTCCGCGACGAAATGCACGACGCCGGATTTGTTCATCTGCGCGCGCGGCCCGCCCAGATCCTCGGACGTGACCACTTCGCCCGTTACCTGCTTGATGACCGCGGGACCGGTGATGAACATCTGCGCGTCCCGGGTTTGAATGATGAAGTCCGTGAGCGCCGGGCTATAAGCGGCGCCTCCGGCGCAAGGCCCGCAAATCAGCGAGATCTGCGGAACCACGCCCGAGAGCATCACGTTCTGGTGAAAGATCCGTGCATAGCCCGCCAAGCTGCCCACGCCTTCCTGCACGCGCGCCCCGCCGGAATCGTTGATGAAGATGAACGGGGAGCCGGTCTTCAACGCCGACTTCATGGTGTCGGCGATCTTATCGGCGTGTACTTCGCCGGCCGACCCGCCGGCCACTGTGAAGTCCTGGCTGGCCACGTGTACCAGCCGCCCTTCTACCAGGCCTCTGCCGGTCACCACGCCGTCAGCCGGCAACTCTTTGCCATCCATGCCGAAGAAGCGCCCGTTGTGTTTTGCGAAAAGGCCTGCTTCCCGGAAGGACTTCCGATCCAGAAGCAGATCCAGGCGTTCGCGGGCCGTCAGCTTGCCCGCACCGTGCTGCTTTTCGATGCGCTCGGATCCGCCGCCCAGCCGGAGGTGCTCCTTGATGCGGCCGAGCTCACGGATCTTTTCTTTCGTGATGGTTTCCATGGCGTTGATGCTAGAAGGCAACACTCTATTGTACGCTTATTTTAAGACATCTGTATCTCTTATTATCCAGGGGGTGCCCGTACCAGGCCACCGGTTGTTCCCTTTCCAATGTACGGTGCCGACGGCATGCCCGTCCGGGTCGCAGTCCAGTCCGGGGATTGGCCGGATTTCCGGGAAGCGGCCCAGCCGGTTTATCCTGGGAGACAACGTTGCCCGAGTTGTTAAAAGCGGACAGTGTCCGGAAGCGGACAACCGGACGTGACCCTTTTTAAGTTGGTCCGTCAAATGTTACGAAAGGATGTTTGGAATCTTCAGCAGAACCGGACCTTATGGCCCAGGACGCGCCTGGAGCGGTAGGTGCCAGGTTGAGCCCCAAAATCGATGAAGCCGGCCTGATCCGGGCAGTTCAGCGGGGCGACCAGGATGCCTTTGAGCAGCTCGTCCGCGCCTACGACCAAAGTGTGCTTCGGCTCGCGGTGAACCTGTTGCGTTCCCAGGAAGATGCACGGGACGTCTTCCAGGAGGCCTTCTTGCGCGTGTACCGCAGCATCGATTCTTTCCGGTTCGATTGCAGCTTCCATACCTGGCTCTACAGGATCGTGACGAACATCTGCCTGGACTACTTGAGGAAGCGCAAGGTGCGCAAGGAAGAGCCGGCTGTCGTGGACACCCCCGAGGGTCCGCTCGACCGTATGAACGACTTTGAAGAGGAAGCCGCGCACGCCGATCCGGAGCGAAACCTGTGGAACTTGCAGCTCGGGCGTCGCATAGAGGGCGCGCTTGCAGGCCTTACGCCCCGCGAGCGGATGGTTTTCGAATTGAGGCATTATCAAGGACTGCGCCTGCGGAATATCGGCGAGATCCTGGGCACCAGCGAGGAAGCCGCCAAGAATTGTCTGTTCCGGGCCACGCAGAAAATGCGGGTGGAACTGGGAGATTGTCAATGAATTGCGAATCGGTCGTTAAACTCATCCCCCTGTATTTTTACGGCGAGTTGCCGCCTGAGGAAGAAGATCGGGTGGAGCAGCACCTGGACGGGTGCGCGGCGTGCGGCCGCCAGGCGGAGTTGCAACGGGCCGTAGCCGCAGCGCTCGACCGGCGCGAGATGGCGCCCTCCGCCGCTCTGCTCGCGGAGTGCCGCCACGACTTGATGCGGGCGGTTTACCGGGACGAGGCGCCAGCCGTATTGCCAACGCACGCCACGCCTTGGATGCACTTCCGAGACGGCTTCGCCGCTCTGTTCCCACCTCTGTTACGCTGGCGCACACCTTTGGGCGCCATGGCGCTGGTGGCCCTCGGTTTTGTGAGCGCGCGCTTCACCCTGCCAGGCGCCGGCGGCTCGCTGAATCTGGCTTCGATGGCTCCGGAAAATATCATCTCCTCAGTTCGCTCCGTGACGGCGGGCCCCCAGGGTGCCCAGTCCGGCGAGGTGCAGATCGTGCTGGACGAAACCCGGCGGCGGGTGGTTTCCGGCCAGTTCAACGACCGGAATATCCAGCGGCTGATGTTGGCCGCGGCGCACGATGAGAACAATCCCGGCGTGCGCGTGGAATCGGTCGATATCTTGAAGAGCCATTCGGATTCCGCCGAGATTCGCAGCCTGCTGCTGAACCGCGTGGCGCAAGACCCCAACCCCGGTGTGCGTTTGAAAGCGCTGGATGGCCTGAAGATGTTTACGAGCGATCCGGAGGTGCGCAAGGTCCTGGCGCAGGTGCTGCTGCACGACGATAATCCGGGAGTGCGCATTCAGGCAGTGGATGCGCTGACTTCGCAGGCCGACGACAACATGGTGGGGGTTCTGCAGAACGTAGTACAGAAGGAGGACAACGGCTATGTCCGGCGCCGTTGCGAAAAAGCTCTGAAGGATATGAACGCCTCGATCGGAACCTTTTAGGCGATGAGCATACTGCGATTTGGCATTTTGATTTCGGGATTCCTGGGGATTGCGCTGGGCGCGGAACCGGCGCTCACGCGAGAAGGGCAGTATTGGGTCGAGATCCGCTCGGGATCGGAAGCCGTGATGCCCGCGGCAAAGCTGCGGATCGCCTCCCGCGGCGGCGTGATGCTCTCCGGCGCGCAGCAGGGCGATCTCTCCTATGTCCTGAAGATACGCGTGAAGGCCCGCAACGAAGTGGATGCACGGCGCTTGACCCGAGCCTTCGGCGTGCGCGTCTCGAAGCCGGGCAGCGGCTTCGTGCTCCTGACTGTGCAGCGTGGCGATGGCATGGCGGACCTACAAGTGAAGTCGCCGCGCACGGCGCCCGAGTCGGTGATTTCGACCACCGAGGGCGGGATCGAGTTCTACGACCTGGATGGCTCGGTCACCGCGGAAACCGGCGGCGGCAATGTGCGCGCGGATCGCATACGGGGCAACGTAGCGGCGCGTACGGCTGGCGGCGATATCGCGCTCGGAACCGTAGAGGGCTCGGCGCGATGCACCACGGCGGGCGGCAAGATCACCGCCACCATGGTCCGCGGTGAAGCCACGTTCGAGACCGGCGGCGGCGATATTCTCGCGCAGGAAGTGGGCGGGTTGGTGCATGCCTCCACGATGGCCGGAACCATCCGCATACGGCGGGCCGGGTCCGCGGTGATTGCCAGCACCGGTGGCGGTCCTATCGATGTAGGGCAGGCCCATGGTGTGGTCACCGCCAAGAATTCCGGCGGGCCGGTGCAGGTCGGGTCGGCCGAAGGTGTGCGCTGCGAAAGCGCCGCCGGCGGCGTACACCTGGACAACATCTCGGGCAGCGTACGCGTGACCACGGCCATCGGCAGCATCATCGCCAGCCTGCTGGCAGGCAAGCCCATGACCGATTCGTTTCTCTCCACAGGCGGCGGTGACATTACAGTTTTCATCCCGTCTAACGTGGGTGTGACGGTCCGAGCGCAGAACGAATTGTCCGACAGTATCCGCAGAATCGTATCCGATTTTCCCGGAATTTCGGTGCGCGTGGAAGGCGGACAAGTGATCGCCGAAGGGCCCGTCAACGGAGGCGGCCCGGTCTTGCGGATTTCCGGCACGGGCGGCACCATATTCATCAAACGACAAAAGTGAGAGGGTTTATGAATCACGCAATTTATCGAACGCTCACAATCGCGGCTATCGGCGTCGCGGCGGCTTCCTGGTCGTTCAGTCAGGAAGCGCCCCGAGCGCGCTCCGCCAACAACCGCTCCGTCTACATCCATCGTACGGCTGGCAGCTATCTAGGCATTGGCGTGGCGGAGGTCGACGCCGAGCGCGCCAAGGCGCTCAACATGAAAGAAGTGCGCGGCGTCGAGGTCAAGAACGTTGATGAGAACAGCCCCGCGGCCAAGGCGGGCCTCAAGGAAGGCGACGTCGTGCTGGAGTACAACGGCCAGAACATCGAGGGTACCGAACAGTTCGTGCGGCTGGTGCGCGAGACTCCGGTCGACCGGCAAGTGCACTTGAGCGTCTGGCGCAATGGCGGAACGCAGAGCCTGACGGCCACCATCGGCCACCGCCCCGCGGAACATGTTTCCGTACTTAGCGACGACGGCGACTTCACCGTCGAGGTTCCGCCGATACCACCCATGCCACCCATGCCGCCCATGGCGCGAATGCCGGAGGTCGCCCCTTTTCCGGAAGGTGCGCTGGCGATGATCACCGGCCGCAGCGGGATGTTGGGCATCGAGAGCGAATCGCTGGGATCGCAACTGGCTGAATTCTTCGGTGTCAAGGAAGGCGTGCTGGTACGCTCTGTGTTGAAGAACTCAGCCGCCGAGAAGGCCGGTATCCGCGCGGGAGACGTGATCGTAAAGGTGGATGGTGAAACCGTGACGACCCCGCATGAGATCTCCAGCCTCCTGCGCGCCGCCTTACGGGCGAAAAAGAGCTTTCCGGTGGTGGTGGTGAGGGATAAGAAAGAAGTGACCCTGAGTGTCACGCTGGAATCCAGCAACGGGCGCCTGCGGGAAGTCCGGCCGGCGGCGGTTGCGGCGACGTGCTGACGCGCAGATAGCGGGCCTTCGAGCTTTCGGCAGTAACGCGGTAAACTACCTACCAGCACAAGTTAAGGCACCTGCCTCCCACGCAGGTGATGCGGGCCTTTCATTTTGTTGTCCATGCTTTTCTGTCACGGAGCATGGGAAAGCCGATTTCTTAATAGGTAGTGGAGGTTCTGCGGAGAATGCCAGTGACCACAATCAATCGTTGTTCCGGATAGAGGTCATAGACAATGCGATAGTTGCCCACGCGCCGACGCCAACTTGGAGGTTTACCTTTCAGGCGTTTGACATCGCCGCCGAAGGGATCGACGCGCAAAGAGATGAGGGCGGCCTTAACGCGCTCTTGCTCTCTTGCCGGCAGCGTTCGCAGATCTTTTTCGGCTGGCTTGGTGACTTGCAGGTTCCAGATCATGAAGGAGTTGGTCTAACGATACGTATTCGCCGCGTTTGAAGGCGGCGCGGCCTTTGCGGATCGCGGCAAGCTCGTCTTTGGTCGGGGTCGCTTCCGGGTAGCGGCTTTCAAAGTATCGGCGCCAGGCTTCGCGCAGGAGCTCGCTTCTGGTGCGGTTCTCTTCCTTTTGGACTCTCTCCATCTGCTTGGCCATGGCCGGCGGCAGGGAGATTGTCAGGGTGTTGGTGGTTCTCATTTGGCCGATTTAAACAACGTTTTCTTCTTGAGTGTTACTTGTTGTGACTCAAGCATAGCGAGTGCGGACGTTTCCGTCAAGGGCGGTCTTCGATCGCCGGCAGTGCGGCCCTACTTCGATTCAATCCGCATGCCGTAAAAGCTGCGATACACGAACGTCATCGAGATAATCAGGAAAATCACTCCCAGCACGGTGCTGAGCGTGTTGCCCTGCTTCTCGTTCAGCGAAACCGCCAGCGAGACCGCCAACAGGCCGAACAGCGTGGTGAACTTGATGATCGGATTCAGGGCCACCGAGCTGGTGTCCTTGAAAGGATCGCCCACCGTGTCGCCCACGACCGTGGCGGCGTGCAGTTCGGTGCCCTTCATCTTCAATTCGGTCTCCACGACCTTTTTGGCGTTATCCCATGCGCCGCCCGCGTTGGCCATGAAGATAGCTTGGAACAGGCCGAATGTGGCGATCGAGATCAGGTAGCCGATGAAGTAGAAAGATTCGAAAAACGCAAATGCCAGCGTGGCGAAGAACACCGCGATGAAGATGTTGAGCATGCCCTTCTGCGCGTACTGTGTGCAGATCGCCACCACTTTCTTGGAATCGGCCACACTTGCTTTTTCGGCGCTTTCCAGCTTGATGTGCCGCTTGATGAACTCCACTGCACGGTAGGCGCCGGTCGAGACCGCCTGCGTCGACGCGCCGGTGAACCAGTAGATCACGGCGCCGCCGGTAATCAATCCCAGCAGGAAAGGCGGGTGGAGGATCGAGAGGTTGGCGACATTGGTCGTCAGTCCGTTGGTGAGCTTCACGATGATCGAGAAGATCATGGTGGTAGCGCCTACCACCGCGGTGCCGATCAGCACCGGCTTCGAGGTTGCCTTGAAAGTATTGCCGGCCCCGTCGTTCTCCTCCAGGTTCTCCTTGCCGAGCTCGAAATTGGGCGTGAAGCCGAAGTCCTTCTTGATCTCCGCCGAGATGTTGGGAAGGGTCTCGATAGTGGAAAGCTCGAAGACGGACTGCGCGTTATCGGTCACTGGACCGTAGCTATCGACCGCGATAGTGACCGGCCCCATGCCGAGGAAACCGAAAGCCACCAGGCCGAACGCGAACACCGCGGGCGCCACCATCAGGCTGGCAAGGCCCAATGTGCTGACCCCGTACGCCGCGCTCATCAACCCCAGGATCGCGAAGCCCAGCCAGTAGGCGCTGAAGTTGCCGGCCACGAAGCCCGACAGAATGGTCAGCGACGCGCCACCCTCGCGCGCGGAAGTGACGATTTCCCGCACGTGCCGCGAACTGGTGGAGGTGAACACCTTCACGCCTTCCGGAATGATGGCGCCGGCCAGGGTGCCGCAGGTGATTACGGAGGAAAGCTTCCACCACAAACTGGTGTCGCCGTTCAGGTCCGGAATGATGAAATAGCTGACCAGATAGGTCAGACCCACGGAGATGAGCGAAGTCATCCACACCAGCGAGGTCAGTGGCGCCTCGAAGTTCATCTTTGCCACATCGGCGTATCTGGCCTTGGCGACGATACCGTTGATGAAGTAACTGGCCGCCGAGGAGATAATCATCATGATGCGCATCACGAAGATCCAGACCAGCAACTGTACTTGCAGCGTGGGTGTCTTAACCGCCAGTAGGATGAAAGTGATCAGGGCCACGCCCGTGACCCCGTAGGTCTCGAAACCGTCGGCCGACGGCCCCACAGAGTCGCCCGCATTGTCGCCTGTGCAGTCCGCGATCACGCCCGGGTTGCGCACGTCGTCTTCCTTGATTTTGAAAACGATCTTCATCAGGTCCGCGCCGATATCCGCGATCTTGGTGAAGATGCCGCCCGCCACGCGCAGGGCCGCCGCGCCCAGCGACTCGCCGATGGCGAAACCGATGAAGCAATTCCCAGCCAGATCGTGCGGGATGAACAGCAGGATGATCAGCATCATGATCAGCTCCACCGAGATCAACAGCATGCCGATGCTCATGCCTGCCTGCAACGGAATGTCGTAGCAGGGGAACGCCTTGCCGCGCAGGCTGGCGAACGCCGCGCGAGAGTTGGCGAAGGTATTCACCCGCATCCCGAACGCCGCCACGCCGTAGCTGCCGCTGATGCCGATGACGCTGAACAGCAGGATGATGCCGACCCTGTAGGCGGGGAGGCTTTCCAGAAAGCCGAAGTAGAACACGATAATGACGCCGATGAAGCACTCCAACAGGATCAAGAATTTACCCTGGGTAGCCAGGTAAGTCTTGCAAGTCTCGTAAATGAGCTCGGAAACTTCAAGCATGGACTTGTGGACCGCCATATTCTTCAACCGCATGTAGATGGTGAGGCCAAAAATCATCCCCAACACGCAAAACAGCAGGCCGAACATCAACAGGCCGCGGCCGCCGATGCCCCCCAGAAAAGTGGCGCTGTCCAGGTTCGGCAGATCCAGACTCGCTTCACCCCCTTGCTCGGGCTGAGCCATCAGGGGAGCGGCCAACAAGGCCATGCCCCACACCGGGAGCATCGCGCGGACCGCGCGCAAGACCGGCAGCCGCGCAGGCTGTCCGGACGTAGTACCAGATACTGATCGCATTGAAAAAAGCCTCCTGGAATCGGGTCAGAACCCTGGGATAGGATCTACCCCAAAAAGGATATCAGGGTTTGTTTACCTCACCTGTTCCTACGGAACTCCTCACCATAGCGCACGGCAGGATCGAATTCAAGGACAGCCGCGGGCCGGAGTACGATGGTAGGGCAGTCTTAACGACGGGTGCTGGGTGCTAGGTGCTGGGTGCTGGACAAGCGCGCTCGGGTCTTCGGTGCGTTTGCCAGAACCCAGGACCCAGAACCCGGCACCCACCCGGAGGTTTTCATGATTGTTCCGCTGACGCCGATCCGGTGCTTATACCGGGGTGTCGATCTATATGGAAAAAAAGTAGGCATCGTGTCGGGCCGGGGCCGCTTCACGTACGCCCAATTCGGCGAGCGCTGCGAGCGGCTGGCCGCGGGTCTGCAGGCAGAGGGCATCGCGCCCGGCGACCGGGTAGCCTATCTGAGCTTCAACAATAACGCGCTGCTCGAAGGTTACTTTGGCGTCGTGTTGGCCGAGGCGGTGGTGATGCCGCTAAACGTCCGGCTGACCCCGGCGGAACTGATCGCCATCCTGAATCATTCCGAAGCCCGCATGCTGATTTTCGAGAACGACTTCGCACCGCTGGTGGAGCACATCCGGAAAGCCTGCCCGGGCATCGCGCGATATGTCACCATCGACGATCGTACACCGCTGGCCGATCTTACGTATGAAGAGATGCTCGCGCATGGCCGTCTCGAGCGCCCGGATTTCCTGTCGTGCGACGAGAACGCCATCGCGGAGCTGTTCTACACCAGCGGCAGCACCGGAACGCCCAAGGGCGTGATGCTGTCGCACCGCACGCTCTACCTGCACGCACTGGCCGTGGCCGGCACTTTCAATCACGACGACACCGCCGTGGAGCTGCATACCATCCCTTTGTTCCACGCCAACGGCTGGGGCCGCCCGCAGGCCTCCACCATGATGGGGATCAAGCAGGTGATGGTGCGCCGTTTCGAGCCTACGCTCGTCTTCCGCCTGATCCAGGACGAGAAGGCCACCGCCATGTCGGTGGTGCCCACCATGGCGAACGCGCTGCTGAACGCGCCGGACATCGGCGAATTCGATCTCTCCACCATCAAGGAGATCCACGTGGGCGGCGCGGCTGCCTCGCCCGAGCTGATCGGCCGCCTGGAGCAGGCTTTTCACTGCGCCGCCATGGGCGGCTACGGACTCACCGAGACCTGCCCGGTGGCCAGCTCTTCCCGTCGCAAGGGCACCGTGGAATATGCCGATGAAGCCGACCGTCTGGGCCACCAAGCCATGGCCGGCTGGCCTATACCGGGCGTCGAGATCCGCGTTGTGGATTTGAATATGAAGGACGTGGCCCGCGATATGCAGGCCGTGGGAGAAGTCGTGATCCGCGGCGACGAAGTCATGGACGGCTACTACAAAGATCCCCAGGGCACCGCCGCGGTCATGACGGGCGGCTGGTTTCACACCGGCGACATGGCCGTCTGGGACGAAGAAAACTACATCCACATCGTAGACCGCAAGAAGGACATCATCATCAGCGGCGGCGAGAATATCTCGTCGCTGGAGGTCGAGAAGGCTATCTTCGCCCATCCCGCGGTTTTGGAATGCGCCGTGGTGGCGGCCCCCGACAGCAAGTGGGGCGAGATTCCGGCGGCTTTCGTGGTGCTCAAGCCCGGGCAGGCCGTGACCGTGGAGGAATTGTGCGCGTTCCTCGCCCCGCGCATCGCCAAATTCAAGATGCCGCGCGTCTTCGAGTTTCTGGAAACGCCTCTGCCCAAGACCGGCACGGGCAAGATCGTGAAACGTGAGTTGCGCGAGATGTTCTGGGCCGGGCGCGCCAAGCGGGTGCAGGGATGAAGCTCATCCCAAGTAGTTGAACAGACTTTGCGGCTTGAGCATGGCCTGCGCGGACATGGCCGCCTGCTCTTCAGTGCTGGCTTGGGTCAAATCCAGGGAGGCCTGGGCCGCGTCTGCATCCTGTTCGTTGCTGAGCTGCTGTTGCAGTTGGATGAGCGTCTGGCTGGCTGAGTTTCCGGCGGCGGTGAGGTTGTTCTGAGCCGCGCCGTAGAAGCTGCTTTCATCGTTGAGATGCGCCGAGGCGGCCTGTATGTTGGTCAAGGCTGTCTGGATGCCGTTGCTGTCGTTATTTTGCAGCGCGGTCAACAGCCCGCCAACCGCCGCGAAGACGTTATCCGGCGCGGGGTTTCCGGTCCCCGATCCGCCGCCCACCTGGTCGTCGAAAATTTGCTGGGCGGTCAATCCGATCGAGATCGGCACGCCGTTGACATCCTCGATTTGTCCCGGAGGGCCAGGCTGGATCATCTGCTGAACCGTGGTTCCGTTGGCCGCCAGGGTGTACTGCGGTTGCCCGCTCAGGTCGCCGCTGAAGATGTACTGGCCGTTCACGGCGGTCTGACTCAGGCTGACCAACTGTTGCAGGATGCCCTGCACCTGGGGGATTTCGTCCAACCGCTGGCTGGCGCTCGAGGTACTCCCCGCAGCCTCGGTGGCCAGCGAGGTGGCGTTATCCAGCACCTGTATGGCCTGTTGAATGGCGTTCTCGCCGCTTTCCACCTGGGGAGTCACGTTGGACAGGTTTTCCTGCGTCTGTTGCACACCCGCGATTTGGGCGCGCAATTGCAGAATGCTGGAGATCTCGTCCGGATCGTCGGAGGCCACCGAAACCCGCAGCCCGGAGGAGAGCTGCTGTTCGGCCGTACTCATACGGTTTTGGATCTGCTGCAAGTTGCTGAGGAAGATTTCGGAGTTTGGGTTAATGCTGGGAGTCATAGGGCGCTCAGCTTGCGTTTGGAATCATATCGATAACCGATTGGGTCAGGGTCTGGATGGTGCTCACCATTTTGGCGACGGCCTGGTAGCCCGCCTGGAATTGCAGGACGTTCATGGCTTCGGCGTCGAGCGATACACCCGATTCGCTCTGGCGCATGCTTTGCGCTTGAGCCAGGGTCTGTGCGGTCATGGTCTGATTGCTCTGGGCCTGGTTCAATTGGGACCCCACCTGCGCGGCGGCGTCTCCATAGTACGTGGTGTAGTTGAGCCCGCCGGTCTCATCGGCGGTGGAGTTTGCCAGAGCCGCTATCGCCAGGGGCACGCCGTTGGGCACGCCAGACGCGTCGATGGCCGGCAGTTGACTGGCGGTCATGGCCGGATCGACTGCCAAAGTGGATGCGGCGTCCGAAGGATCCCCCACCGTGAACAGGCCACTGGGCGCCGGTACGGCCGGCACGCCTGGGGCGGCCGCCGAGACTAAGCCGTTACTGACGATGTTATTCACCTGGCTGGCTAGAGTAGAGGCGAGGGTATTGAGGGCGCCGGGCTGGCTGGAATCCCCGATCAAGCCAGGTATGGTAACGTTCCGCACCTGCAGCAAACCGGCCAGAGAGCCGGATGTGATCTGACTGGTCACCATGGAGCCGTCCGCCGCCTGGATGTCGATATCGGGCGGAGCTTGCGCACTGGTCGACGCGCTCACCGGAGTCAGCGCGTACGACTGGCTCCCCATGACCAGTGCGGCCCCGCTCGAGAGAGCGACGTTGACAGTGCCGCCCGGCTGCTGGAGGACGCTGATATTGACCAGTCCGGAAAGGGTCTCGAGCGAGCTGTACAACTGGGCTTCCAACCCGGCGTCCTGGTGGCCGCCGTTTTGTATCTCCGCATTCAGGGTGGCCACCTGGGTAGTCAGTTGATTGACCTGGCCTACCGTGTCGGTGATGCTCTGGGTGACGGATTGGGATGCGCTGGACACGGCGGCGGCCGTGGCCTGGAAGCTCTGGGCCAGAGCGCTGGCGGCCACCATCACGTTCTGCTGCGCGCTGCCGTCGTTGGGGGCGGCGCTCCACGCCGACACGTCGCTAAAGAAGGTATTCAACGCGGCCGGGATACCCCCGTCCTGCGATACCGGCACAGCATTCTGGACGTCGGTTAGGGCGCTAAGCTGGGCGCTGGCGTCGCCCTGCGCACTGGCCTGCTGCCACACGTCGCTCTCGGCCAGCAGATCGCGGCTGTCGATCAGCGGACCTGGGGCAACGCCGCCGGAAAGGCCCACGGCCGGGTCGAAGGGTTCGGCCTGCAGCGCCACCCCTTGTGTGGCGTAATCCGGCGTGGAAGCGTTGTCGATGTTGTTCTGCGTGGCGCTCAAGGCATACTGGAAAGCCTCCAGCGCGCTGGATGCTCCGAGCAATGTGGCACTCAGGGAACTCATGGCGTCTATCCTAGAAACGAGATGTGTCCGCGGATTTGGAGCGGCACTGCACTGCCGGAGGCCGTGTATTCCGGGGATATCGACCGCAGTCGTTCCAGCCAGCGGCGGCCATAACGCGCGGCTTGCTCGATCAGGACGCCGGCCTGGCGAATCTCGCCGGCCAGGGTGGTTGCGTGCGGGCGCAAGTCCCGGCTGGCCGGCCCGGCTTGCGGGAGTCTGTCCCGCAGCCACTCCAGATAACCCTGCGCCTCGCGAAACAGCGTGACGCACTCGTCCAGATTGCAGGCCCGCGGCCGCGCCAGCAAGGCGCGCGCGCCGCGCACGCGCGATTGCGCCGCCGCCAACAATCCCTGCAGATCGTGCTCCCGCATGCTTTTCAAGACCTCGCGATGGCGCCGGCGATCTGCTGCGCATCGGGCTGGTAGCGGCCCGCGCGGAAGTCCTTCTGCAACTGGCTGATACGTTGCGCCGACTGGCTCGCCAGGGCCTGCATGGTTTGCGAAATGCGCCCGGCGAGCCCGGAAAGATCGACGCGATCCCCGGCCGCGGAGCCGGCGCTGCCCGAGGATGCGCCCGTGTCTACCTGGATGCGCTGCGATTCCGCCGCGCGGCTGGCGGTGGAGGAAACCTGATCGGTGAGGCTCTGTTCGTTGACTCGCATATACAGGACCTGTGTTGCTCCTGGGTACCTTATCGGCGCAAGAGCCGGTAACTTTAGGGGGGCCGCGCGATTTGCAGCTCCGGTTCTACGCAAGGTTTCCTAAGCGGAGATTCTTCCGCAAGCTTTCGCCATCCCGCTCGATATGAAAATCGCAGGCAGCGAAAGCCGCCAGCCCCGGCAAGAGGCCGGGAATCTCAAAAATTAGGATTATCCAATGATTTCCATTCAAACGAATATCGACTCTTTAGTCGCGCAGCAGAACCTGAGCGTCAACAGCCAGTTTCAAAGCAACACCATTCAGCAGTTGACCTCCGGCTATCGCATCAACTCTTCGGCCGACGACGCCGCCGGGTTGTCGGTGGCCAACGGCTACCGCAACCAGATCGCGGAACTCAACCAGGGCGTCCTGAACGCCAACCAGGGCGTCAGCCAGTTGCAGATCATCGATGGCGGCCTGAGCAACATCTCCCAGATGCTCGACCGCCTGCAGA
>JBEKUO010000051.1:0-18065 GCA_049514955.1 Bryobacteraceae bacterium | reverse complement strand
CAGATAGGTGGTTGTGGTTGGCCGACTAACGGTACGGAGGGAAAAAAGGAGGGCAGCCGCCGTACACTTCGGCGGAGGTGCTGTGCCGAACCAGTTTTGCGTATCTCGCTGGACGCACTAATCGGGAGCGCGGATCGAAGGCGGAAGTTTAGACAGCGAGCGGCGCAGTTGGCGGGCCCTTCGATTCCCGTCATGCGGTAGCGGCGAAACAGCTTCGAGTGGCGCAGGGTGAAGGCCGCACACAGCGTGAAAGCCAACAAGAGGATGAGCGTAACGGCGGCCAGCCCGTGGTTGGGAACCGACTGCCGCTCGCCCGTCTCGGAAGTGACTTGCGGACGGTGGCGGCAAGCATGCAGAAAGCCGTGCTTCAAAGCCCAGTGCTGCGTGAGATCATTCCAGCCGTTGTTCTCTAATTTCCAGCGGTCATGGCCCAGCCGGCGCACCTGCGCCGTGGGGAAGGCGCGTGGCTCCAAGGTGGTGATCCACAACCATTCGTGGGAGGTGCTCTCCGGCTGCAGTTGACGCTGGCGGTAATGATTCTGCGTGAGGGTTTCTTCGGAGCGTACGACCCGCACGGGCCGGGGGTAATCGATAGAGACAGGGAGGTCGGGCGTATCCCAAACTTGGACGGCATAGGTCTTGCCTTCTCGTTGCTCGACATAGGCGGAGTCGGGAGGCCGCCGGGCGAACAGCCGGACGGCGCACTGATACAATTCCCGCTGATTTTGTTTTAGGCTGATGACCACATCCCAGCCGATTTCCCCGGTCAGTTGCAGAACCGGGGCCTGGGCGTAGAGCGCATCCAGCAAGATATCGAAGAAGCGGCTGCCGCGCAAAGGAGGGTATCTGGTGGGCTGGGTTGTCTCGCCTTCTCATAAATGCAAGATTACAAAACCAACTCCGGCGCTCTCTTCCTTCCCTGACTCAGCTACCTCTTTCGATCCTGACGGCGGTCTCGCCGCAACAACTCGCGATTGATCTCGGAAATCTTTTCCAGTTGGCCTTTCAGCTTGCGGTAGTTTTCAATCCAGATGCGAACTCCCGCGACGTGCTCTGCCGAAATAATGCCGCCGGCGGTTCGGCCGCGTCCCAAAGTGACGGTGAGGTACCACACGGGACCATGGCGCTGACCGCGCGCGCACTTGCATGCCGGATTACCACAAGTCACATAGCGCTCTACCAATGAACCACGCAAGATCTCCGTCACTGGGGGCAACAACCTCGCCAGGCCTTGCCGCCGCTGGCGCAAGGCGAGCTTGGAAAGCCGGCCTAACCCGCTACTTGCCTTCACTTAAGTGCAAGTTTGGCTCAAAACTGGCCGTTTGAGGCAAATGCGAATCTCCGAAGTGCGAATTTCCCTCTACCGTGAATTCAGTTGCTATGCGAAGTTCCTAGGTTTAATATTGGGTGGTACCCCTTCATCTGCCGCCTGTTTCCAAAGCTCGTTGCGAGCCTTTTCTCCACAAGCTGGCCGACCATGTTCGCGGGCACCTTCCGGACGTTTGGCGCACTCGTCTGTCAACGGCGGATTCGAGGTGCGCCTCGCGACCCACGCGATTCCCGGCGCGATCCGTTCTTAATATAAACGTGAGGATTGGCGGCGCCACGCCACTAATCATTGGTCTTTCCTGGAAGGTGGCTGAGCGGGTTCTCGCGCGAAAGCATTTGGGCTTCAAACGGGAAAGCCCGGGTATTGGCCCGGGCCTCCACTGGAAGCGGAAAGGAGGATCTACTTATGATCCCTATGTTGGTGATCCGGCTAGCTTTTGTTGGTCGGTTCTCGGCGTTGATCGTTTGGACCCGTAAGGGCCAGCGGTAGACGTCGCAACGGGATCGGTATCGCTCACCGGTCCCGCTCCCAGCATCATAACAAATTTCTCCGTGAAGTGCGCTGACGCGACGCCTGCGCATCGTAAAATAGTCTTTAATGCCCAAAAGCTCCGAAGAGTTCTACCGCATTCAAAAGCTGCCCCCCTACGTGTTTGCCGTAATCAATGAGATGCGGGCGAGGGCACGCGCAGCCCAACAGGATGTCATCGATCTGGGGATGGGCAATCCGGACGGCGCCACGCCGCGCGCGGTCGTCAGCAAGCTGGTGGAAGCCTCCCGCATCGCGCGCAACCACCGTTATTCGGCTTCGCGCGGCATTCCCCGGCTGCGCGAGGAGATCACCCGCCGCTACCAAACCAAATACGGCGTGGATCTCGATCCGGATAAAGAAGCCATCGTCACCATCGGCGCCAAAGACGCCCTGGCGCATTTGCTGTTCGCGGTGATCGGGCCGGGTGACGCAGTCGTGTCGCCGAATCCGGCATACCCCATCCATCAATACGGCGTCATCATGGCCGAAGGGCACGCCTGCCTGCTTCCCATGCCCACCCCGGCGGAGTTCCTCAATCGCCTCGAGAGCGTGTATCGGACCTCCTCGCGCCATCCCAAACTGCTCCTCATCTCGTTTCCCCACAACCCCACGACAACCTGCGTGGAGCTGGATTTTTTTCGCGCGATTGTCGAGATGGCCCACCGTTACGGAACGCTGGTGGTCCACGATTTCGCTTATGCCGACCTCGGCTTCGATGGTTACCAGCCCCCCAGCATTCTCCAGGTCGAGGGCGCCAAGGAGGTGGCTGTCGAAATCTTCTCGATGTCCAAGAGTTACAACATGGCGGGCTGGCGGGTGGGATATTGCCTGGGCAACCCGCGCATGATCGGCGCGCTGGCGCGGATCAAGAGCTACCTGGACTACGGCGTCTTCCAGCCGATCCAGATTGCGTCCATCATCGCGTTGCGCGAGTGCGAGGAGGATACCCGCAAGATTTGCGCGATGTACCAGAAGCGCCGCGACATTCTGGTCAGCGGCCTGGAGCGCGCCGGTTGGCCGGTGGAGAAACCGCGCGGCTCCATGTTCGTGTGGGCCCCCGTGCCGGAGTGCTTTCGCTCGGGCGGCTCGCTGGAGTTTGCCAAGCTGCTAATGGAGAAAGCGCTGGTGGCGGTTTCACCGGGGATCGGCTTCGGCCCGCTCGGCGAGGGCTACGTGCGTTTCGCGCTTGTGGAGAACGAGCATCGTATCCGGCAGGCGACGCGGTCGATCGGCAAGTTCTTGAAGTAGTGAGGCAGGCTTGCAGCCTTCGTCGGCCTCCCAGGCCACCGATTCAAAGAAGCTTCCGCAAGTCTTCGACGCTCAGTTGACAATCGCGAAGAATCTTGTGCAACAAACCGGGACCGACTACTTCGCCGGGAATGCGCAGGCACGACGGTCCCGCGACCGTCCTCATGTTTGAGAGAATGATGGCTGCCCCTGATGCGGACCACGGCGAAACCGGCCTTCGCCAGCGCAGCCATCAGGTCCTGCCCGGTAACTCGAGGACTGCGGCTCATGCTGCAACGCTGATTCGCTGGATGCCGACGAATTCGAGAACCTGTTCAGGCGCACCCTCCACCTCAAGGCACAATTCGACCGCCTCTCGAATCCGTTCCGTGACCTCGTCCAAGGACCGCGCCTGGGTGTGGCACCCCGGTAACTGCGGGACAGAAGCCACATAGTATCCCTCTTCATCACGTTCAATGACGACATCAAATTGACGTTGCAATTGAGGGTCCTCGCCCTTCCATTCTAGACCCATGGCCCTCTGAGAAGAGGCCGCCTGCGGCCTTCATGTGCGCCTGGCCTGGCACCGGGTTAAACTTCAGCACTGTTATTCCGTCTATTCGAGTGCGTACCGCACATCAGGTAGCGGATCGTCCTTGATTCCATCGATCCAATGCGCAATCGCGTCGTGCACGATGCCCGCACGGCGCAGGCTGTCCGCGAGCTGGGCGCATCCTTTGCGAATCAAGGTGAGAACGACCGTTCTAGCATCCCTGACATCCCAGAGTGAGTACGCAGTTTCTACCCAAAGCCGGCCGAGGGCATCGGCCAACGCACGATGGTCATCTTTCACCGAATCCGCCGTCGTCCAGTGCTTTCGCTCGGGCGGCTCGCTGGAGTTCGCCAAGCTGCTAATGGAGAAGGCGCTGGTGGCAGTTTCACCGGGGATCGGCTTCGGCCCACTCGGCGAGGGCTACGTGCGTTTCGCGCTGATGGAGAATGAGCATCGTATCCGGCAGGCGACCCGCTCCATCGCGAAATTCCTGAAAGCAGGACAGAGGTAGCAGAATATTGCTTGCCCGCTCCGGAAGCGCGCACGCCCGAAACCACGTTGCCGGCGGCACCCGGGAAGCTGCCGTCCCGAGCGCGTAGCCAAGAGCCGGCCGGGGCCCTTCTAGAATCCATAGCGAATTCAGGGAGCGCTGGCGATGCCCTCGCGATAATCGCAGTAGCGTCTGAAGCCCAGCCGCTCATAGACGCGGATAGCGGCGCGGTTGCTCTCCGCGACATTCAACGCGACCGTGCGCACGCTCAGGCGCAGCAGCTCAGCCGTTACCGCCGCGGTGACCTGCAGGCCGAATCCATGGCCGCGACGATCGCGCCGTGAATAAACGTTGCCGATAGCCGCGACGCTTTCGGTGGGGGCGAGCACGTGCGTGCCGGCCGCGGCGACCAGCGCTCCGTTCTCGCGGATTCCGAAGTAAACGCCGTGCCGCAACATACCAGCGTCGAAAAATGGCGGTGTCTCGCCGGCTGCGTCTCCGTCCGCATACAAGCGCGCGAGTTCGTCTAGATCCGCGGGCGCCAGCCGCGCAGCGCTATGCGGAGGCGGCGCGAACCGGCGGGCGTCCAGCAGCATGCGCCACATACGCTTCTCGCGCGAAATGCCGTAGCCCGCACCTCGCAGCAACGCGGCGATTTCCGGGCGTACCGAGAGATAGAACTCAGGCTGGTCGGCAATCTCGGCCAGGAGGGGCGCCAAATCCGCAACCGGCCCGTGTGCGAACAGCACGGGTGGCCGGAATGCCCGATAGACGAGCAGCAGTGCAGGGAGGCCGTGCGTAGCGACGTGCCAGCGGGCATCCGCGCAATATGCCGGCGCGAGATCCGCCAGAGCATAGACCGCCCACGGACGGTCGGTTTCGAGAATCCGCCGGATAGCTTCCAGATTAGCGGCTGGCGGCATGCCGCAAGTAGGCGTCGTCACCGCGAATCCAGTCCTCGCGCGGCGGCGAAAACAGGTCCACGGCGAGGGAGTCTTCCAATGCTTCCACCATGTGCGGCGCGTCCGGCGGGATGACGAGCACATCGCCAGCGCGCAAAATGCGTTCCTCGCCGGAGAGGACGAAGCGCACCTCGCCGTGTTCGAGCATGCTGATCTGCTCGTTGGGATGGCTGTGCGTGGGAACCACAGCGCCTTTTCGCAAGCTGATGCGGGCGACCGTGATATTTCGCCCATGGATCATCCTGCGGCCGAGCTGTGGATTGAGTTGCTCTTCCTCCACGCGGTTCCAGTTGTAAAACGGCATAGCGCGGTATTGTATCATGAGAACTTATGAAGGGCGTCGTTCTGGCGGGCGGCACGGGAAGCCGGCTGTTTCCGCTGACCAAGATCACTAACAAACATCTGTTGCCCATTTACGAGAAGCCGATGATCTATTACCCGATCGAGACGTTAGTCGATTCGGGAATAAGGGACATACTGATTGTCACCGGGGGCAAGAACGCGGGAGATTTTCTGCGGCTGCTGGCTAACGGGAAGCAGTTCGGGCTGCAGCACATGGATTACACCTACCAGGAGGGCGAGGGCGGTATCGCGGACGCGTTGGCCCTGGCCGAGCACTTCGCCGACGGTCAGAAACTATGCGTCATCCTGGGGGACAATATTGTGGAGAGCAGCATACGGCGGGCCGTCGAAGATTTCCAGCGCCAGCCTCAGGGGGCTAAGATCCTGCTCAAGAAAGTTCAGGACGCGGAGCGCTTCGGGGTGGCCGAGATTGCCGGCGAGCGCATCGTCAATATCGAGGAAAAGCCCAAGCATCCCAAATCCAATTACGCGGTGACGGGCATCTACATGTACGACGCCACGGTATTCGACAAAGTCCGCACGCTGGTGCCATCGAAACGCGGCGAATTGGAAATCACCGACGTCAATAATGCCTACATACGGGAAGGGTCCATGACCTTCGATTTTCTGGATGGCTGGTGGACGGATGCCGGCACTTTCGACTCGCTGTTGCGCGCCGCGAACCTGGTGGCGCAATCCGCGGCAGCGCGCCGGAAGGCGGACGCGGAGAGATTGGCCGCCGAAGGGGCGGTGCGGTGACGGCGCGGGAGCGGGAATCGATCGCGGCATACGGCTCCCTGGAACTGGCTTACCCGGAGTGCCCTAAGGGCATCGGTTCTCTGATTGCTTCGCCTTCGTCGGCGGACCTGATCGACGGCGTGCGCATCGAGCCCGTGGCGCTTTGGCCGGACGATCGGGGTTACTTCCTGGAGGTGCAGCGCATGGGCCGGGGACTGGCTGCGCATTTCCCCACGGAGAGCACACAGATCTCAACGGCCTTCAATTACCCGGACACGATCAAGGCGTTCCATTATCATTTGCATCAGACGGATTGCTGGACACCCGCGATGGGAATGTTGCAGGTGGCGCTGGTGGATCTGCGCGCGGGGAGCCGTACGTTCGGGGCGCGCAATACGATGTATGCCGGCGCTTTTCGGCCTTGGCAAATTTTGATTCCGCCGGGAGTCGGGCATGGTTACAAAGTGATTGGCAGCGGGCCGGCTTTGTTGATCTACATGACTGACCGGTTCTACGATCCCAAGGACGAAGGACGCATTCCGTATAACCACACCAGCATAAATTACGATTGGGAAAAACAACATAAGTAAGCCTTGCGACGGCAAGAGTGCCGTCGCGGCAGGCAGGAGTGCCTGCGCCACGTCATGAAGATTTTAGTTACTGGAGGAGCGGGTTTTATTGGATCGGCCTTTGTCCGGCTGTTTCTGGCCACCGATCCGTCGATCCGCATCGTCAATCTCGATCGGCTCACGTACGCGGGCAACCTGGAGAATCTGGAGCCGGTCGCCGACGACGCGCGATACCGGTTCGTTCACGGGGATGTGTGCGATACCGCCCTGGTGGATAGGATTCTCAGCGACGAGCAGCCGGATGCTATCGTGCATTTCGCCGCCGAGTCGCACGTGGACCGCAGCATCTTGACACCTAGTCCGGCGTTCGAGACCAACCTGCGCGGCACGTTCACCTTACTGGAGGCGGCCAAGCAGCATCGCACCGCGCGCTACCTGCAAGTCTCGACGGATGAAGTCTACGGTAGCCTGACGCCGCCGCTCGAAGCCGACGAAAGCTTCCCACTGAACCCTGCCAGCCCGTACTCCGCGTCGAAAGCTGGGGCGGACCTGCTGGCGCGCTCCTACTTCCTCACATACAAACTGCCGGTGGTAATCACACGCGCGTCCAATAATTACGGGCCGTACCACTTCCCGGAGAAGCTGATCCCGCTGATGATCTCGAACGCGCTCGAAGACCGGCGGCTGCCCGTGTATGGCGACGGGATGCAGGTGCGCGACTGGCTCTTCGTGGAGGACCACTGCCGCGGGATTCGCGCGGTTCTGGACCGGGGGCGCGACGGAGAGATTTACAACATCGGGGGGAATTGCTCGCTGCCGAACCGCGAAGTCGTGCGGCGTATCCTGGAGGCGACGGACAAGCCGGAGAGTCTGATCGAGTACGTCACGGACCGTCCAGGACATGATCGCCGGTACGCGCTTTCAAGCGAGAAGATCATGCGCGAAACAGGCTGGTCGCCGCAGGTCGGGTTTGTGGAGGGGTTGGCACGCACGGTGGAGTGGTACCGGCAAAACACGTCCTGGGTGGCGCGCGTGCGGAGCGGCGAATACCTGACTTACTACGCGCGCAACTACGAAAACCGGCAAAGCGAATTGCGCACGGTGATCGATGCGCGTGGCGATTGACGCTACTCCGCTGACGCTATCGAGCGGGGGCTTGCGGCGTTACACGCTTGAACTGAGCGTGGCGCTGGCGCAGAACTTTCCGGAAGACGAGTTTTTTCTGGTTTCGGACCAGCCGTTCGGGACGCCTGATACCGCGCCTCCCAATTTGAGGCGAGGCGGCGGGCCGCGTCATGCGGCCGAGCGCCGTTGGTGGCTCTGGGGTTTGGACCGGGAGCTGCAACGTCTGGGAGCCGGAATGTTCCACGGCACGGACTTCGCGGTGCCGTATGTGCCGCGCCGTCCGAGTGTTCTGACGCTGCACGATCTTTCCCCGTGGATGGATGCGGCGTGGCATTCCGCCGCAGACCGGGTCCGGAGGCGGACACCCCTGCTGATTGGATTTGGCTTGGCCACCATGATCGTGACTCCCAGCGAGGCGGTACGGAAACAGGCGATCGAGAGGTTCCGGATACATCCGGACCGCATACGGGCCGTGCCACACGCCGCCGCAGCCTGTTTCCGCCCGGTCGCCGGGCCTCCCGTTCCTCCCTATTTCCTATATGCCGGAACGCTGGAGCCGCGTAAGAATATTCCTGGTCTCGTCGCCGCGTGGCGCGAGGTTCGCCGTTATCATCCCGTGGATCTGGTACTGGCGGGGCGGCCCAGAGACGATTTCATGCAACTTTCACCCGAACCTGGGTTGCAGATGATTGGGGAAGTATCCGACGAGCAGTTGGCGCAATTGTTCTCGGGAACGCTGGCGTTTGTTTATCCATCGTTTTACGAGGGATTCGGGCTGCCTGTGCTGGAAGCTATGCAGTGCGGGGCTTGCGTCATCACCTCGCGGGACCCGGCGATTTCGGAAATCGCAGCGGGGGCAGCCGTCGAGGCCGGCACGCACATGGAACTGGTGCGAGCTATGTTGGATGTGGCCGCGCATCCCGGCCGGGCTGTGAATTGGCGGGCGCGGTCGCTCGAACGCGCTAAAGAGTATTCGTGGGAGCGCACGGCCCGGCTCACACGCGAAGTATATGAACAAGCCTTCAGGAAGTTCTAGGCGTGGCGCAGGCACTCGTGCCTGCCGCGGCGGCACTCCTGCCGCCGCAAGCACTCGACCAGGGGTAGTCTTCCGGCCGGGCCACGAAACCGGCTTTGACGGGATTGTTTTCTATGTAAGCTGTGATTCTCTACAACTCGCGTTCGTCTCTGACCCAGTGATCGTAGGATTCAGCTTGCCAGAAAGGCGTTCCCGTGCGGCACAGGATGCGGTTGGCTTCGTGCGCTGTCGAACCTTTCAGGGCTCCCAGCAATCGCTGAGCTGGAACTTTAGGCAGCAAGAGCACGTGGACGTGATTCGCCATAATTGCATATGCACGAAGGTCGTAATGGCCGAGTTCGACGCCGCGTTGGAGGGAGGCCTGCACGACGCAGGCAATTTCCGGCCGGCGCAAGTACATGGGCCCGTGGCGGGTTGTATCCATGTAACGGTCCATCCAGACAAACGCTTGTCCGGCTCTGATTCCCGGTGGGGGATACATGTCCACGGGAAGGCTTCCGTGCAGGTGCCAGGTTACGAACAGCCATTTGCCTTCGGGGTACTGGTGCGGCAGCCGACGGTGGGTTTCCAAGAACGACAGTGTGCGAGCACAAGCCAGATTCTCTTTAGCAAGTTTTGCGACGGCAAGAGTGCCGTCGCGGCAGGCAGGAGTGCCTGCGCCACGACGGGCAGGAGTGCCTGCGCCACGTATGCCTAACGCGCTGTTCATTTCGGCGGAAGCGCCCTACCCGCTGGCGGGCGGCGGCGCATTGCGCAGCGCCTCGCTGCTGCAATTTCTGGCACGCCATTTTGCGGTGGACATGATCGCTTTCCGCGAGCCGCGTGCGGCGGACCCGCGCGAGCACCTGCCGGCCGGCTTGGTGCGCCGGCTACATGTGGTGGAACTGCCGGCGAATGCCCGCCACACGCTGGCGCGCGGCGCGCGAAATGCGGGGCGCCTGTTGCGAGGCGTTCCTCCACTAATGGACCGATTCTCCGGATTTGGCGCGCGCGTCGCCGCGGCGATTGACGGCCAGCATTACGAACTGGCGGCGATCGAGCATTTTTGGTGCGCACCGTACTGGGAACAGGTAGCTGCGGTGAGTGGCGGAACTATACTCGACCTGCACAACATCGAATCGGTGTTACACGAGCGCTGCGCGGATACCGAGAGCGGTCCGCATGGCCTGGCGCACCGCGTATTTGGTAACCTCTGCCGCGATTTGGAAGAGGAATGGCTGCCGCGATTCACCTATTTGCTTGCGGCTTCCGAGCCAGACGCACAGCGATTGCGTAATATTTCGCCCACTTCAAACGTGCTGGTTTATCCGAACTCGATTCCGTTAGCGCCGATGCCTCCGAGGCTCGAGGACAATGTGATAGTGTTCTCAGGCAATCTCGAGTACCACCCGAACATTTCCGCCGTGTGTTACTTTCGTAACGAGATTTGGCCTGGGCTACGCGAGCGGTGGCCGGGATTAGTGTGGCGGCTGGTCGGCAAGAATCCCCAGGCTGTCGAAAAATTCACCAGGGGCGATGCGCGTATCGAACTCTCCGGCCCTGTCGATGATGCGATCACGGAACTAGCGCGCGCTAAAGTGGCTCTAGTACCGCTTCTGGCCGGCAGTGGGACTCGTTTCAAAATCATTGAAGCCTGGGCCGCGGGCGTGCCCGTGGTCTCCACACCGCTCGGCGCAGAGGGCCTTCCGGCGCGAGATGGCGAGCATTTGTTAGTGGCCGGCGACGCGCGGGGCTTCCAGGAGGCCGTCTCCGCTCTACTGGCCGACCCGGCGCTGCGGGATCGGATCGGGCGTGCGGGCCGGTACCTATACGAGTGTGAATTCACCTGGAATGCCGCCTGGAAGGCGTTGCACTTCTTAGATCCTGCTACCATAGGTAAGAACTGATGCGCTTCGCGATTGATGCTCATGCCATCGGCCGCCATCTCACGGGAAACGAGGTTTATGTTCGGAGCCTCCTGAGGAACTTTGCGGCGTTGGATCAGGAATCGGAATTCGTAACATATTTTGCAGCCGAGGATGCCCGGCAGTGGACTGCGGCGCGGTTCCAGGCGCGGCAAGTCTCGCCGAACCCGTACGTCCGGCTGGGAGTCGAACTGGCCATGAAACTCCGCCAGGACCGGCCCGACCTGCTGCATGTGCAATACACCGCGCCTCTGGCCTGTCCCGTGCCGGTGGTTGTTAGCGTGCACGACGTCAGTTTCCTGGAGCATCCCGAGTACTTCCCCAAGCTGCGCGCGCTGCAACTGCGCTGGACCGTCAGCCGCACCATCCGGTGCGCCACGCGGATTCTGACCGGGAGCGAATTCTCGCGGGATTCCATTGTGCGCGCCTATGGCGAGGATTGTGCGCGGAAGATCGTGGTGGTGCCGAATGCAGCGGCGAGCGGTCTACGGCCGATCTCGCGGGAAAGCGCGGCCAGTTCCATACGGACGCGTTTTGGGATCGCGCGGCCTTTCGTTCTTTCGGTGGGCGATCTGCAGCCGCGCAAGAACCATATCGGGTTGATCGGCGCGTTTGCCGAGCTGATCCGCGCGTACCCGCAGTTGCCGCATCAACTTGTGCTGGCTGGCAAGGACACGTGGTTCAGCCCGCGCATTCGGGAGGCCGCCCGGCAGTCTGGGGTGGCCGGGCGCATCCAGTTCGCCGGGTTTGTTTCCGACGAAGAACTCCTGCATCTCTATAACGCCTGTGAGCTTTTCGTTTTCCCCTCGTTCTACGAGGGTTTCGGCTTGCCGGTGCTGGAGGCCATGGCCTGCGGCCGAGCGGTGGCCTGCTCGCGCACCTCGGCCATGCCGGAAGTGGCCGATGGCGCTGGCATTATGTTCGACCCTTACCGTTCGAGCGAGATCGTTCGCGCCATGGCGGACCTGCTGCGCGATGCGGAGCTGCGGGCCCGCATGGAACGTCTGGGGCTGCAGCGGGCCGCGCGTTTCAGTTGGCGCGCGACGGCGCAGCAAACCCTGGAGGTCTATCGCGAAGTGGCCGAGCGCAGCCGCGCCAAGGCCCGGGAATACGTACATCGATGAGCAAGCCACAGGCATTGATGGGTGGTCTGATTTGCATGCTGCTTTTGCTGGCTGCGGCTGGCAGCGGGTGGCAGACGCCGCCAGACCAATCCGCCGGGGCGGTGAAAGTAGCAGCGGCCCCATCCGCGGGACACCCGGAAACACCCGCGGCGAAGGAGCCGGCCGCCAAGCCGCTGACCGGTTTTCCGTACACCAGCGAATCGCTCAATTACTCGGTGAACTGGCCGACCGGCCTGAGTCTAGGCGAAGCCCATTTGCGGGCCGGCAAGCGCGAGGATGGCTGGCAATTCGACTTTTCCCTGGATGCCTCCGTTCCGGGATTTGCCATTCAAGACCATTACCGTTCGCGGGCGAGTGCCGACCTGTGCTCGCAGGAGTTGGAAAAGGAAGTCACGCACGGGAAGCGCACGGGGCACGAAAAGACGGTTTTCGACTACAAGGCAGGCAGCGCCACGCGCACGACGCTGGTGGACGGCGGCGGCCACACCGATGCCGATATCAACAACTGCGCGCACGATGGCCTGGACTTCGTCTTCTATGCGCGGCGCGAATTGGGGCAAGGCCGCGTTCCGCAGCAGGAGGACGTGTTGTTCGGCGCTTCCTACTCGGTGCGCCTGGAATACACCGGCGCGCAGGAGGTCACCGTGAACGACAAGCGCCGGCAGGCCGACCGCGTGGTCGCGCATGTGAGGGGACCGTCCGCCGATTCCAGCGTGGAGATGCTGTTCGACCGCGACCCCGCCCGCACACCCCTGATCATCAAGACGCCTACGGCTCTCGGCACGTTCTCGATGGAGCTTGTGCGCTGAATGCGCGTGGCGTTGTTTTCGCCGCTGCCACCCTGCCGCAGCGGGATCGCCGATTATTCCGAAACCCTGGTCGAACATCTGAAGCCGCTGGTGGAGCTGGAGGTCTTCGCGGATGGAGACCGGCCGTTCGACGCTTCCCGCTTTGACGTCGCGCTGTATCATTTGGGGAACAACCCGCATCACGGATTTGTCTATCAAGCGGCGCTGCGCCACCCGGGCGTGGCGGTGATGCACGAATCGAACCTGCATCACTTGATTGCCGACCTCACCATCCGGCGCGACGATTGGGACGCCTACTTGCGCGAGTGCGAATACGAGGGCGGCCCGGAGGCGCTCGCGTATGCGCGCAGGGTACGCGCGCTCGAAGTGGGGCCGGATTATGAAGGCGTGCCCATGACGCGGCGCGTACTCGAATCGGCGCGCGGGCTGATCGTACATAGCCAGTTCATGGTGGACGAAATGCGCGCGGCCGGATTTAGCGGCCCGATCGCGCGCGTGCCGCACGGCGCCTGGATTCCGTTGGCCGACCGCAACGCTTTCCGCTACCGACTGGGGCTCGACGAGTCTTCTCCGCTGATCGGCATCTTCGGCTTTCTGAAGCCCTACAAGCGCATCGCGGAATCGTTGCGCGCGTTTCGCCGGCTGCGCAAGGTAACGCCGGAAGCCAAAATGATTCTGGTGGGCGAGCCGCATCCGGAATTTCCCTTGCAGCCGCTGATCGACTCGCTGGGGATCGCGCCGGCCGTTCGTGTGATGGGCTTCGCGGCCGCGGACGAATTCACCGGCTATATGGCCGCCTGCGATATCGTACTGAACCTGCGCTATCCGACGGTGGGGGAGAGCTCCGGCAGCCTGCTGCGCGCGCTGGGATTGGGCAAGCCGGTGCTGGTTTCCGACGTGGGCGCCTTTCGCGAGTTTCCCGATGACGTCTGTCTCAAGGTGCCGGTGGGCGCCGGCGAGGAAGACCTCATCTTTGAGTATCTGAATCTGCTGACCTCCCGGCCGGATGTGGCGCGCACGCTGGGCGAGCGAGCCTCCCGTTACGTAAAGGAAGAATGCAATTGGGAGCGCGTAGCCTGCCTGTACGCAGCTTTCCTGAAATCGGTTGTTGAGGGAACCGACTGGACGGAGACAAAGCCACCAACCCCTAGTCCCCAGCCCCCAGCCCCTAGCCCCCAATCCCCAGCCCCTAGCCCCCGGCCCGCGGAAGCCGTTCCGCCCGCGTACGTCACATCGTGGGTGGCCAACCAGGAATCCCGCGGATACGTGGACACACACCTCACGCGGCTGGTGAAGACGCTCGAGATCACACCGCCGGGCGGCGCCGGCGACCGCATCCTGGAGATGGGCGCGTATCTTCAGATCACGCCGGCGTTGCACACCAAGCTCGGTTACGGTTGTGTGCGCGGCTGCTACTATGGGCCCGCCGGTAGGACGGAATACCGCAAAATCGTCTCAGCCGAAGGCGAGGAGTTCGAGTGCGAAATCGATCTGTTCAATGCAGAAAAGGATCCGTTCCCGTACCCGGACGGGCACTTCTCGACCGTGCTGTGCGGTGAGTTGATCGAGCATCTGACCGAAGATCCGATGCACTTGATGAGCGAGGTCAACCGCATCCTGAAGCCCGGCGGACACCTGGTACTGACCACGCCGAACATCGCCAGCCTGCGCGGGATTGCGGCGATTCTGGTGGGCTACCATCCCGGAGTTTTCAGCGCCTACATACGGCCCAGAGCAGGCGAGGTCGAGGCCCGGCACAACCGCGAGTACACGCCCCAGGAGCTCCGGCAGCTCATCGAGAACTCCGGTTTCACGATCACGCTGCTCGAAACCGGACCGTTCCGCCAGACGCCGCGCCCGGAGGAGGGCTGGGTGCTGAACCTGCTCGACCGGTTCGAACTGCCGAAGGAGTTGCGCGGCGACGATGTCTACGTGGTGGGGCGCAAGACAGGTCCGATCCGCCAGCGTTATCCTGACTGGTTGTACGCATGAGCGCCGCAAACAAGAGCGCTGCTTACGAAGGCGCCGACGTGCAGCTCTCCGGTGGGCTGGCCATGGAGGCGCGCTTCCATTTGCGAAACACGTCGGGCGAAGCGTGGCGGCCGGCGCAGGGATTCGCAGCCAGTTATCACATCTTCGATTCGGAAACCGGAACCTTGATCGTGGACGGGGAGCGGCAGGCGCCGCCGGACGATGTCGCGCCGGGTGAGGCCGTGCCGGTGGAGATGCGGATCGCGCTGCCGCCGGAGCCGGGCCGCTACGACGTTTTCATTTCGCCCATGCGGGAGAACGTGTGCTGGTTCTACATGCTGGGCTGGCCTTTTCTGCGCGTGGAAGCGACGGTGGCGGACGGGCGCGCGCGGCTGGAGCGCGTGGGCGTGGCGACGCGGAGCACCCTCCGCCGCGAAAACCTGTTGCGCGCTATCGGCCGCGCTTTCACGCTGCCGTTCCTCACCATCGCGCGCAACCGCAGCCTGATCCGCACCATGGTCCGCCGCGATATTTTGGGCCGCTATCGCGGCTCGTTCGGCGGCGCCTTCTGGACCATCCTGAACCCGCTCCTGTTGATGCTGACCTATTTCTTCGTCTTCGGCGTGGTGCTGCGGACGCGGTTCGGCTCCGACCCCAGCCGCGCCGGCTTCGCTCTCTACTTCCTGGCGGGAATGCTGCCGTGGCTGGCCTTCAGCGAGGCGGCCGGGCGCGCGCCGAGCGTGATGCTGGAGCATCGCAATTTCGTCAAGAAACTGGTCTTCGCGGTGGAAACGCTGCCCGTCAACCTGGTGGTTTCTGGTTTGGTGAGCGAGATCTTCGCGCTGCTGCTGTTCATGACTGGGTTCTTGCTGGCGCGGGGGGCGCTGCCCTGGTCGGTGGTCTGGCTGCCCCTGTTGATCGTTCCGCAAGTGCTGTTCACCGCCGGCGTCTGCTGGTTTCTAGGCGCTCTGGGCGTGTTCGTGCGGGACCTTGGGCAAGTCATCGGCTTCGTTTTGACCCTGTGGTTCTTCCTGACACCCATCTGTTATCCGGAATCGTCATTGCCCGCCTCCGCCCTGCCGCTGCTGGCGAAGAACCCACTGTTCGTGCTGGTGCGCGGCTATCGCGCCGTCTTTCTGGAGGGCCAGGCGCCGGCATGGGGACCGTTATGGAAGCTGTGGGTGGCTTCCGCGGCCGTTTTCATCCTGGGGCATGCCTGGTTCTACAAGCTACGCCGGTCGTTCGCCGATATCATTTGAGACCGACCGATGCTGGCCAAGCTGACCGCCGCCCTTGTCGCGTATGGACCCTTAGGCATGCTGCTGCTGGCGTTCATCGATTCGACCGGAATCCCGGTGGCCACTGGTATGGACGCGCGGGTGATTCTGGTGGCCGTCAAATCGCCCGCGCGCGCGTACTTCGCCGCGTTCATGGGCGTGCTGGGATCGCTGATCGGAAACGCGCTGCTCTTCATGGCCGCCAGGAAGGGTCTCAGCCGCTTCGTGAAAGCGCCCCAGCAAGGGAGCAAGCAGCGCTTCCGCGACTGGTTCCAGCGCTACGGTCTGCTGACCATCTTCATCCCCGCACTGCTGCCGATCCCGCTTCCTTTGAAGGTATTCGTCATTTCGGCGGCGGTGCTGCGCACGCCGCTCCGGTCGTTTCTGCTGGTAATCGCGCTGGCGCGCTCGCTGCGCTATTTCTCCGATGCGTACCTTGGGGTGAAACTGGGGCAGGAGTCAGCCCACTTCCTGCGCGCACACACCTGGTACCTGATCGGCGGTGCGGTGGCGCTCTTTGCGGCTCTGTATCTGATGTTGATGCTGAATGAGCGGAGGAGGGGACGGGTGGGGACCGGTCGCGCATTACAATAGTCAACGGGCGCCTGGCGCTCCAATCCTCCATGCCCAAACGAGTCGCCATCGTGGAAGACGAAGCGGAACTCGCCGCTCTTCTGGACTACAACCTGACCCGCGGCGGCTATCAAGCTTGTGTGCTGCCGGGCAGCAAGGGCACGCTGCGGGAATTGGAGTCGTGGAAGCCGGATCTGATCGTGCTCGACGTGATGCTGCCGGGAGACGATGGTTTCGAGCTATGCCGCCAGATCCGGCAGTCGCCGGTGCTGGCGCGCACGCCGGTGTTGTTCCTGACCGCGCGCTCGGACGAGGTCGACCGGGTGCTCGGCCTGGAGATCGGCGGCGACGATTACATGACCAAACCGTTCAGCCCGCGGGAACTGGTGGCGCGCGTGAAGGCCCACCTGCGCCGCGGCGAGCGGGACGGGGATGAGAGTTTCGCCGTGGAAGTGGGGCCGTTCAAGCTGGACCGCAGCGCCCACCGCGTCTTCCTGCGCGATCGCGAACTGGACCTCACGTCCACGGAGTACAAGCTGCTGGAATTCTTCCTGACGCATGCGGGCCGCGCTTATAGCCGCGATCAGCTTCTGGAGGAGGTGTGGGGCCAGCAGCGCTTCGTCACGCCGCGCACGGTGGACGTTCACATACGGCGCCTGCGCGAGCACATCGAGGAGGAGCCCGATAGCCCGCGATACCTCACCACCGTACGCGGATTTGGCTACCGCTTTGAGGAACACGTGTAAATAGCCGTACACTGCCGGCGGCGCTCCCGTGCAACTTAATCCTGAGTTTATGTTCTCGTAACCTCTTCTTAACCATTGGTTGTTTACGCTCTAGGGTGAATCGGTTGGCAGGCGAAAGCGCCTGCCCCACAAGGCTGTGCAAGTGGTAATACGGGACACAGCACTAGAAGGACACGCCGGAATGGGGGTTGCCGCCATGAAGAAGATCCTCCTGATCGAGGACGACGCCGACCTGTATGCCCTGCTTCAGTACAACCTCGAGAAAGAGGGATTCGTACTGACCGGCTCGCAGACCGGTAAGGGCGCGCTGGAGCTATGCCGCCAGGCGCGGCCCGATCTCATCCTGCTGGACATCATGTTGCCGGACCACGACGGCCTGGAGATCTGCAAAGCCATCCGCAAAGACGTGGACCTGGCGGGCACGCCCATCATCTTCCTGACTGCGCGGGCTTCGGAGACGGACCGCATCGTGGGTCTGGAGCTGGGCGCCAACGATTACGTGGTGAAGCCGTTCTTCGTGCGCGAGTTGATCGCGCGCATCAAGCTGCAGTTTCGCAACCAGACCGCTCCGGCGCGCGTGCTGGACATGGGCGGCGTGCAACTGGACCGCAGCAGTTGCCAGGTGCGCCAGAACGGGACGCTGCTCAGCCTCACCGCCACCGAGTTTCGCCTGCTCGAATTCCTGATGAGCCGTCCCGGCGTGGTGTTCAGCCGCGAGCAACTGCTGAACGCCGTCTGGGGCCAGGATCGCGCCATCA
>JBEKUO010000050.1:0-18132 GCA_049514955.1 Bryobacteraceae bacterium | reverse complement strand
GCCCCTGATCGTTGAATGCGGTAGCCTGGCTCAGGACGGGCGCCCGTTTCAGGTCACTGTTGAACAAGCCGGAGAAATTCCAGGCGCCCCAGGCCAGATTCACGAAGCTGTGATACCCGCTCTCCCCGTCGACGTGGTTGGCGACTCCGTTATTTTGCCCCGGCGTATCGAAACCGGGAACGAAGAGGTTGTGCCCGTCGCCCACGAATCCGGAGCCCTCCACCAGCAGGTTGGCGCCTCTGCCGAGGTCCTGCGAGCTCATCAAGAGCATCTTCTGCGGCCCCCCGCCGCCAGTCTCCGTGCTCACTACCAGCTTGGGGCTGTCCACTGGCGATTTAGTGATGACGTTGATGGTTGCCAGGATACCGTTGCTGCCGTAAAGCGCCGAACTGGGCCCGCGGATAATCTCGATGCGATCCACCAGGTCCAGGTCCAATCCGAAATCCTGATCGAAGAAGCTATTCGATTCGCCTGCGATCTCGGTCATCGAGTGGCCGTTGATCATGACCAGGAAGCACGTGCTGATATCTCCCGGCACGGCGAAGCCGCGCACTCCGGACGACTGCAGCAGGTGGTTCGTCGATACGGTGAATCCCCGTGCGCCGGCCAGCACGTCACCCAAAGTCCGATAACCGTATTTGCGTATATCCGCCGCCGTAATCACGGTGACGCTGGCAGGCGCTTCCGCCAGGGTCTGCGAATGCAGTGCGGCCGCCTCGACTACGGGCAAGTCCCCGAACAGGGCCGCTTCGCCGGAAGAGGCGCCGGCGGGATCGTCGGCGGCGCGGAGTACGGACATGCTGGCCATTGCCAGCAGCAAGGACAAAAAACGCATGTGTCACCCGGCAGAGAATGCGGCCGCGGCCCGCATGGGCACGCCACCTGTTTCCTTATCGGCACCCTCGCTCGAACACTTTACGGGCGGCACTCGCTTACCACGGGGACCCTGCGGAGACAACGATGTTCTGACGGCTAACCGCCATTCCTCCCAACCTCGTCGACGGCCCGCAGCCCGAAAGTTCGATCTGCGCGGTTGCATAGCTGCTCGCCATGCCGCGCCGGCTTGGAAGAGCACTTGGGGAGTAATAGACAGCGCGCCCCATGCTGCGGGCGTCGCGCGGACCCCTGGTCGATCGGCGGATGCCGCCTTGAGATGTGGGGTTAATCGCCGGGTCCGCGCCTCGATTTTCGAGGCTAATATGCCAGACTGCTCGCTGGAAACAAGGGCCCCCGCGGCTTGCCTTCCGCCACCGCTTTGAGCCGGAACATCAGTTCCCCCCAAACCGTCGTGCAAGACACGAAATAGTCTGTCTCAGAAGCCCATCCTGCGTGGGTGAAACACACCAGCGTGCCACTCCCGCAGGTTCCAGTCGGAATAACAGGCGCGTCCCGCTCCACTGTTGCCCGGTTTCGCACAGGCACTCGAATCTCTTTCGCGGTTCCTGGACCGCTGGCCTCAGCCTGAAACCGTCGTCCGGTTGAAGAAGCCGAGGTCTATCGCGCCGCCGGTTTCCTGCACGTCCGCGGCACCACTTCGCCAGCCCGCCGCGGACGATGCCAACGGGTAGGTCGTTTCGGGAGGGGCAGAAATCTGCACGGAATGTCGAATGTCAGGCATACGTCTGCCTATACTGCCGCAGCCGGCCTCCGGCCGCTGCCGGGCGTTACACTGCGTTGGTTGGAACCAGTCATGAGAATAAATATCCGAACCGCCGGCGCAGTCTGGATGCTGACTGTCGCCCTGGGGCTGAACGCCGCGTCGCCAACCCCTCCTGTACGCGGTCTGCACGCGATGGCGCCGAAGCTGGACGAGATGGATTTGGCCCTGCGCTTCATCCGCGTAGCACTTCCAAAAGAGGGCGTGAACACTCTGGTGATGGAATTCGATTATCGCTACTAGTTCACGCGCAGGCCCGAGGTGACTGACGGGGATGCGCTCTCGAAGGATGATGTCCAAAGGATCGCCACAGCGTGCCGCCAGTCAGGCGTGCGGCTGATTCCCCAAATCAACTGCCTCGGGCACCAGTCCTGGGCGGGCACCACGTTCGGGTTGCTGCGCGCCCATCCGGAGCTGGATGAAACGCCCGGCAAGTATCCGCAGAACACCGGGATCTACTGCCGCAGTTATTGCCCGCTACACCCCAAAGTGCATGAGATCGTTTTCGACCTGATCGACGACCTGGCGGAGGCCGCCGGCGCGGATGCCTTTCATGCCGGCATGGACGAGATTTTTCTGCTCGGCGAGGACGATTGCGAGCGCTGCAAAGGGAAGAACAAGGCGGAACTATTCGCCGGCGAGGTGAACGCCCTGCACGATCACCTGGCTCAATCCGGCCGCGCTCTCTGGATTTGGGGCGACCGTTTCCTGGATGGCGCCACCACCGGCATGGGAAAGTGGGAAGCCAGCATGAACGGCACCCAGGATGCGATCCGTATGGTGCGGAAGGATATCGTTATCTGCGACTGGCATTACGAGAAGGTGCTGCCGTCTGTCACCTATTTCGCGATGGAAGGATTCTCCGTGGTGGCGTGCCCGTGGCGCAAGCCGAACGTGGCGCTTGGCCAGCTTGCCATGGTACGCGATACGCGCGCGCATGCGACAAGTGAGATCGCAGATCGCATGCAAGGAGTACTCCAAACCACGTGGGTGCCGTTCGGGCCGTTCGCAAAGGCCTATTTCGGCGAACAAACCGGGGACACCGAAGCGCACGAAGCAATCCAGACCTTCCGGGCTTTGTTTGAAGAGGTGCGCGCCATCAAGTGAAAGTCTGGCGCGTGGCGCACGCTTCAGCGCGAACAGCCCTGCGGGTCGTCACCAATATCAGAAAACCTTCCGCCGGGACGTGGCGCGAGCCTCAGCTTGCAGCGGGACTTCAGTCCCGCCTTTTCAATAACTTCCAGATTGGTTCTCTGAGAACGTGCCGTTGTCGGCTTCAGCCGACAGTGACAGGGGCCCCCTGGGCGCACCCCTCGCTGAATTGTGCGCCACGGCCTTAGCGCCGGTAGACCACGCCTCCCTTCATTACGAACGCCACCTTTTCGAGGACGCTGACGTCCGCTAGCGGGTCGCCGGGCACCGCTACGATATCGGCGAAGTAGCCGGGTTTGAGGGCGCCGATTTGGTCCTGCCAGCCTAGCAGACGCGCGCCGTTCAACGTACCGGCCTGCAGCGCTGCCAGCGGCGACATACCGTACTGGACCATCAGCACAAATTCGCGCGCCTGCGTGCCATGCGGAAACGGACCCACGTCGGAACCCATCGCGATGGGCACGCCCGCCGCGAGCTGCCGGCTGAATTCGTGCGCGTGAAATTCGAGCATGCGGCGCTCACGCTCGGCCGCCTGAGGAGATGGGGCGTGGTCGGCAAAGTACTCGACGATCGCGAATGTCGGCACCGCGAAAATCTGTTTGTCGCGCATCAAGCGCATGGTTTCTTCGCCGAGCTGGAAACCGTGATCGATGGAGGCCACGCCGGCGCGCGCGGCAAACAGCGTGCCCGGCTCTCCGGTGGCGTGCACAGCCACGCGCTTGCCTACGCGGGCAGCCTCTTCGACCGCGATGCGAAGCTCGGCTTCGGTGTATTGGTATGGGGTCGAGAACTTCCCGTCGCGGAGCGCGTCGCGGCCGGTCTCGTAGATCTTGATGAAGTCGGCGCCTTCCTTAAACTGGCCCCGGATCACCGTGACCAGTTCAGCGGCGTTATTGGCCCAAGTGGCGTTGGGCAGCACGTGCTGTGCGGGGTTGTAATTGATGGCGTCTTCGTGTCCTCCCAGGATATCCACCGCATTGCCGCTGATGCGCAGGCGCGGGCCAGGAATCAGTCCCTGGTTGATGGCGTTGCGCACCGCGGTATCGGCGGAGCCGGCGCCTTCCGTGCCCATGTCGCGCTCGGCGGTGAAGCCCGCCATGAGGTCGGCGCGCGCGGCCAGCTCGGCCAGGATGGTCCGCTGCGGTACGGATTCCTCGACCGTCTGCAAATCTTCCGCGCCCGGATGGAGAAACAGGTGGACATGCGCGTCGATCATGCCCGGCAACAAAGTGCGGTCGCCCAAGTCGATCACCTCGGCGCCGGCGGGATGCGCTACCGCCGCGCCCACCTCGACGATGCGTTCGCCCTGGACCAGCACCTCGCCGGGTTTCAGGATCTTGCCGCTTTCGATATCCAGCAGGCGCGCGGCGTGCAGCACCGTGGGATGCGCGGGGACGCTTGGGGTTTGCGCGGATGCGGCGGCGGCGACCAACAGTGCCGCACAGAATCGGAGTGTGATCATGATGCGATGTTACTCCAGCGGCTTCTCCGCGACCAAGCGCTCCAGGCGAATCTTCGCGCCCGGATTCCAGTCGGGGAAAGCTTCGACGTCTTCGAAGCGCACGACGCGAAACGAAAGGAACAGCCGCAAGAGTTGGTTGTCACGGTCGCTGCCGTTCTCGTAAACGAAGATGCCGCCGGGGGACAGCGCGCGGCGTATGCGCTCGGTGTCGCGGGCGGTGAGCGAGCGAATGTACGTCATCGCGATCAGGTCCCATTGCGCGGCGCCGAAGTCGAATTGCTCGTCGGTCGAGACCAGCGCGCGAATCTTAACGCCAGCTTTCGCGGCATGCGCCTGCGCGAGCCGCACGCCTTCATCGGAGGGGTCGAAGCCCGTGACGTCCCAGCCTTGCAGGGCCAGGAACACAGCATTGCGGCCCTGCCCCATACCGATGTCCAGGGCCTTGCCGGGCTTGCGTCCCTCGATAGCGCTGGCGACGAGCGCGTTCGGCGTCTGAATGAAGATGGGATCGCGGCCGCCGTAGACTTTGTTCCAGAGGATCTTGGCGCCGTCAGGGCGCGTGAAAGCCAAGTGACCGAGACGCTCCATCTCGCGATCTGCCTCGGCGGGGGTCGCGCCTTGGCGGATCAGCTCCGCGCGATAGGGGCGCAGCAGATCGGCGGGCTTGCTGTTCGGCGGCTGCGCGCTGAGCCATGCCAGGAACGCCTTCCACTGCGCTTCGGGTTCGGGTTGCGCACAGAGGAGAGTGGCGGCCAGGCAGAGCCAAAACCAGCGCGGCATCGTCCTCATCGCAGCAGCACCTTCAGCACGCCTTTCTGCGCGGCTAGGGCGAAGGCGCGCAGGGCTTCGGCCAGCGGCAATTGTTCCGAGATCATCTCTTCAACAGGGATCAGGTTGCGGCTCAGCAGGTCGAGCGCCGGCTCGAAGCGCCCGCAACGCGAACCTACCAGGGTGATTTCGTTGACGATCACCGGCGCGGTATCCACGCCCACCAGCCCGTGCATCGTGGATTTCAGGATCACGGTGCCGCGCGGCCGCGTCATCTTCACGGCTTGGCGGAGGCCTTCGGGCGAGCCGGTGGCGTCCACCAGCCAGTCGTAAGCCATTTCCGGGAGATGGTCGCGGCCTATTTCGGTTTCGACGCCCGCCTGCCGCGAGATGCGCAGCTTTCCAGGGTGCCGGCCGAATTGGTGGACCCGGTAGCCGAATGCGTTCAGCACCAGCGCGATCAGCAGCCCGAGTTTGCCATCGCCCAGCACGGCGATTTCGGCGTTACAGGGCAGCGCCACCTGGTCCAGAATCTCGCAAGCGGCGGCCAGCGGTTCCACGAAGACAGCGCGCTCGGTGGGCACGGCATCCGGCAGCGCGTGCAGGTTGCGCTCCGGGAGGGTTAGGCACTCGCGAAACGCGCCCGGATGTTGGACGATCCCCAGCACGGTGCGGTGCGGGCAATGCCGTCCGAGACCGCGCCGGCACCATTCGCAGTCGTTGCAGGCCAGGTTGATTTCACCGACAACGCGGCGGCCTACTAACTCGGGCGAATCGGCTTCCAGCACCTCGCCTACGAATTCGTGTCCCGGCGTGCCCGCGAAGCCGTAGTATCCGCGCTGCAATTCGAGATCTGTATTGCAGATGCCGCCGCACAGGAGGCGGATGAGCGCGAAGCCGGCAGGGCGGTTCGGGCGAGGCTCGTCGCGGAGGTCCACACGCCCGTTTTCCAGGTGTACGGAGAGCATGGATTACAGGCAGGTTCCCCCGCACAGTCGGAGAATCGTGTTCAAGAACGCTGTCAGTTCGGGACACTTTTTCGCGGCGTCTTCAAGATTCTTGTCGCGCAATATCCTTTGCGCGTCTCTGGTCTTCACGTAGTCTCCGCCTCGACTTCCGACCCGAAAGATTTCCTTGATTCGCGTCGAAGGCGGGCGGAGGTGATTGACCGATTCCGGGGAACTAGCGGGTGGGCCCATGTTGTGCCCGGCGAGACGCTGAATTGTCGGCCAGAACGGGAGAAGCCAAGCCTCGAATTCGTATTGTGCCGCATGCGCATAAAATCGTGGGTTTCGTCCAACCCATTCGCAAAGCCTCTGTTTTGCGTCGCGGGCGTCAACAAAATCGCTCTTTCCGGTATATACATCGGTCAAGGCGATGACGGCGTCGGCCGTCTTCAAGTGAAGCTCGACGTGCCTCTTCAGTTTGTCTCCTTTCGCTAATAGCCCGTCATACGGGGCGGGATCCAGCCGTGGCATTTTGTCGGCGAGACGCGTCTCAAGAAAAACCCGAAGCGTTGGCAGAAAGGCCCGTTCGGTTTTTCCTTCGATCAGGAGGACGATTTTCACGCACGGCCTCCCATCCGGCCCATGCGCCAGACCTCGTCGAGCGAGTATTCGGCAAGCCATTCCTTCAAATCGAGATTGTCCGCCCAGGTAAGCCGCGCCATGCCGTCCTCGGTGGAATCAATCACGACGACCTCCGACGGATTCAGGAAACGAACCAGGCGGTCTGAATGCGTCGCTATCACCAACTGCGTCCGATTGGAAGCTTCACGGAAGAGGTCGGCTAGCAGGCTCAGAAGCTCGGGGTGCAGACTCACCTCCGGCTCGTCTATTAGGGTCAGGGCGGTGAGTCCCGGGCTCTGCAACAATGTCACCAGCCAGAGGAAGCGCAGCATACCTTCGGAAAGCTGATTGGTGTAAAGGGGCTTCGAGAAGTTCTTATCCCTCCAAATCAAGGCCAATGTGCCAGCCGCTACTGGAGGAAAGTCTAGGCGCTCGAATCCAGGAAATGCGGCGCGCAGTGCGTCCTCGATTGACTCAAAATGAGCGCGGTCCGTTTCACGCAGATAGAACAGGCACGAGACCAAGTCCTCGCCGTTCTTGCCCGGAAGTGGGGCGGGACGCATCGGTTGCGGAAGACGCACAGGGGAGCGCGGGTCGACGTTCAGCACGTGGTAGAACGTCGAGGAAGCCAGCCTTCGTCTGAAGTCCTCAGGCTCCTGGTACATCTTAGGCACTTGAGACAGCGACGTTTCAACCGGGTTATGCTCCCAATTGGGCCGAACGAGACGGTTTTGTGTGACGTCAAAATACTTGATATCAGACCCGTAGGACTCGATGTGTTTGAATGGGGGAGGCTGCGGACGGCGCATCTGGCTCAGAGCTTCTTCATTAATCACATAGGACAGTCCTTGGGGTTTTATGCGCAGCAGGTACCGGAGCGGCTGGTAATGCTCAACGCTCATTGAGATCTCGAAGTGCAGTTCCTCAGCTCGGTCATAAGTGACTAGTGCCGGTAGTCCCCCGAGCTCGCTTATGGACGCATTCAGCGAACCCTGCGCAGAGCTAGCGAGCAGCGAAAACACATCGAGTACGGACGTCTTACCTATACCGTTGGCCCCCACTAGCACCGACATCGGGCGCAGCTCGAACTCAATGTTGCCGAGCCGGCGGAAGCCGTTGATTGAGAGGTTCTGGAATTTGCTCACGCTTCGTTAGTATAACTGCCAGCAAGGCGCCCCAGCGCCACCGCTATAATCAAAGTTCGATGCCCGCCGAACTAATCTGCTTCGACGAACGCTGCCGCGCGCGATTCCCGATCACGGAAGCGATCTACAATTGCCCACGTTGCGGGGGGCTGTTGGAAGTGGCTTATCCTCCGCTGGAGACGCCGCCCGCCGGGCTAAAGCGTATCTGGCGCGAGCGGCGCACCTCGAACGCCGCGCTTGATCAAAGCGGCGTCTGGCGCTATCGCGAGATCATCCCCTTCCTGGAAACATTCGATGCGGTGGTCACGCTGCGGGAGGGCAATACGCCGCTGCTCCCTGCGCCGCGCGCCGCGCGATACGCCGGTCTGGATGCGCTGGCGTTCAAGCACCAGGGCTTCAATCCCACGGGCTCCTTCAAAGACAACGGTATGACCTGCGGCGTGGCGCAAGCACTGCGGCTCGGTATGCCGCGCGTGGCCTGCGTCTCGACCGGCAACACGTCCGCTTCCATGGCGGCCTACGCCAGCGCTGCGGGCCTGGAGCCGATTGTCTTTATTCCGCACGGCAACATCGCGTACGGGAAGCTGGCTCAGGCGTTGGAATACGGCGCGAAAACGCTGCAAGTGGAAGCGAACTTCGATCAGATTCTGATGCTGGTGCGGTCGCTCGCCGAGCGGCTGGGCATCTATCTGCTGAATTCCATCAACCCATTTCGCATCGAGGGACAGAAGACCATCATCGTCGAGATGCTCGACCAGCGCGACTGGAACGCGCCCGACTGGATCGTGCTTCCCGGCGGAAATCTCGGCAACACCGCCGCGTTCGGCAAAGCTCTACGCGAGTTGCAGGCGCTGGGATTTATCGCGAAAATGCCGCGGCTGGCGGTAATTCAAGCTGCGGGCGCAGCGCCGTTTTACGATCTGATGCGCGCGCCGGCACAGGGTTTTCAAGCGGTCAGCCATCCGGAGACTCTGGCCACCGCGATCAAGATCGGCGATCCCGTCTCCTGGCCCAAAGCCCAGCGCGAGGTAAACTGTTCGCGCGGCGTGGTGGAGAAAGTGAGCGAACAGGAAATCGCGGACGCCAAAGCGGTCATCGGCCTGTGCGGTATCGGCTGCGAACCAGCCTCGGCGGCCACGCTAGCGGGCATACGCAAGCTGATTGCATCCGGCGTGATGGCGCCTTCCGCGGACGTGGTGGCGGTTCTGACCGGCAACCTGTTGAAGGATCCCGATTATATCTATCGCTATCACACGGGGAAGTTGGAGGCGCCCGATGGGAGCGCGATTCATCCCCAGTTTGGCAACCAGCCTACGGTAGTGCCCAACGACCCAGATCGGATCGCGGAGGCGTTGCGGCGGTAGGCGAGGGGTAGGCGAGCGGGGCTCGCCAACATCGACAAAGAGCGTCGATGTTACGAGCGGGCGAGCGGGCGACACGGCGACGCGGCGACACGGCGACACGGCGATACGGCGATGTTAGGACGCGGGGACGCGGCGACTTGGGGACGCGGTGATGTTAGGACGCGGCGACACTGGAACACGGCGACACGGCGAGTAGGACGCGGCGACGCGGGCCGCCGCGCGTGTGTCACAGGACCAGGCGCTCGTCTCCTTCGCGCCGCGTCACGCGCTCGCGGTCCAAATACTCCAGCAGCGGGATGGCGTATTTGCGTGAGATGCCCGTCCAGTCCTTGAACGTGCCGACGTTGAAGCGCACGGCCTTGTGCGCCGCCAGCAGCTTCCGCAGGGTTTCCATCGCCGAGTGATGGAAAACCAGGTCTTCGCTCACCCGGATCAGGCGCTTTTCACGCAGTAAAATCTGCAACAGGGAGCGTGCCCGCGCTGTCTCCACGCCGGATTTTGCCAGCACGTCGGGCACGGCAGGCACGGCCAGGCCGGCTTGCTCGAAGGCCCGCTCGATGGCGGCGCGAGCCTGCTCCTCATCCTGTTTCAGCACCAGCTTATGGCTGGCCAGGCGCACGTTCTCGCCTTCCACCACGATCTGTTTCTCCTGCGCCAGGATGGCGTCAATCAGGAACGGAGGTGAATCCGGCAGCTCGCGGCCGCGCAGATCCTGCTTGGGGATTCCCGGCAGGAGCGGGCTCTTTTGATGAAAGTCGCGGACCGCCCGCGCCAGTTTCTCGCGCGCAGCCTGGAACCAGGCGCGGTCCACGAACCAGGGCTGCGGGTGATTGAAAAACAGAACGCTGGGGACCGCTTCCTGACGGTCGCGGCTCTGTTCGCGGCTCTGTTCGGACGCAGCGGCGGCCTGGATCTCGCGCTCCAGCAGACCAGTGCGCGCCACCAGTTCCGCCATACCCATGCCGTATTTCGACTCGCGCACCAGGAGCGCTACGCGGTCCGCGGCCGGCGCTTCGGCGAGGGTGCGCAGGCGCTCCGCCACGCGATCGCTCTTGCGATAGCGAATGCCGGCCGTATCCAGCACCACGCCACCGCCGATCGTCACCACGGGAGAGAACATACGGATAATGAAGCGGTCTCCAGGCAGCAGGAGCGCAGGCTCCCGCAGCACGATGCGTGCCCACGTACGCTGGCCCGGCTTCAGCGCCGCCGCGCCATCGAGCAGCCGCACCTGGGCCTCGATTTCGGCCGTGCCGGCGTGGAAATGCACGGGCGCTCGGTGTTTCAGCGGCTTGGCCGAACGCAGCAATTCCAGCGAGCAATCCACTTGCGTGGTGGTGCGGAAAACTCCCGGCGCGGCCAGCACCATGCCGCGCGCCAACTCCGCGGGCTCGATATCGGCCAGGTTGAGCGCGGTGCGCTGCCCGGCTACGGCCTGCGCAGCGGCCTCGCCATAGACCTGCACGCCACGCACGCGCAGACGGCGGCCGGTGGGATGCAGCTCGACTTCCTGCTCCTTGCGGACCAAACCCGAAATCAACGTGCCTGTCACGACAGTGCCGAAGCCTTTCACGGTGAAAGCCCGGTCGAGGGGCAGACGGAAATGTCCCGCGGCGCTTTTTTCCGGCACGGCGGCGGCCACCCGCTGCAACTCCTGGCGCAGCTCATCGAGCCCGGTACCTGTGGTGGAGCTGACGGCCACTACGGGCGCGTACTCCAGAAAGGAGCCCGCCACGAACTCCTCCACTTCCAGCCGCACCAGCTCCCGGATGTCGGGCTCGACCAGGTCGGCCTTGGTCAACGCTACGATGCCATGCGGAATTCCGAGCAGGCGGCAGATGTCGAAGTGTTCGCGCGTTTGCGGCTTGATGGATTCGTCCGCCGCGATCACGAATAGCACCAGGTCGATGCCGCCAACTCCCGCCAGCATGTTCTTGACGAAGCGCTCGTGACCGGGCACGTCCACGAAGCCCAGGCGCAGGCTGGGAGTCAACTGCAGGTGGGCGAAGCCGATATCGATGGTGATGCCGCGGCGCTTTTCCTCTTCCAGGCGATCGGCGTCGATGCCGGTGAGGGCTTTTACCAAGGCGGTTTTGCCATGGTCGATGTGTCCGGCCGTGCCGACGATGATGTTTTTCATTCGCTGATGTTCATCGTACTACTGGCGCTGGGTACCAGCTTCGCCCTTCCACTTCCCATCGTTCCATTACCCTGGTAATATAAAGTATGGCAATAGCACGATCCAAGGTCACGGCGCAGGGGCAGATTTCAGTCCCGGTGGAGGTGCGACGCAAGCTCGGCGTCGGCCCGGGCTCAGTCTTGGAATGGGAAGAAGACGGCAACAAGATCGTTGTCCGCCGTGCGGGCCGCTTCAGTTTCGAGGATATCCATCGGGAGTTATTCGGGCAGCGGACGCCGATGACGCGGAGTGTCGATGAATTGAAAGAAGGTATCCGGCGCTACGTCCGAAGGCGTTATGCGCGCGGTTGACACCAATGTCCTGGTTCGCCTGATTACCCGGGATGATGCCCGCCAAGCCGCCTCCGCGGAGAGCTTTATCGAGAACGGGGTGTGGGTCTCGGTGCTCGCGCTGGCCGAGACGACTTGGGTACTGGCCACCGTCTACGGGCTGGGATCGCACGATCTGGCGAGGGCCGTTGAGATGTTGCTCAATAACGGGCGCCTGGTGTTACAAGATCCGGAGACCGTGGCAGAGGCCCTGGAACTATTCCGCGCGAAACCGGCGCTGGGCTTTTCCGACTGCCTGATGCTTCAGTTGGCCCGCAAAGCTGGGCATCTTCCGTTGGGCACCTTCGATCGGAATTTGGCCAGAGTTGAGGGAACTCAAAAGCTCTAGCCACAGCTACAATCAAAAGCATGGACAGGCTCTCTAGGAACTGCGTCGCCACATGCGCCATCTGTTCGGCCGTGTCGTCGTCCGTCGGTTGAGCGCGACAGCATTCACAGCCGTTTGCCTCGCGCGGCTTGACCAGCCAGCAAGAACGTGCTCGGAAGCCTGCCCGTCCCGCACAGCTTGAATGTCCCGAAATCCTTGTACCAGTCGCCATCCGGCACGTCCGGGTCTTGCAGCTTCCACTCAGCCAGTTCAAAGAGATCCTCTTCTGAGATCTGCCGTTCTTTTGCGCGATCGCGGAGATGGGCCCACTTCTCCCTCGGCAGCCGCTCCCACTGAATCTTGGGCATGCTTCAACGGCCGAGGATCAGCATTCGGAACTCATCTACCAGTCGATCCTGCTGATTCGGATCGTCGTTGGCAAGATTGTCCTTCAATTTTCTGAAGAAATCCCGCTTGCGATCCTCCTGGCTTTCCAGGCCGATGCGGACAAGCGAGGCGATTGCCCTGCTCATGCTCGTATCGACCGTCTGGGCGTAGCGCGCCACCTGATTTGCGACACCGGGGGCCAGTGCGACGGTGTACCGCGACTCGGCCTTGCCGGGACGATTCCCCGGCTTCCGATCGCCGCGCCGGCTGCGTTTGGTGGTCGTCTCGGAGTGAGGCATACATCATCAGCATGCCTCATTCGGATGCATCTTGGCAACCCACGCGCCGCGCGGGGCGCGGCTCCCCCAGCTACAATCAAAAGCATGGACAAGCTCCAGGAGCTTCGCCGCCGGCACGCGGCCGCCGAGCAGGGCGGCGGGGAAGAACGGCGCAACCGCCAGCACAAGGAAGGCAAGCTTTCGGCCCGCGAGCGCATCGAACTGCTGCTCGACGAAGGCACCTTCGAGGAACTGGACAAGCTCGTCACTCACCGCGGCCGGGACTTCGGCATGGAGGAGCAGATCGTTCCGGGCGACGGTTTCGTCACGGGCTACGGCTACGTGGAGGGCCGCCTGGTGTACGTCTTCGCGCAGGATTTCACGGTATTCGGCGGCTCGCTCTCGGAATCCAACGCGCAGAAGATCTGCAAGATCATGGATCACGCCATGCGGAACGGCGCGCCCATCGTCGGCCTGAACGATTCGGGCGGCGCGCGCATTCAGGAAGGCGTGCTGTCGCTGGGCGGCTACGCCGACATCTTCCTGCGCAATACGCTGGCCAGCGGCGTGGTGCCGCAGATCTCGGCGATCATGGGGCCCTGCGCCGGCGGGGCCGTCTACTCGCCCGCCATCACGGACTTCGTCTTCATGGTGGACCGCACCAGCTACATGTTCGTCACCGGTCCCGATGTAATCAAGACCGTCACGCACGAAGATGTCACCAAGGAGCGGCTGGGCGGTCCTATGACGCACAACTCCGTAAGCGGCGTGGGCCATTTCATCGCGTCCGACGATGCCGAGTGCCTGCGTATGATCCGCGAGCTGCTCAGCTATTTGCCGCAGAACAATCGCGACGATCCGCCGCGCCGTACGGGATCGGATCCGATCGACCGCATGGACCCGGCGCTCGACACGCTGGTTCCGGCGGAATCCAACCAGCCCTACGACATCAAGGATGTGATCCATCGCGTGGCCGATGATGGAGAGTTCTTCGAAGTCCACGAGCACTTTGCCAGGAATATCGTGGTGGGCTTCGCGCGCCTGGACGGCCGACCGGTGGGCATCGTAGGCAATCAACCTGCGTACCTGGCCGGCTGCCTGGATATCAATTCCTCGGTGAAGGGCGCGCGCTTCGTGCGTTTCTGCGATGCGTTCAACATCCCGATCCTGACGTTCGAGGATGTCCCCGGCTTCCTACCGGGCACCGAACAGGAATTCGGCGGCATTATCCGCCAGGGCGCCAAGCTGCTCTACGCCTACGCGGAGGCCACCGTGCCGAAGGTCACCGTGATCACGCGCAAGGCGTATGGCGGCGCTTATTGCGTGATGGGCTCGAAGCACATTCGCACGGACATCAATCTGGCGTGGCCCAGTGCCGAGATCGCGGTGATGGGGCCGGAGGGCGCGGTCAACATCGTCTACCGGAGGGAGCTGGCGGCGGCCGCCGACAAAGATGCCGTACGCGCGCAGAAGACCGATGAGTTTCGTGAGCGCTTCGCCAACCCGTTCATCGCGGCGGAGCGTGGCTTCATCGACGACGTAATCGAGCCGCGCGAGACCCGTCCACGCGTGATCCGCGCGTTCCGCATGCTGGAGAACAAAGTGGACACGACGCCCCGCAAAAAGCATGGCAACATTCCCCTGTAGCGTGGCGCGGGCACTCCTGTCTGCCGCGGTGGCATTCCTGTCGGCGCAATCCCTCTTGTCCGCTCCCCATCCGGTCGACTGGCGCAAGCTGAACCCCGAAACGTTGCGCCATTTCTGCGCGCTGTTGCGGCTCAACACGTCCAACCCGCCGGGCCACGAAACTATCGCTGCCAAGTATCTCGAAGGCGTGCTCGCGAAGGAGGGCGTTCCGGTGAAGCTGCTGGCGCGCGACGCGGAGCGAGCCAACCTGGTCGCGCGCATCAAAGGCGACGGCTCGGCGCGCCCCATCGCGATTCTGGGACACACGGATGTGGTGGGCGTCGAGCGTTCCGGGTGGTCCGTAGACCCGTTTGGCGCGGTCCGCAAGAATGGCTTCATCTATGGCCGTGGGGCCGTCGATGACAAAGAGATCGTGACCGCCGGGCTGATGGTGATGCTGCTGCTGGAGCGCCGCCACGTCAAGCTGAAACGCGACGTGATCTTCGTGGCGGAAGCGGGCGAGGAAGGCACCACCAGTGTGGGCATCGACTTCCTGGTGAGCCGCCACTGGGATGAGATTGCGGCCGAGTACGCGCTGGCCGAAGGCGGTTCGGCGGTGGCGCAGGGCGGCAAGGTGCGCTACGTGGCGATCACCACAGCCGAGAAAATCCCGCGCGGGGTGCGGCTGATCGCGCGCGGGCCGTCCGGGCATGCCTCCCGGCCTACCACGAACAACGCTGTGCTGCGCCTGGCGGCCGCGGTCGCCAAGGTGGGCGCCTGGCACACGCCGGTCCGCCTGAATGAAACCACTCGAGCCTATTTCGAGCGGCTGGCTTCCATCAGCCTGCCCGACGATGCCGATCGCTACCGGCACGTGGGCGATCCGGCGCGCGGCGCGGAGATCGACCGCTACTTCGAGCGCTACGAGCCGGCGCACTACGCCCTGCTGCGCACCACGCTTACGCCCACCATGCTGAAGGCGGGCTTTCGCTCCAACGTGATCCCGTCCGAGGCGGAAGCCTATATCGATATACGCGCGCTGCCGGACGAAGACCTGCCGCGCTTTTACGAGGATCTGCGCGCGCTGATCGCCGATCCCAACGTGGAGATTGAGCCGCAGCAGCCGAGCCGCCCCGCTACAGCGGCCTCCAGCATGGACACCGTCATGTTTCGGGCACTGGAACATGCACAGCACAAAATGTTTCCGGGCGCGATCACCCTGCCCGCGATGCTGACGGGCGCCACCGACATGGCCCAGCTTCGCGCCAAAGGCGTGGAGGCGTACGGCTTCGGTCCCGTGATGGAGGCGGGTGAAACCGGCGAAGCCCACTCGAACAATGAGCGGCTGGCGGAGGCGTCGCTATACAAGCTTGTCGAATTCCTGTGGTACGCGGTGTTGGAGGCGGCGACCTAGTGGCGCACGCTCAAGCGCAATTCGCCGTTCCGTCGGCTGAAGCCCACAGTGTCGAGCCGAATTAGACTAAATGGGATGACTCCGTCTCCCGTAAAGCCGCCAATCTCCGCCGACCTCCTCGACCAGATCGACATCCGGGTCGGGACCATCGAGTCCGTCGAAGATATCTCAGGCGCGGACAAGCTCGTCGTTCTGCAGGTCGACTTTGGGGACCACCGCCGCCGGATCGTGGCCGGACTCAAACAGGAACGCCAGCAGCCCAAGGAAATCGAAGGCAAACAAGCCTTGTTCGTGGTGAATCTGGAGCCGCGCCGGATGCGTGGTGTGGTTTCGGAGGGCATGCTGTTCGACATCGGGTATGCGGACGGGATCACGCCGGTTCTGACGATCCCGGACAAGGCTGTTCCAAATGGCTGCCGCGCCGGGTAGGGACTTGGGCTGTGTTCCTGGCATAGCCGATCGTTAAGGAACTCGCCAGATTCCGGGTAGTGTCTGATTTAAGACACTACCAGATTCCGCGAGATTGCCCACGGCACTACAATAGTGCCATGCGAACCATCTCAGTTCTAGCCGTACTAAGCCTATGCTGCTCGGCCGCCGCGTTTGCCCAACCGGGAACCTGCGCCGGTATGAGCCTCGGCCCCCTCGCTTCTTTGAACGGTTTCGTGCCGTTCCCTTCGAACAACCTGTGGAACACGAATATTTCCAGTGCGCCGGTGGATCCCAACTCCGCAAACCTGATCAACTACATCGGCGCGAGCGTCACGCTGCACCCCGATTTCGGCTCCGGGCTTTACGCCGGCCAGAGCATCGGGATTCCTTACCAGATCGAAGCCGGCACGCAGCCCAAAGTGCCGGTCAAGCTCAACGCTTACGCCAGTGAAAGCGACCCCGGGCCCATGCCCATTCCCGCCAACGCGCTCATCGAGGGATACCCGAAGCCCGGCACCGGCGACCGCCATGTGCTGGTGCTGGACCAGGGCGGCTGCTGGTTGTACGAGCTATACAACGCGCACACCAAGAGCGGCGCCTGGTCCGCCGATTCTTCGGCCATATGGGACATGACCATCAACGAGCAGCGCCCCTACACCTGGACTTCCGCCGATGCGGCCGGCCTGCCCATCTTCGTAGGGTTGGTGCGCTACGACGAAGTGGCTGCCGGGGCCATCAACCATGCCGTGCGCTTCACCGTGCCTACCACACAAGAAGCGTTCACACCGCCCGCCTCGCATTGGGCGTCCAGCGTGACGGACGCGAACGCGCCATCCATGGGCATGCGTATGCGGCTCAAAGCCAGCTTCGACATCTCGGGCTTCTCGCCGGCCAACCAGGTGATTCTGACGGCGCTCAAGCAATACGGCATGATCCTGGCGGACAACGGCAGCGCGATTTACATCAGCGGGATGCCGGATAGCAATTGGAACAACAACGATCTCGGAAACCTCAAGAGCATCGCGGCGTCCGATTTCGATGTCATCCTGATGAACCCGATCTACACGCCTTCGAATGTGCCGACCGGGCCGGCACCCACGGTAACGAGCTTTACGGCCAATCCTACGACGGTCAGTGCCGGCCAGCCGGTCACTTTGAGCTGGACTGTGACCAACTCCATTTACAACATCATCAGCCCGCAAGTAGGTCCGGTCCGCGGAACGAACGTGGTTGTGACTCCGTCGGCAACCACCACTTACGGCCTCTACAGCACCAACCAGTACGGCCGCAAGATCGCGAAGGTCACCGTCACGGTGCAGTAACATAGGTGAATGTCATCCGTCGAGATCACCCGCCGCGATTCGACCGTGGTGGTGACCATCAACCGGCCGGAGGCGCGGAACGCGGTAGACGCGGCCACCGCTGCCGCTTTGGCGGAAGCGTTCCGATCGTTCGATCGAGACGAAACACTGGATGTGGCGGTGCTGACCGGCGCGGGAGGGAACTTCTGCGCGGGCGCCGACCTTAAGGGAATCGCCTCCGGGCATGCGAATTCGCTGACCGAAGAGGGAGACGGTCCCATGGGGCCGACGCGCATGCTGCTTTCAAAGCCGGTGATCGCCGCGATTGAGGGGTACGCCGTGGCGGGCGGGCTGGAGCTGGCGCTGTGGTGCGATCTGCGCGTGGTAGCACGGGATGCCACGCTGGGGGTTTACTGCCGGCGTTTTGGCGTGCCGCTGATCGATTTGGGGACCATTAGACTGCCGCGGCTCATCGGGCAGAGCCATGCCCTGGACTTGATATTGACTGGGCGCGGCGTCTCGGGCGAAGAGGCTCTGCGCATGGGGCTGGCGAACCGGCTGGTGGAATCCGGCCAGGCATTGGACGCGGCTGTGGAACTGGCGCGCGCGCTCACCGGCTTTCCGCAAACCTGCATGCGCTCCGACCGGCTGTGTTGTTATGAGCAATGGTCGCTGGCGCCGGGGGAGGCAATGCGCAATGAATACCGGCGCGGCCTGACGGTTCTGCGGAGCGGCGAAACTG
>JBEKUO010000049.1:0-18174 GCA_049514955.1 Bryobacteraceae bacterium | reverse complement strand
GTTCCCGGATGCGGGGGTCCGCTGCATATTCTAGTGCTGCGCAGCAACGGAACGAGTGATTTCATTAGCCCCCATAAAATTGCTGCAATTCAAGCGGCGACCGAGGATTTTGAGGTTCGTGCGCAACGGCTGCTATATGCGGCCTTGAATCAACAAATGCCTGACATCGCGTTTGAGCAGGAAGTCAAATCCTTCGGAGGGTGGTTAAGCAAAAGGCGTGCTGAGTTCAGGAAAGCAACCGTACAATATCCTCAACCGACCACAGCCGCTCAGTTACCCCCGCAGCCATAGCCGGAGTCACCCGCAGGGTCTGATGTATCCTGACGAAATTGTAGTACACGTAATGGATCGCAAGTGCCGCAACATGGTTCTCAAGTTTCTTGCTGAACGCATTGGTTAGCCGAGTGAACCGCCGCATTGACATGCGCATCGTGAGGTTCTGCCGTTCTACGTAGCTGGTACTGATATGCTTCCGGTCGGGCGCTCCCCACATCACGTTCTTTTCGCAGGCTACACAGATTGCTGGGCTGTAGCGCTTTTCGCCTTCTGGATCGCTGCCGTAAACTTTCACGATTTGTGCGTAGTCAACCATTCCGACAAACGCCTCTACAACCGGCTGAAAGTACATCTTGTGACCATCGGTAGTCAACTGAACCCGCTTCGACAAACGGCCTGCCACGTCATCCAAAAATGTCTTGGCTGTAGCGGCGTTCCGGTCTGCAACCATCCAACTGATGACCAGCTTGCTATCGGCATCAATCGCTACAAACGTCCAAGCATCGCCCACGAACCCCTTAGCGGCAAGGGCCGGGGTGACGTTCTTTTGCTTAGCTCCAACGAAGCTCCAAATTTCGTCGATCTGAACACGCTCAGACTTCAGGTTGCGGAGCGTCTTGTCCAAGTACGCGGAACAGGCCGCGCCAAGCTCCAACTGGAGTTTCTGAATCGTGTTCTTGCTGGCACCCGTCATGCGGGCCGTCGCCCGCACGCTGTTGCCTTCCACCAGGGCCGCAACCACTTGCGCCCGCTTTTCGTTTGAGAGCTTGTTCATGCTTTAATACTAGCACGGTCAAGCATAAAGGGTCAAGTAGAAAATGAAGGAAAATAGGACTTTTTTTTCGCCCAGAAATGCGCTTGGGAGCGTAGATAAGGCTCTGACTAGTTCGGGCGTTTGTCGCGATCCTGAAGAATGCGATCTGCTTGTGTTTTCAGTTCCTCTGCGAGCCGTAGGCAGACTTGGGGTTTCAGAACAAACTGTATTGCCTTACCGCCTGTACCGATGTCCTCCGGATTGTCTGAATACCGAACTTGGAGAAGTACGTTCATCGCATCTACGTCCGTGAGTTTCCAACCAAGCACGGGCTTGAGGATTACATTGCCTTTGCTATCGGTTTGAATTGGCTCATTTCTTCCCCCATCGAGCTTTGGCCGCCCTCGCCGCGATCTGCGACCGTTTGCGGGGCGATAGCGCCGCCGCTCTAGCCGTGCCACCCTTGAGGCCACCCAAGCGGCCTAGCGCGACGGCATGGGGGTTCTTGGTCGGGTCTACGGGCGGAGGCTGTTCTTGACCGGGTTCATACTTCGGAACTTGGCCGGTTGATTCAAGCATGATTTGGTAGGCGAGTTGGTTTGGGTCTCGCGGACGGGGTTTCTTTGACCGCTCAGGCATATTTCAAGCATGTGCAAATCGATGGCTCTATGTCAACATCAACGTATTCTTTAAGAGTTCAAACTGACCCACTACCGAATTATCGATATGCTTGCGGGCGTAATCCACCCGGATTAGGGTTTCCTCAAGGTGCAGCTTAAAGGGAATCGCATCACCGTAGCCGTCCAGCCGGATCAGATCGAGCGAGACGGGATCAAACCAGACGGAGCCTTTGGCGGCCACAACTGCCGAGTCGGCGCCGACCTGTATCTTGTACGCGCTGTCCGACTGCGCAACCCGAAAGTCGTAACGAACGGCACGGCGCCCGGACAGATGTTCCTCGCCCTTGTATTGGAAAACGCCCTTGTCGCCGGCGAAGAGCATGTCCGCAATGAGCGCGAACATACCGGTGCCCGACGCGCCGCTCGATACCAAGTCGGCTATGTCCCGGTCTTCAAAACGGCGGGCGCCGGGCCAGGCGAACAGTTCCTTCCCGTCTACGTTCGCGACCTCCAGTCGTACGGTATCCACGGGTTTGAAAGACTGCGCGTGCGGTCCGCGCTCGTAGCGTTCTATGGTCTCCAGGCAGGTGTAGTTGGGAATCTGGGCCAAGTCCTGCCGTATCTTCTCTTTGAAGCGGGCGAACGGAAGCGGCTCCTGCGGACCGGCGGGAGTCATAGTGGCGGAGAGCAGAAGCAGCAACGCGCCGTGTCGCATGGGGGCCTCTGCCGTAATTTTAATGCTTTTGCAGCGGGACCGGGCGTTTTGGCCGTGCTGGTTGCGGAGGGCGAAATGTCCGCCGAATCCGCGCGGGAAAGTCCGGGAGCGCAAGGAAATCTCCCTGCTTAAATCGAAGCGGACCCGCTAGCCAGTCTTGAGGAAGCGGGTTGAAGCGCTCACAATTGGAGATGACGCTTAATTTCAGAGAGCCGGTTCTTTGCCAAGTCAAGCTTCTCCGGCGGAAAATCGGGGATCTCGTATCGTGCCGCTCTACTCAGGTCTTTGAGGCGCCGATAAGCTGGGTATATTTCGGATAGGCTGCCATTCCGTTCAATTTCCTCATCCCGTTGTTTATGGTTCAGGGGATGCATATTTTTCCCAGCGAGAAAGGCATCAATATAATGCAGCGCAGCATAGAACAGCATGGCGACGGCTCAATCAATGCAGACGGGGAGATTACGATCTAGGCCAAGGGCGAGTTGCTCAGTCTGCTTGGCCCTACTCAGATGCTCGTGACGTTGGGGCACGGAGTGGCTGCTTCGGTTCGTTGCCAGACTGGCACGGCCGACCCGACGAGTTCGTCAACAGACCGCCCTCGACGGGTTATGACATTGAAATCAAAGTGCCAATCCGAATGTTGGCGAATGATCGATCGCTCACGTTCATAGATCGCCGCGTATGTTTGCTCGTCGTCTTGGTCAATGATGGTAAAAACGTTGACGAAATCGGACGAAGGAACAACGTAAACGCCGCATACGCCGTTCACGTCAGCGAACGCGCTAATCAAGCTGTCTTCGATTCGACTCTTGACCACAGAAGTTCCCATAGGTATTGATGTTTACTATATCGACGAAGTTCCTCAACGTCAATATTCTCAATCGTAAATTATTGAAAACACTTGAGCGTGGGTGCTCCAAGGCACTGATGGTTAAGCCGCGTGCCGGGATTTCGCGCCAGTCCTTCCAGGGCAGTTGCAGTTCCAAGATGAACTTCTCTTCAAAATTCTCTTGCCACCGGCACGCTGCGCTACCGGAGCACCGAATCCTCCGAAACCAAGTTCGGCTCCGCAGCCTCAGGCGCCGCAAGAACCGCGCGGCCGAGCGTCAGGCGCTAGGGAAAAACGATCCCCCAATCAATGACGGCATGCCGGACCCGAAGCGCTGGCCCAATCCGCGGCAAAGCCCGGAAAAGCAATGGACACGTTGCAGACCGCACAGCCTCGACTTCATTCGCCCGGAACCGCGTTTCAGTTCAATTCCAAAGATTCGGCCGGGCGGTCGAATGGGACCGTTTACTGCTAAGCCACTAATATCAAAAGAGTATTGTAATCTTCTCGCACCGGGGTTACCATTTGGCATCCTGATGAAGAAGATAACAGGGTCTTTAAGTACCGTTATGCTGTGGGGGACGTTGCTGGCAGCCGTGTCTGGCGATGTACGGCACCTGCCAGGCTACATTTACACGGCGGCCGAGCGTTGCGATCTGGAGGCTTGGGCGCGCGGCCAGGAACGCTTTCCGGAGGGGGCGACGCTGCGGGTGGTTTCCGCGGAGGGAATGCGGGATCTGGCGCCGGGCTTCGCCGCCTCGGCGGATGCGGAAGTCTCTTTCGACGCCCAACGCGTGCTTTTTGCGGGCAAACAGCGCCACGAAGATCCCTGGCAGATCTGGGAGACGCCGGCGGCGGGTGGCCAGCCGCACCGCATTACCGGCTGGACGGAAGATGCGATCCGCCCGCTGTACCTGCCGGATAACAAAATCGTCTATGCCCGCAAGACGGCGCAAGGCTATCAACTGGAGGTAGTGGCGCTGGGGGGTGGGCAGCCTTTGCGGATCACTTATGCGCCGGGTAATTACCTGACGTGCGCGGTCCTGCATGACGGGCGGGTGCTGTACGAAGGGCCGCATCCTTCGGCCGAATCCGGCGTGCACGATTTGTATACCGTGTATCCCGACGGCAGCGGCGTCGAGGCGTACCGTTGCGATCATGGCGTGAGCCGTCACGCGGCGCGCCAGATAGCTTCCGGGGACATTGTGTTTTCGACCGGCAAGGGATTCGCGCGATTCATTTCTGCGCTGGCCACGCAGGTGGATATCGGCCCGGCGCGCGGCGGCGAGTTTGCGGGTCCGATTGCCGAGGCGGCGCCCGACGAATGGCTGGTTTCCTTCCGTCCGAATGCGCGCACGCCTTACAACATCTACAGCCTGAATCCAGTGGGTGGCGCGATGGGGCGGGCGTCGGATGGGCACGGCGTCGAGCCTGTTCTTCTAGCTCCGCGCGAGGTCCCGCTGCGATTTCCTTCGGGATTGCACGATTGGGCGGGCGCCAACCTGCTGTGCCTCAATGCCTACACGTCAAAGACGAAGATTACGGAAGGCTCTGTTGCGAGCGTGCGGCTTTACTCGCGGAGCGCCGAGGGCAAGCCTGCGGTGCTCGGCGAGACGGCGGTGGAAAGCGACGGCTCGTTTTTCCTGCACGTGCCGACGGAGCAGCCGCTGCGCATGGAATTGCGGGATCGCACGGGCCGGGTGATCGAGGCGGAGCGCGGCTGGTTCTGGATGCGGCGTGGGGAACAGCGCGTGTGCGTCGGCTGCCACGCGGGGCCGGAGCGTGCGCCTGAGAATGCCGTACCGAAGGTTCTGTTGCGCACGGACGTGCCGGTGCCGATGACAGGGGGAGGTGGATCATGATTAGTTCTTGCGCTGGCAGGAGTGCCAGCGCGGCAGGCATGAGTGCCTGCGCCACCCTCTTGCTGGCTGGGGTCGCTTGGGCCGCCGATCAACCCGCCACGACCATACGGTTCGAAGATGCCACGCCCGGGTCTGGCATCCAGTTCACGCATAGTTTCGGCGCGCGCAAGCTGGGCTCATTGCTCGAAAGCACGGGCGCGGGCTGCGTCTGGTTCGACTACAACAACGACGGGCTGCCGGATCTCTATGTCGTCTCCGGCAAGCCGCTGGGCGGCGGCATACACCCTTATCCGCTGCGCCAGCCGCCGGAGACGGCGCCGCACAACCATCTATATCGCAACGACGGCAACGGCAAGTTCACCGACGTCACGGAGCAGGCGGGCGTCGGCGCGGACTTGTTCAGCATGGGCGCCATCGCAGCGGATTTTGACAACGACGGCCTGGTGGACCTGCTGGTGACCGGTTACGGCCACGTCACGCTGTATCGCAACAAGGGCGATGGAACGTTCGAGGACGTGACCGCCAAGGCGGGATTGAACGTGCCGGGCTGGTCTATTGGCGCGGCTTGGCTAGACTACGATCGCGACGGGTGTGTGGATCTCTTCGTGGGCCGCTATGTGAAGTTCGATCCCAAGTACCGCGCTTATTACGCCGCGGACAATTATCCTGGGCCGCTGGACTACAGGGGCGATACCAACATGCTGTTCCACAACAACTGCGACGGCACGTTCACCGATGTCAGCCAGAAATCGGGGATCGCCAATTACGTGGGCCGCACGATGGGCGTGACGGCCGGGGATTTCGATGGCGACGGTTATCCGGATATTTACGTGGCCAACGATAAGACCGAGAATTTTCTGTTCCACAACAACCACGACGGTACGTTCAAGGAAGTCGCGGTGCAGTCCGGCGTGGCTTATGGACAGAACGGCGAATCCACTTCGGCAATGGGGCCGGTGTTCGCCGATTTCGAGAACACGGGACATGTGGGGCTGTGGGTCACCGATTCCCGCTACAACCGCCTGCTGCGGAACAACGGAACGGATTTCAACGACGTTACCGAGGCGTCCGGAATCTCGCAGTTGACCGCGCAATACGTGAGCTGGGGCACCGGCGTCTACGATTTCGACAACGACGGGCTGCGCGACATCTTCGTCACGCACGGCGGTTTGATCCACCTGATCCCGCAGGAGCATTCGATTTTCCGCAATCTGGGCAATGGGCAGTTCGCCGATGTTTCCAGCGGCGCCGGTCCGTTCTTTGCGTTGAAGACGGTGGGCCGCGGGGCGTGCTTCGCGGACTACGACAACGACGGCAAGATGGATGCGTTCCTGGTGAACTTGGGCGGTCCGGGTTACTTGCTGCACAATGTTTCGCCGGGTGTGAATCATTGGCTGGCGATCAAGCTGGTGGGTAGGAAGAGCAATCGGGACGGCATCGGCGCGAAGATCGAGGTGGCTGCGAGAGGGCAAAGGCAGCGGGCCGAGCGGATGGCGGGATCGGGCTACCTTTCGCAAGATGACGCGCGGGTGCATTTCGGGCTGGGCGGGGCGGCGAAAGCCGAGATAGTGACTATTACTTGGCCAAGCGGCAAGGTGCAGACGATGCGCGATGTCACGGCGGATCGGGTCGTCACGGTGGAGGAGAAATAAGGATGTGGGGTAGGTTGTTAACCTGCAGCCGATTGTCAATCAGCCCACGGCGGTTTCCAACCGCCGCGCAGGATATCATCCTGCCCCACATAATCCTCCTGAGCCTTACTACGGCCCTATGTGCTGCGCCTTTGCGTTATCCTTCGCCGATTGAGTTGGCGGTTTCGCCGGACGGCGCGCGTTTGTTTGTGCTTTGCGAAGGCACGGACGAACTCGTCGTGGCCGAGGCGGGCTCGGGCAAAATCATCGGGCGCGTGCAGGTAGGCCGCGTGCCCAAGGGTTTGTCGCTCCAGGGGCGCTACGCTTTCGTGGCTAACTCGTGGAGCGACACGGTATCGGTGGTGGATACAGCGACGCTCCAGGTGACGCGCACGCTCAAGGCCGGCTTCGAGCCGAACGCGGTGCTGGCGGACCGGACCGGCACGACGGTGTATACGGCCAATCGCATCGGCAACGATATCTCGGTGATCGATCTGGCCAGCGGCGTGGAAACGCGGCGGCTGACGGCGGGGCGGGGCGCCGGCTATCTGACGCCATCTCCGGATGGCCAATCGATATACTGCACGCACATCTATCCGAATATCGGCCGACATCGCACGCCGCCGGAATCCGAAATCACGGTCATCGATGCCGAGCACCAGATCGTGTGCGAGCGCCAGCCTCTGCACAATGTCGCTGGCGTTTTCCATGTGGCGTTTTCGCGGGACGGGCGTCTGGGAATCGCTTGCCAGTTGCGTCCGAAGAACCTGATCCCGCTAGCGCACGTGGAGCACGGCTGGGTTTTCGGCGATTCGCTCACGCTGTTCGGTGCCGACGTCGGCGAAAGCGTCCAGGTGCTGATTGATGAGATGGAGCGCTATTATACGATGCCGTTCGGAGTGGCGATCGCGCCGGACAAAAGCGCCGCGTACATCTCGACTAGCGGCGCGAACAGCGTCACGGTCGTTGACATCGCGCGGCTGCTCGCATTTGTGCGCTCGGCATCGCCTCGCGAGCGGCAGGCGCTCGGCAACGATTTGTCGGCGTCGGCGCATTTCGTAAGCGCGCGCATTCCGGTGGGGCGCAATCCCAAAGGCATTGCGCTTTCCACGGATGGCGCGTGGCTGTACGTGGCCAACCGTCTGGACGACACGGTTTCGGTGATCGACACGGCCGCGCGCAAAGTGGTGCGTACGATCGAGCTGGGCGGACCTAGCGAGCTGACGCCGCAGCGCCGTGGTGAGCAACTGTTCTTCGATGCGCGGTTCGCATTCCACGGCGGCTTCAGTTGCTCCAACTGCCACCTGGAATCCACCTTTGACGGCCTGCAATGGGACCTGGAACCGGATGGCTTCGGCAAGGATATCGTAGATAACCGGCTACTGGAAGATGTGGACGGCACCGAGCCGTTCAAGTGGAACGGCGGCAATCCGGATCTGGAGACCGAATGCGGGCCGCGCACCGAGAAATACTTTTACCGCTCGCAGAGTTATGCTCCCGACGAGCTGAAAGACCTGGTCAGCTACATCAAGTCGATTCCGCTGCGCCCCAACCGCTTCCGCCTGCCAAACGGGGAAATGACTGCAGCGCAGGAACGCGGCCGGGACATTTTCGAGCGGACGCGCCGCAAAGACGGTACGCCGATTCCGGCGCCGAATCAGTGCCCGGTGTGCCACGCAGGCCGGCACTATACCAACCAGACCCAGGTCGACGTAGGCAGCGGTAAGTGGAGCGACCGTTCGCCAGTGATCGATGTGCCGCAACTTACTAATGTCGCCCTTACCGCTCCCTATCTGCACGATGGTTCGGCCCGCAGCCTGGAGGAGATCTGGACCGTGTTCAACCCCAAGGACACCCACGGGGTAACCAACGACCTGACTAAAGACGAGCTCAACGATTTGATTGAGTATTTGAAGACGTTATGAAGACCTGGCTTACGATCGCATTCTTGATCCCCCTGGCTGCCTTCGGCCAGCAGATGCCCCGCTACCGCTGGCAGAACTTCACCGCGGCCGACGGCCTGCCCAGCAACCGTGTCTTCAATGTGGCTGTCGACGGCCAGCGCATCTGGGCCGCCACCGAGAACGGACTAGGGCTGTATGAGAACGGCAAATGGAAGGTCTTTCGTCCGGAAGACGGCCTGGCGCATCGGGTAGTGCTCTACGTAGCTGTGGACAAGCGAACCCACGACGTGTGGGCGGCCACCATGGGCGGACTGAGCCGTTACTCCGCGGGCCGCTTCGATACGTTCACGCAACTCAATAGCGGTTTGAGCAACGACGTGGTCTATGGCGTCACCGTGCAGGGAGACTACGTGTGGGTCGCCACCGCGGCGGGCGGCAGCCGCCTGAATACACGCACCGGTGAGTGGAGCCTCTACAACGAGCGCAACACGCCCATGTACGAGATCTGGACCTACGGTGTCAGCGCCGGAACCAGCAAGGTCTACTATGCCGTCTGGGGCGGCGGAGTGCTGGAGTACGACGTAAAGACCGAGCAGTGGAAAGACTATAACGATCCGGACGGCGAGACGGAACTGGTGCTGTTCAAAGATCAGGGGCTGATCCACGAAATCACTACGTCGGTTAGTTGGATGGAACAGGACAAAATCCTCTGGGTGGCCACTTATTTCGGCGCCAGCCGCTACGATGGCCGAAACTGGCACAACTTCATGGAGAAAGACAGCGGCTTGCCCAGCAACTTTCTCAACCAGGTTAAGGGCGTGGACGGCAACCGGGCCTGGTTCTCCACTGATAAAGGACTGGCTTATTACGACGGCGAGAATTGGGCTGTGTACCGACCCGCGCTCCAGACCGGCAAGCCCGAGATGCTGGTGCGCGACGCCCAGGGCAAAGTGAAACAAGTCGCGACGGATACAGCACCGGCGCATAACTACATTTTTGGAGTGGATTTTCAGGGGAATGACATCTGGGTGGCGACGGCCAAAGGCCTGAGTCACGGGATACGAATCGAAAGGGAGGTTAGTCGGAATGTTACTCGAAGAAATGATCAGTGAAATCGGCGGCGCCACCGTTCAGAAGCGGGCGGTCACCGATCTGCGCGTGCTGAATGAGGCCTACGATTACGACCGGCCTAGTTCTTTTTCGCGCGGCATGCGCCTCGACTTGAACGGCCTGGTGGTTCTATTGATCTCCGGGACCGCCAGCATCGACGAGAACGGTCAAACCGTGCACGTAGGCGATTTCCGTGCGCAGTGCCGGCGCATGTTTTATAACATCACGGGCCTGCTGGAGGCGGAGGGTGCCACCTGGAAGGATGTCGTGCGCACCACTTTCTACCTGCGCGATATCGACCGCGACTATCGCGAGTTCAACGAAGAGCGCACGGCGTTCTACAAGAGACAGGGACTCGACCCGCTGCCGGCCTCGACGGGCATTCAGGCGAAGCTGTGCCGGCCGGATCTGTTGGTGGAAGGCGAAGCTATCGTGCTCTTCCGCAACCCGGACAATGAGCCACGAGGGTAATATGTGGGGCAGACCTGCGGCCTGCGGCGCACGCTTCAGCGTGCTGCTGTCGGCTTCAGCCGACAGTTCCGGACGGCGAACTGAAGTTCGCCGCTGCACGCTGAAGCGTGCGCCACTCTTATCTCTGATCTTGTTCGCCGCCGTAACAGCGCTGGCGCAATCGCCTGGCGCGTGTACCTGCGGCGCGCATCCTCCGGGTCCGCCCGCGCCGCGGACAGCGGAGCCTTATGCCAATGAGCCCGAAGATATGCGCCCATATGCGCACTTCGCCAAGCCCTATTACGAGCACTACACCAATCTCATCGAGTATAACGGCCCCGCGCGCGACGTGCCCACGCCCGATCTGGCGAGCCTCTCGGAAGTGCTCATAGGCTTCCTCGGTCCCGTCAAGGAGCACCGGGACGAAGCCTTGGGCCGCATGATGCTGAACGGCGCAACGCTGGCGATCGAGGAGGCCAATGCCGCGGGCGGATATTGCGGCAAGCCTTTCCGCCTGATGGTACACAACGATTCCGCGATCTGGGGCGCCTCCAGCAATGAGATCGTCAAGATGTCCTATGACGAAAAGGTGTGGGCGATGTTAGGCTCTATCAGCGGCGATACTACCCACATTGCCCTGCGCGTCTCGCTGAAGTCGGAACTGCCCATCATCAACACAGCGGCTACGGACCCCACCATTCCGGAGACCCTCATTCCCTGGTCCTTAACCGCCATACAGGACGATCGCGTGCAGGGATATACGCTGGCGCGCCGCATCTACACGGAACTGGGTCTGGGGCGCGTAGCGCTGCTGCGCGTCAACGAACGCTACGGCCGTTTCGGAGTGGTCAAGTTCCGCGATGCGTCGCGTCGGCTCGGCCATCCGGTGGCGATCGAGCAGAAATACATGCCCGGCGATACCGATTTTCGCCAGCAGCTCAGCGTCATACAGGATTCCAAAGTGGATGCCGTGGTGTTATGGGCGGACGCCATCCCCGCCGGCAATATCCTGAAGCAGATGCGCGAAATGGGGATGACGCAGCCGGTGTTCGGCAGCTTCCGCGTGTATGGGGACGATCTGCTGCGCATTGCCGGAACCGCCGCCGAAGGGTTGGAATTCGTGTTTCCCTACGATCCCACGCGTGACGATCCGATGTGGACCGGCTTCAACGCGCGGTTTGGGAAGCGCTTCAATAAGGCGCCGGACTCGTTTGCGTCGCTGGGATATGACGGCATGCGCATCCTGCTGGACGCGGTCTGTCGGGCGGGCTTGAACCGCGCGCGAATTCGCGACGCGCTCACCGGCCTGGAGCGCTATCACGGCGTGACCGGCGAAATGCTCTTCGATCCCAACTGCAAGAATATGGCGGCGATGTATCTGGGCAAAATCCGCAATGGGAAGGCGGAGTTTCGCCGCGAGCCGATGCAGAAGGCTTACGCCCGCATCGACGAAAACACGATAGGATACGCGGGTCCGCCACTTCCGGACAATCCAGCGGGCGAGGTGCGCATAGGCATATTCGGGCCGCAGGCCGACCAGCGCGCCGCCGATCCGGAATGGAAGCGCCGGCTCGAGGCGTACGGCGCCGCGGGCCGCACCTATAAGCTGGTAGGCATACCGTCGGAGGGTGCATGGGGCAAGGCGTCCACGGCGCTGGTGGAACTGATGCAGCAGGAGCGGCTGATCGGGTTAATCTCCACGGATCGCAACACAAGCCACCTGGCCGAGCAACTCGCCGTAAAGATGTTCGTGCCCATCATCGCTCTTTCCGGCGACCGGGACCTGACTTCCTTGAACATCCCCTGGATTTTTCGTCTGCCGGCAGACGCCTCGCTCGAACAGGCCGTGCGCGCGATGGTGGAAGCTACCGAGAAGGGCGGAGCGAACCGCGGCCGCGTGCGCGACGTGCTGGCGTCGGGCGCTACGCTGGCTGGCGTGCGGTTCGATGCGCGAGGGGAAGTGCGGTAACTTGGTTCGAGGCATGCTTGCGATCCAGGTTGCCGGCAACGAGTTGCTTTGTGATCCGGACGCCACGGCTTCCGGATATGCGGCATGGATACCTCAGGAGTGCGATTGCACGTCATGCGCGAACTACCGCGCCAGCCGGCACGCCCTTTTCACTACGGCATGCCTCGCATTCTTCGCCCAGTTCGGAATCGACCCAATCAAACCCGCGGAGATCTATGACGTCGGCCCTGTCGAAGGTTCCACGCCTGGCATGATTCAATACGGCGGATGGTTTCATTTCATCGGCGAAATCGTGCGGCTTGGCGAGAACGTCGCCCTGAGTCCCGATCTGACGGTTTGGTTTAGCAGAAAGATCGCGCTGGCAGCGGCGTCGTTTACCGGCCCGGTTGTACAGTTGGAGATCGAAGCCAGACTTCCGTGGGTTCTTGAAGTACCGTGGGAGACATAAGCGGACTCGCGCCCGCAAGTCGATTGCGCGGCCCGATGTTCTTGGTGCGGCCAGCCAGCGCCTGCAGCAGGCGGCCCGGATCTTCGGCTTTATAGCGTAGCCTGATTATAAGCGTCAGGGTAGAATGTTGTATACCGCCGATGAAGATGATCTGGTGTTGGCGTTGCAAAACGGAAGTGCCAATGCTCGATGACGACGAATACCGTCAAGTGATGTCCGTTCGTGGTAATGGCAAGGACAGCGGCATTCGGGGCAAAATATTCGGGCCCGTACTGGCGGAGTATGAGCGCATCACAGGATTTCGTGAGACAAATCCCAACGCCATTTTCCATCACCGGGTTTCCGATTACGGACCACCTTGCTCATTCTGTCGCAGGCCGCTGCGAACGCCAAAGGCCAAGCTCTGTGGTCATTGCATGAAGCCGGTTCTCTGAATCGCTCGGCGGCGCTCCGTTCAATTACGCGGCCCGATGTTCTCGGTACGGCCGGCCAACGCCTGCACGACCGATCCGCCGCATACCGCTACTCCGGTCTTCATCAGGGCGTTCAGGAAGTTGAACAGCAGCGCGTACAACACCTGCTCGGTGAGGGGCTGCTTTCCCGGCAGCCGGAAACTGGCCGGCAGTTCTTTGGCGATGTTCAGGCGGACTGAGTTGGGCTGCGCTTTGCCGCCGCGGTCGCGCTTGTTGGCGAGGCTGATGGGGGTTTGCATCACGCCGCCGCTGCGGCCGTCGACGTAAAACTGGCAGCGCGAAAACCAACCCAGGTTGGCCGGATCGGCGGCATCGAAGAGCAGCAGGGGCGCTTGCCTTCCGGCGGCCGTAAGCTCCAGCGTCATGTTGCGCTGCGAGTCCTTCAGCTTGGTCTCGAATCCGGCCTGCTTGGCGATATTGGCCACCAGCTCCGGCTCCAATTCCAGGAAGATCAGCTTGTGTTGTCCCGCTTGCAATACCTGCATCTGCAACCTCATTTTAGCGGGTTTCGCTAGCGGGCGTTTGGAAAACCGCCTGATGTGAAGTGCTGCCTAACTGTTGACTACCGCTCGTTGAGAAGCTGTGAAAGAAAAAGCGAGTGCACTGGGGTGACAGGCGGAAGCGCCTGTCCCACCTACAGCGCCGCGTGATAAAGTGCAAGCAGATCCTCGCGGGTGCAGGGGCGCGGGTTGAGCTGGTGGCAACCGTCCTGGATGGCTTTATCGGCCAGCGCGGGTAGCACCGCTTCGGTAACGCCATAATCCCGAAGCCGCGGCGCGATACCCACCCGCCGGTTCAAATCGCGAACTTGATCGGCAGCGTCGCCACCGCCGAACTGCGCCGCCAGGTCCGCGAGCCGTTCCGGAACCGCCGCGCGGTTGAACTCCAGCACGAAGGGCAGCAGCACCGCGTTGGCCGTTCCGTGGTGCATGCCGCAATCCGATGAGAGCGGGTGCGCCAGCGAGTGCGTGGCCCCCAATCCCTTCTGAAACGCGATAGCGCCCATCATGGAGGCCATCATCATTTGGGAGCGCGCTTCCAGGTCGTGCGGGTTTTGCATGACGCGCGGCAAGTTCTCCCAAACGAGGCGCGCGCCCGACAGCGCGATGGCGTCGCAGATCGGATGATAGCCCTTCGAGATGTACGCCTCCACGTTGTGGGTGAACGCATCCATACCGGTCCCCGCGGTCAGGCGCGCAGGCAGATCGAGCGTCAGCTCCGGATCGCCGATGGCCAGCGTGGGAATCAGGTGCGGGCTGAAGATGACGGTTTTGCGGTTGGTTTCGGCGATGGTGATCACGGTGGAACGCGATACTTCGCTGCCAGTCCCTGAAGTGGTGGCGATGGCGATGTACGGCGGCACATTCGCGGAGATGCGCTGCCCGCCGTCGAGCAAGTCGTCGTACTCGGCCAGCGGCAGCTCGTGCGTGACCTTCAGCCGTATGGCTTTTGCCGCATCGATAGGCGATCCGCCGCCCAAGCCGACAATCCCGTTGCAGCGGCCCTGGTGATAGCAGGCCACGCCTTCGAGCACATTGCGCTCGGTGGGATTCGGCTCCACGCTGGAGAAGACCGCGGCGGCGGGCGCCAGGCGTGCGATCCGTTCGAAGACCGGCGTGCGCGCCAGGCCCGCATCGGTGACCAACAGCGGGTGAGAAATGCCGCGCTTGTTCAATTCTTCCGGAAGGAGGTCGACCGCGCCGGCGCCGAACAGGATGGCAGTGGGAAAGCTGAAGTTGGAGACTTGCACTCCACTATGAAAGCACACTCGCCGGCGGTTACGGACACGCCCGTGAAATCGCGCTACGGTATGTCCATTTCCAGCGCGTAAATATCCGCATTGTTGCGGAACAGGGTTGCGATGGGCGCGTCGTCGGGAGTCAAGCCCGTCAGCGTATACCCGGTTATGCCCGATTGCGGAATCTGGCGCGAACTGGCCACCTGCTCGATCGCGCGCGTGCTCACGTTCAGGCGGAATATAGGCTGCTCCTCGCTCCCGAGTACGCGCTGAGAAAATATGTACTGGCTGTCCCTGCTCCAAAAAGGAACTCCCAGACTCGTCTCGACGCTAACCAGGCCGGTCCAATGCCGGGTTTGGAAATCGTAGAGCAGGATGCGCGTGCCCCCCTTGCTCATGGCCGCCACGTACTTTCCATCGGGCGACCAAACCGGACGTAAGACATCCTCGGATCCCGGCAGAATGGTGGCTTGCTTCGTCTTCCAGTCGGTTATCCAGATGCTCGCCGGGCCGGGAAGACCATTCGACCGATAGCGTCCGAACATGAGGGAGCTGCCGTCCGGAGACCAGGACGGGCTGCACGAAACGTCCCCATCGGGACCGATTTTCTCCAACGCTCCGCCGTCCGCTGGAACGGTGTACACTCTATAATCCTTGCCGAGCTCAGTGCCACAGAAGGCGATCCGGCTGCCGTCCGGCGACCAATGCGGCTCGGTCGCGACCAGCGGAGAAGTGACGATCTGCAGCCGCTCGCTGCCATCCGCCCGGCTGCGCCATAGAGTGCTTTCGGGAATGGTCACATAGGTGACCCACTGGCCGTCTTTTGAAAAGTTGACCCATCGCACTGGAATGCCGGAGAGAAAGGGCAGAAACTGTTCTCGCCGCGCGTCGTAGCTCACCAGTTCGCGGAGCTCCTGCCCGCCCGCGAAGAATAGTCTTTTGCCGTTCGGACTGGCAGCCAGCCCCACGAAGTTGAGCGGCGTGGCAAAGATCCGGACTGGAGCGCGGCGGAACGGATGGAACCAGTTCCGTGCTTCCCGTAGCGCCCAGATGGTCGACTCCCGCCCGCTCCACTCCCGGAAAAAATAGTAGCTGCCGTCGGGTGTCCAGTCTATGGCGGTCTCTCCGCCAGGGATAAAAACGCCGGGCCTCGATGCTGGCAGCACGGGATGCAGGCCGCGGCCATCCGGCGAACACTCCCAGACGGAATACCGGCGATCCAAGACACTAAACCGAAGAACCTCCGCCCGCCCGGGTGGCGACCAGCGTATCCAGTATGGCTTGCCGGGGGTATCCACCAGCTTGCGTGTTTCGGCGCCATCGCTCTTCACTCGAAACAGCGCCATGCCATATGCGAAAACAATGTTGCGCCCGTCGCGGGACCATACGGCGGCGTGGGCCAACACATTGCCGACCCGCCGGGCCGGTCCGGCGACAGTGGGAATGATCCAAAGCGGCGCATCCTCCTCGACGCCGGCGGCGATTGTCACCAGCAGTTCGCTGTTCGGTGAAATTGCGAGCACTGTCGGATCGCCGGGCGTGGTCGGCAGGGGCAGCGGCAGAGGCAGAGACATTGGAGTTCCGCCTTCCACGGAAACCTGCGCCAGCGACCAGCGCCCGCCGTTGCGCTCGTTGAAATATACTCGTGAGCCATCGGTCGCCACCATCGCGCCGGCTTCGGCGCGGCCGGTGGTGGTCAGCCGCAGCATCCGTATCACACCCGGTGGCCGTACGGGAACAGCGACTGCGTACGCGAGGAATCCTAGGCCGGCGGCACAGATTGCGGCTACTGCCCAACGGCGAGCCTTGCGGCGCGGCGGCGAAGCCAAAGGTGCGGGCGGCGGCGGCGTGGAGGGCGCAGCTTCCGCGGGCTCCTCGGGCAGCGCTTGCACCGGCGCAATGAAGCGATAACCGCGCCGGGGGAGCGTCTCGACATAACGTGGCGTATTGGCGTCGTCGCCAAGGGCCTCCCGCAGCTTCCTGGCTGCGATATTCAGGCCGTTATCCACGTCGACCATGGCGCCGGCCCACAGCTTTTGCGCCAACTCCTCCCGGGTGACCATTTCACCGTGCCGCTCCAGCAGCGCCGCCAGGAGTTGAAAAGGCCGTTCCTGCAGCTTGATTTTTTGCCCCTTCTTGCGCAGTTCGCCCTGGCGGAGGTCGACTTCAAAAACACCGAACTGCAGCAAGCGGGGGGAGGGGTCCGTCGGTTGCACAGATGACCAGTCAAGCTAGTTTAGCATCGCGGCTGTCCGCCGGAGCCCGTTCGGGGCGGTTAGCAGGCGGGCGGCCGGCCGGACAGTTGAGCCTCTATCTATCTTGTTTCTTTTACCTTAGCTGGACATGCAAAGTACATCGCGCGGCTATTGCACAGACGCCGGCTGCGTGCCTTATCATATCCCAAAGATAGGGAGAAATATGAGAAGACGGTTCACCAATGTTTGCGTCCTACATGCGATCGGCGCCGCGATGGTAATAGCTTCGCCCGCACAGACCTTTACCACTCTGGCGGAGTTCAACCTAGCCAACGGCGCGCGGCCATATGGTGCGCTGGTTCAAGGCCTAGATGGCAACCTCTATGGAACCACTGGCCTCGGCGGTCTGAATAATAACGGCACGGTCTTCAAGATTACACCGAACGGTGGCTTGACAACCTTATACAATTTCAGTGGCATTGACGGCGACTTTCCGTACGCCGGCCTAACCATGGGACCTAACGGCGAGTTTTACGGAACCACCGAGTTGGGTGGGGCGGCAAACCGTGGAACGGTCTTCAGCATCACTCCCGGCGGCACGTTGACCTCGTTGTACAGTTTCTGTAGCCAGCCTTCGTGCGCGGACGGAGGCAACCCCTATGACCCGGTTGTGCGAGCGGCAAATGGAAGTCTTTACGGAACCGCCGACAGCGGCGGCCAATATAAAGCCGGGACGGTGTTCGCTCTCCAGCCGGACGGCGCCTTGACCACTCTGACCAGCTTCACCAACGGCGGCGGCGGAGCCTTTCCGCAGGGTGGATTGTTCCAAGGCTACGACGGCGACTTCTACGGCACGACTAGCGGCAACACAGTCTTCAAGATCGGCCCCGGCGGCCTTCTGACAACGCTTGCCGCTCTCGGAGGCAGCACTTACCCTTATGGCGCCGACCCCAAGGATGGGTTGGTGCTAGCCTCGGACGGCAACTTCTACGGAACAACGTCGGCGGGCGGCAATGTGATCTACTGCAGCTATGGCTGTGGCACCATCTTCAAAGTCACTCCGCAGGGCGCGCTGACCACGATTTACAGTTTCAGCCCGTCCCCGGATGGCGAACTTCCCTACGCCTCGCTCATTCAAGGTACAGATGGTAATCTGTACGGCACCGCGGTAAACGGCGGCGTCAATGGCGGCGGCACCAT
>JBEKUO010000048.1:0-18484 GCA_049514955.1 Bryobacteraceae bacterium | reverse complement strand
AAGTGATCCAGCAGATTGTCGAGGAGTGTGCGCGGGTTCCGGTCGCCGACACGCAGCGGGCGCTGGTATTCGCGGCGGACAACTGGCATCGCGGCGTGGTGGGCATCGTGGCCTCGCGACTGGTAGACCGCTTCCACCGGCCGGTGTTTGTCCTCAGCCGGAATCCGGAGGATGGCCTGGCGCAGGGCTCCGGCCGCAGCATCCGGCCGTTTCATCTGTTGGAGGCGCTGGAGGCCATGCCGGAGTTGTTCGAGCGTTTCGGCGGGCACCGCCAGGCGGCCGGAGTGACCCTGGCTTCCGATAGGATCGATGCGTTTCGCGCGCGGCTGGAAGAGTACGCCGCAGCGCGGTTGACGATCGAGGACCTTGCGCCGCAGGTGGAGATCGACGCGCTCGTGGAGTTCCGCGAAATCGACGAGCGTAGCGTGGCGGAAGTGTTCAGCCTGGCGCCCTTCGGCTGCGGCAATCCCGCGCCGCTATTCGCCGCGCTCAATGTGGAAGTGGCTGGTCCGCCCGCAGTAATGAAGGAGAAACACCTGCGCGTGATGCTGCGGCAGAACGGGCGCACGCTCGCGTTGAAAGCCTGGAACTTCGCCGACCGCGCGGCGGAATTGCCGGCCGGCGCGCGCGTGGACGTGGCTTTCACGCTGGAAGACGATGCTTATGCCGCGGCGCGTGGCTTGCCGGGATGGGGCGCGGTGTTGCGGGATGTGCGGCAGGCGAGCCAGGCGCGGGTGGCCGAGACTCCACGGCTTCACAGCGTCGCGTAGACCCAAACGGTGCCGCCCGGCGGCACGAAACACATGGGTCCCGCCGCCACTGACGTATAATGAAAAAGTGCAGCAGGTGGTCGAATTCGAGCCGCAGGCTAAGGTTGAACGCCCCAACCAGGAGCCGCCACTCGCATTCCTGGACACGAACGTCATTCTCGACTACCTCCGTGGCGAACCGCTAGCAGTACAGTTGTTTTCCGCTGAATTGGACGGCCGTGTACGCTTTGCCATAAGCCCGATCGTGCTAGGGGAACTCATTCTCACCACGGAAGAGGCGGTTAAGCCTGAACTGAACCGGGTCCTCGGCCAACTGAAAATCTTGCCAATAGATTATGCAAGAGCCGAGGCGCTCACCGCTGAGATAGCGCGGACAATGGAAACGCCCAATGGTCAGGCGCGGACTCGGGCGCCGCACCCTAGCGACATCGTCAACGCAAGCAGCCTCGGCGACTGCGACTTTCTGGTCACAAGCAACAGACGCCTGAAAGATCTGGTCGCGGGCGACAAACCGCAGGTGGTGACCCCCGAGGAACTCGTTTCGCGCCTCCGGGCCGCGTGATGCGCGTCTACTTCGATACCGGAGTATTCATCGATTTTCTAAGCGCACATGGCAACAGCATCCTCAGGACAACGGATCGCCGCGGGCGCACGCCAGCCGAGCTCGCCGCGAATGCCGAGCGGCTGTTTGAGAAGGTTGGCCGCGCTCACACCGGCGCTACTTCGTGCCTGACGTATTACGAAGTTGAAGAGGCGCGCTACGGACAGCTCAAGCAATCCGCAAAAGGTACTCCTCGTGCCGATACGCTGTTGATTCCCGCGGCACGGTCTATAACACTCCAGGTTCAAATGATGGTCGATCTCTTCAAGATCTCGGTGCTCGATCTTACAGCCGGAACCATCCGCCTACAGCTTCAGCAAATCGAACTCCAGACGCGGGGTATCCGCGCCGCCGATGCGCTTCATGCGGCGACTGCCATTGCATTCGAAGCAGATCTAGTCGTTTCAACGGATGATGCGCTGCTGCAATTGGATGGAATCCTGACCAACCTACGGGGAGCCAATATACTCTGTCGAGACACCGATTCAGCGTTTCATCTCCTGTAACGGGCCGCAAGTTTTTCGCAGCGAGCGAGATCGCTTTGGTGTAGCCTGTCGCGGCGTTCGTACCGGCGGCCCGCCGCCCACATTAATGAAGGAGAAGCATCTGCGCGTGATGTTGCGTCAGAACGGCCGCACGCTCGCGCTAAAAGCCTGGAACTTCGCCGAGCGCGCGGCGGAATTGCCGGCCGGCGCGCGGGTGGACGTGGCCTTCACGCTGGAAGACGACGCCTACGCCGCCGCGCGGGGCCTGCCGGGATGGGGCGCCGTGCTGCGGGACGTGCGGCCGGCGTGAGCTTCAGGGCGTGGCGTAAATATTAAAGGCGTCGCTCATCGAACCCACAATGAGCGTGTAACCCACACTGCCAGGGGCGACCTGGAAATTGATTTGAACGACGCCATTCACCATGCCGGGCGCCGCACCCGCGTAGGACGGGGTTCCCGCACCTTCATCGTGACCGATCAAGCATCCATATTGCGGGTTGCAGAACTGGTTCGGGCCGGTGGCCATTTGCCCATCTTTTCCGGGAAAGTAGCCCGTGCCGGTGGCCCAGATCGAGACGTACGACCCGACCTTCGCCGGATTCGCTTGCGAATTTACGGTGCCATCCTGGTTAATCGCCGCGGCGCTCCCATCCGCATTCAGAAACACCCCCGGCGCGGTGGCATCGGTCACTACGCGGAAGCCCGGCAGGGGCACGCTGTTCTGCGCGAGCTGCAGTTCGGTGACGCCCGCCGTCAGTTCCACCGGCGCCACCGCATTGATCTGCGTATCCGATACGTAGAGCAACGGCGCGGGAATGCCGTTGATTGTCACTTCCACTCCCGCAAGGCTCGTTGGCAGGAAACCGGCCGCATTGAACGTAGCCGTAACCGGGGCCGCCGGGCCGAGGTGCAGTCCGTAGATGGCAATCAGTTCGGCCGGCGCGACGCGTCCCGACAGATCCCCGCCAGCGGCGTTGGCAATCCCAAACACGTAAGGGGCGGGAGTCTGTCCGGGCGCGGAGCCAGACGGGAACGCGGAGATCACGCCAGTGCTTCCGCCAACGTGCAGCGTGCCGCTCGCATCCACCGCAAGCGCCGCGGCCACCGCTTTGTTGGGGAACGCCACCAGCGGCAGATTGCCAGGGAAAAGCGCCGAATAGGAGAGCGCCGAGCCGGTGGAGTTCAACTCTGCGAGGAATTCGCTCCCATTCGTAGACACAGTGTCCTTGACGGGGAAGCCGCCGGACTGTGTGACTCCCGAGATCCAGACATCGCCCGCGGCATCGATGGCAATGCTTTGCGCTCCCTCCGGTGCGGCCGCTCCCAGGAATGTCGCCCATACCATGGCGCTCCCCGTGGGGTTGAGCTTGGCCACGAAGGTGTCGGCGAGCGCATTCGAAAGATCCGAGAGAGAGGTTTGAAATGCGGAAGGTGTTGCGGGAAAAGCTGTGTCCGATGTGGAGCCGGCTAGATAAGCATTCCCCTCCCCGTCCGCGGCGATGGCGTAAACCTGGTCCGTGGGAACCGTGCCGAGAGACCCCTCGGCGGTTCCCGGCCCCAGATACGTCGCATAAACCAATCCGGTCCCGGTGGAGTTCACCTTGGCGACGAAAGCGCCAATCCCATCCTTCAGGAGCGCGCCGGCGGTGGTCGGCAGTCCGGCACCGCCCGCATTCCCGGCGATATACGCGTTGCCCGCAGGATCTACTGCAACCGCGGTTCCCACGGTGTAGTACACACCGCAGTCGGCCGGCGATCCGCATTCGGACACCTGGCCCGCTAGGACTCCAGCATATAGAATCTGGCTGCCTGTCGGGTCTATTTTGGCGAAAAAGGCTCCGGACGTGCCATAGCCGACCGTCGCAGTTGGCATCCCCGGTGTATGCGGATAATCGGGCGCCGTCGTCGTGCCTACGACGTACGCATTTCCCTCGGAATCCGCCGCCACCCCGGTTAATAAGCTGGGGGCGCCCGCGCCACCCATATAAGTCGAATAAATGACAGTGCCGTCCGCGCTCATCTTCACGAGAAAGCCTGTACCGTTGAAGCCGGGCCCAACCCCCGCAATGGCAGAAGTGCTCTGCAGTGGATTGCGCAGCGGAAAATCCGTCGACGTCGTGATGCCGGCGATGTAGATATTCCCGGAGGGGTCGACTGCGATCCCATTCGCTTGGTCCGCTCCCTTGCCGCTGAAGGTCGCGAGCAGAGTAAGATTCCCGGAAGGGTCCAGCTTGCTGACGAAAACATCCGTCACCGGAACGCCATATGGGGCACTCGAGGCAGGCACAATAATGCGGCTGCCCGTGACATAGGTATTTCCGGCGGCGTCCGTGGCGATGGCCAGCACTTGGTAGGAGTTCGCATCGCCTATATAAGTTGTATAACTGGCAGCTTGGGCAGCAGCGGCACACGCCAACAGAGCAATTACAGCCGACTTTCGCATGAATTCCCCTTGGACGCGAGTCAATATTAACACTTACGAATCTGAATAGCAAATTTCACGGCGTTGGGTCGACGGTATAAACGCCGAAAGAGTCGCTGTTTATCCCATCCACGCTGAGAGAGAAACCACAGGCCACACAAACCACCTGGAAATTGATCTGGACAACGCCATTCACCGTGCCAGGCGCTGCACCGATATAGGGCACGATGATAGCGCTGTAGCCAGGAGACGTGTTAAGAATCTCGCAATAACCAACCAGACTACAGAACTCGTCCGCGCCTGTTGCCATTTGCCCGTCGCTCCCGGGAAAGTAGCCCGTGCCGGTGGCCCAGACTGAGACATACGACCCGACCACCGCCGGATTCGCTTGGGAATTCACGGTGCCGTCCTGGTTAATCGCCGCGGCGCTTCCATCCGGATTTTGAAATACTCCCGGCGAGGCGATATCTACCATCACGCGGAAATCCGGCAAGGGCGCACTGTTCCGCGTGACTTGCAATTCGATCGGCGACCCGGCCGTCAGTTTCACCGGTGCAACCGCATTGATCTGCGCTTCGGAGACGTACAGCAACGGCGCCGGAATCCCGTTGACGGTCACTTGAATTCCCCCGAGCATCGTCGGCAGGAAGCCGGCGGCATTGAATGTAGCCGTTACCGGCGACGCCGGGCCGAGGTGCAGTCCGTAAATGGCGATCAGTTCGCCCGGCGCGAGGCGTCCGGTCAGAACACCGCCGGCGGCGTTGGCGATCCCAAACATCCATGGGATGGAAGTCTGTCCAGGCGCCGCGCCAGGCGGGAAGGCCGAGATCAGGCCGGTCGCCCCTGCGACATGCACCGTGCCGTTCGCATCCACCGCGAGGGCCTGCGCAACAGTATTGCTGGGGAAAAGCGCCGAATACGAAAGCTTCGCGCCGGTGGAGTTCAACTCCGCCAGGAATTCGCTTCCGTTAGGAGTCACGGACACTGTGGTAGGAAAATCGGTGGACTGCGTGACTCCCGATACCCACACGTTGCCCTCGGAATCGGTGGCAATAGCCTGCGCCGTGTCCGCGGCCGTCCCACCAAGGAACGTTGCCCATACCATCGCGCTCCCCGTGGGGTTGAGCTTGGCCACGAATGCGTCGGAAGGACTCACGAATGGGGGAGTTACCGCGCCCGCGAGCGTGGTTTGAAACGCGCCCGCAGTCACCGGAAACGCCGGGTCCTCCGTGGAGCCGGAGATATAGGCGTTGCCGGCTCCGTCCGCGGCAATCGCTGAGACTCCGTCTGTGGCAAGGGTGCCGGCTCCCGGCACGCCGATGTTCCCGGCCCCCAGATACGTCACATAAACCATGCCGGTCCCGGCGGAGTTGACCTTGGCGACGAAAGCGCCAATTCCGGCCATCAGCAGCGCTCCGGGGGTAGTGGATAGCCCGCCGCCCGCGTTTCCTGCGATATACGCATTGCCCGACGGGTCCACCGCAATCGCTGCCCCGGAAGTGTAGACCGAACTCAAAAAGCAGGAACTGCCTGCTGAGCCACCTTCTTCGCACCCGGGTATTGAACCCGTTAGGGCTCCGCCATACAAAATCTGGCTGCCCACGGGGTTGATTTTGGCGAAGAATGCGCCGGAGAAGTATTGGATCGGACCGTTGAACACTCCATCGGCCGGCATACCCGCTGTGTGCGGATAATCCGGGGCCAAGGTCGTACCCGTGACGTAGGTATTTCCGTTCGAATCCGCCGCCACGCCGTAGAGCGCGCTATAGCCGGTCGTGCCTCCAAGATAAGTCGAATAGACTACGCTACCGTCCGGGTTCAGCTTCATCAGAAAGCCCGTCCCGTTGTCAATGCCCGCCCCCGCGGTGTACGCAACGCTTTGCAGCGGATTGCGCAGTGGAAAATCGGGCGATGTCGTGTCGCCCACGATATAGATGTTCCCCGAGGGGTCGACCGCGATGCCGTTCCCATGGTCGATTCCCTTGCCGCTGAAAGTGCCGATCAGGGTGAGGCTTCCGGATGGGTCCAGCTTGCCGACGAAGACATCCGTCACGCCCTCGCCGTTTGGGGAAGGCGCGTTGGGCTCCACGATGCGGCTGCCGGTTACATAAGTGTTGCCGCTCGCGTCCGTGGCGATGGCCGACACCTGGTATTGGTTCGCATCGCCTATGTAAGTGGTGTAACTTGCGGCGCGGGCAGCAGCGGCACACGCCAACAGAGCAATTACAGCAGAATTTTGCATGGAATTCTCCGCGGACGCGGCCAAGTACAGATTAACACCGGCCAATCCGTATAGCAAGCTATTTCTCAGGGCAGCAAAAACTCGCACCTACTTGTTTTCAGATCCGATTATAATGTATGGGTCAGTGAGACCGATCGCTATGAAACCCTTACTCGCTATCATTCTCGCGATTCCCGCGCTGCTCTGCGCGCAGCCCGGCCCGTCCAAAAAGCCGGCTGGCCCTTGGATGGACAAATCTCTCTCTCCGGACCAGCGCGCCGACATGGTCATCAAGGAGATGACGCTCGAAGAGAAAATCCAACTCGTCCACGGCACGGGATGGGGCGCTCTACGGGCGGGTGAGCCTGTGCCGCCCGGCTCGAATCAGGGCGCCGGCTTCGTCCCCGGAATCGATCGATTGGGCATTCCAGCTATCAACATGGCCGATTCCGCGGTCGGTGTCCGGATGAGCGCCGTCCAGGGCCGCTACGCCACCCTGCTTCCCTCGGCTCTCGCGGCGGCGGCAAGCTGGAACCCGGAGGCCGCGTTTCTCTACGGCGCGGTCATCGGCCGGGAACTGCGCGACCAGGGCTTTAACATGTCTATCGGCGGCGGCGTCAACATCACCCGCGAGCCGCGCAACGGCCGCAATTTCGAGTACGCCGGCGAAGACCCGGTGCTGGCGGGAACCATGGTCGGCCAGCTTATGCGAGGCCTGCAGGCCCAGCAGATCTTGGGCGACATCAAGCATTACGCTCTGAACGATCAGGAGACCGGGCGCAACATAATGAATGTGATCCTCGACAAGCGCGCCATGCGCGAGACGGACCTGCTGGCGTTCCAGATCGCCCTGAAGATCGCGCAGCCGGCCGGCGTGATGTGCTCCTATAACAAGGTCGATGGCGATTACGCGTGCGAGAACGACTACCTGCTGAATCATGTATTGAAGAAGGATTTCGGTTTCCAGGGCTGGGTCCTGTCGGACTGGGGCGGCACGCACAGCGCCACCAAGGCCGCTTTGAACGGACTTGACCAGGAGATGCCCGGCGACAAATACTTCGGCGCGCCGCTCAAGACTGCGGTGGATAGCGGCCAAGTCCCCATGGCGCGTCTCAACGACATGGTCCACCGGATTCTGCGCAGCATGTTCGCGGTCGGGGTGATCGACAATCCGCCGGTACATAGCGTGCCGGACCCCTTCCGCGGACTGCAAGATGCGCAGCACATTGCCGAACAGTCTATCGTGCTGCTCAAGAACGCCGGGAACCAGTTGCCGCTGGATTCGGCTGCCATCCAATCCATTGCGCTGATCGGGTCGCACGCCAATGTGGGTGTCTTATCCGGCGGCGGTTCGGCGCAGGTGGATCCGCCCGGTGGCGACGCCGTCACGCATTACAAGGGTGTCTCTCAGTGGATGCATCCGGTCTGGTTCCCTTCTTCTCCCCTGAAATACATCAGCGCCAAGGCTCCAAAAGCCAAAGTCGCATATAACGACGGAGCGGATATGGCTGCCGCGGCGAGTCTGGCGAAAGAGTCCGAGGTCGCCATCGTGTTCGTCAACCAATACATGAGCGAAAGCCGCGACGCAGCGACTCTCTCGCTGCCGGACAATCAGGATGCGCTGGTGAGCGCGGTGGCGGCGGCCAATCCGCACACCATCGTCGTGCTGGAAACTGGCGGGCCGGTTTCCATGCCGTGGATCGACGGCGTGCAGGGTGTGCTGGCGGCGTGGTATCCCGGTATCGGCGGCGCGCAGGCCATCGCCGCCATTTTGTTTGGCGACGTCAACCCTTCCGGCAAGCTCCCGGTCACCTTCGCCAAGAGCGAGGCCGACTTGCCGCATCCGCAGGTTCCGGGCATCGATTTGAAGCCGGCGAACCGGCCGCCGCCTTTCGACGTCTCCTATACAGAGGGCCTCAAGGTCGGCTACAAATGGTTCGAGGCGGAGAACAAACAGCCGCTCTTCCCGTTCGGGCACGGACTTTCGTACACCACGTTCGCCTATTCCCTTTCCCATACGGACGCAGCCGGCGACGGCGCCCTGATCTGGCATGGGATGGGCCCGCAGGGGAAGCAACAAACGGTCATATTCAATGTAAAGAACACCGGCAAGCGGGCAGGCGCCGAGGTCGCGCAGGTGTATGCCGTTCTGCCGGACGCGGCGGGCGAGCCGTTCAAGCGCCTGGTCGCCTGGAAGAGGGTGCCGCTCGCGCCCGGCGAAACCAAAACGGTCACGCTTGAGTTGGACCCGCTCTACCTCTCGATTTTCAACGTGGAGAAGGACGCCTGGGAACTGCCGACCGGCGAGTACCACGTATCCGTGGGTTCGCTCACGTCGACCTTCCGTATCGGCGAGTAGCAGTGGCGCAGGGCGCTGCGTTCTTAGGGCGAGCTTCGCTCGCTTGCGCCGGCAGTAGTGCCGGCGGGCAGGCAAAAGTGCCTGGGTAATGCCTGAAAATGGCAACGAAGCGCGCTATACTAGTTAGCTTGGAGTAAGATGCCGAAACGTACCTTTCAACCTAACAACCGCCGGCGCGCGAAGACGCACGGGTTCCGCTCCCGCATGGCCACCAAGAACGGACGGGCCGTTCTGTCGCGGCGCCGCGCGAGGGGCCGCCACAAGCTCACGGTCAGCTCCGAGAGGTAGAGCATCCCTGGCTTCCCGAAACGTGTTCGTCTGTTGCGATCCACGGATTTCCGCAAAGTCTACGATCGGGGCTCCCGTTTTTCCAGCCCCCTCTTCGCGGCATTCTGTATGCGGACGCCGGAGGCCGGCGGACCGCGCATCGGTTTCACTTTGCCGCGCGCGGTGGGCAAGGCCGTGGTTCGCAACCGCATTAAGCGGCGTGTCCGCGAGGCCGTGCGCCTGCATCTCGCGCATTTGAGTCCAGAGTGGTCAATCGTTATCAATCCGCGACGCAAAGCGATGGAAGCCCCGTTTCCGGAACTGGAGCGGGAAGTGGCACGCCTCTTCGCGCGATGCAGTGGATCATAATCGCCGCGCTTCGCGTATATAAGGTGTGCATCTCCCCGCTGCTCCCATCCGCCTGCCGCTTCTACCCGACTTGTTCGGAGTACATGTCGCAGGCGGTGGAGAAGCACGGAGTGTTCCGGGGAATCTGGATGGGCATCGCGCGCCTGGCGAAATGCCATCCCTTTCACGCGGGTGGCGTGGATCCCGTGCGTTGAGTCGAATTAAACAGAATGGCAGAACCTAATAGCGGCGGAACGTCTGGCGGTCCCGGGCAACGCAAGGAGTTGCCCATGGAGCTGCGGCTCTTGCTCGCCTTTATCCTGATGGGCGTGGTGCTGTTCGTCACGCCGTATTTCTACAAGACTGTCGCGCCTCCAGTGAAGAAGACCGCTCCGGCGGCTGCCAAGACCGAAACCCCCGCAGTGGCGCCCGGCCCGGGCGCCACCGTCCCGCCTGCCGCGCCCGAAGAAGTGGCCGCGGAAACCGGCTCCGACACCGTCCCTTCCACTCCGGCCGTCGCCGCACAAAAGGAAGAGTCCGCAATTATCGATACAGATCTTTTCCGGATCACTTTCAGCAACCGGGGCGGCGTAGTCAAGAGCTGGCTGCTCAAGAAACACACGGCGCACAGCGGCAATCCTCTGGAGTTGGTCAATACCGCTTCCAAAGCCGATCCGCCCTTCGCCCTATACTTTCCCGGCCAGAAGCCCGCCGTGGATTTGAATCAGGCGCTCTATCAGGCGACCACCGATCCTGATGGCCTCGGCATCCGCTACGATTACTCCAACGGAAGGGTGGTCGCGCGCAAATCCATCCGATTCCAGAAATCCAGCTATCTCGTGGACGTTTCGACGGAGGTGTCGGCCGGAGGCAAGCCGATTCCCCAACAGATCGAGTGGCGGGGCGGATTTGGCGACGTGGCGGTAGCGAACCCGGCGGGCGCCCAGCAGACCCTGCGCTTCGACGTCGCGGACTCCAAACTGGTCAAGACCGGCGCGAAAGCGGCCAAGGACGGTCCGGTGACGGTCACGGGCAACTATTCTTTTGCCGGGATCGAAGATCAGTACTTCGTGGCAGCGTTCCTGCCGGAGCACGCCACCACGGTGGAGATGACCACTTTCAGCGACAGCACGGCCACGCCGCTCGAGACCAAGGAACTGCCTTTCGCCGGCACGGCTGTGGGCGACGGTCCAGTGAACCAGTTTGCGTTATACGTGGGTCCGAAGGATATCGACATTCTGCGCGCGGTCAATCCAAAGCTGGAACAGGTGGTGGATTTCGGCTGGTTCAGCTTCCTGGCCAAGCCGCTGTTCCTGATCGTGAATTGGGTCACCGACCGCGCCATCCATAACTATGGCTGGTCCATCATCGCGGTCACCGTCGCTTTGAACTTCGTGCTGTTTCCGTTGAAGATGACCAGCATGAAGTCGATGAAGAAGATGCAGGCGCTGCAGCCGCAGATCAAGGACATCAACGACAAGTACAAGAACGTCGGCCTGCGCGACCCGAAGAAGGCGGAGCAGAACCAAGAGGTCATGGAGCTTTACAAGAAGCACGGCGTGAACCCCATGGGCGGGTGCGTCCCGATGCTGCTCCAGATCCCGTTCTTCATCGCGTTTTATAAAGTGTTCTCGGTATCGGTGGAGATGCGCGGCGCACACTGGCTTTGGGTAACCGACCTATCGCAGCCGGAGCACCTGGCCATACACGTTCTACCGATCATCATGATCGTCAGCCAGTTCGCGATGCAGAAGATGACGCCCACCACCACCGGAGGCGATCCCAGCCAGCAGCGCATGATGCAGTTCATGCCGCTGATCTTCGGTTTCATGTTCTATAACCTGTCGAGCGGGCTGGTATTATACTATTTGACCAGCAACCTAGTGGGCGTGGTGCAGCAGTTGTTTTTCAACAAGACGTCCATCGCCGCGGTGGCCGCGCAATCCGTGCAACCACCCAAGAAGAAGAAAAATGGCAGGAAGTAGACGGTGAGCGAGCGCAAGTATTCGATAACGGCAATCGGTCCCCGCATCGACGGGTTCCTTCGTCCGCTGCTGGAGCAGGGCGGCTTCCGTATGAATTTCGAGATGCATGACGGGCAGTCGTCGGATGACGATTTCGAGACTCCCGACGTGGTGGTGAAATTCAGTGGGCCGGATGTGGATCTGCTGCTCGGCAACCGCGCGGAACTGCTGCTCGCGCTGGAGCACGTGACCATGGAGGCGCTGCGTATGCCCTCCGAGCATCACTCGCGGATTTCCTTCGATGCGAACGATTACCGGCTGCTGCGCATCGAGGAGCTGCGGCTGAGCGCTTCGACGGCGGCCGAGAAGGTCAAGCGCACGGGCGTGCCGTTCCGCTTCAATCCGATGAACAGCCGCGAGCGGCGCGTGATCCACCTGGCTTTACGGAACGAAACCGCGGTGCGCAGCGAATCGAGCGGGTCGGGAGGATTCCGGCAGGTGGTGGTGTATCCGGCGGGCATGGCCAGCCTGCCCGAACCGCCGCAGCCCGCTTATGTGCGACGCGACGACGGACGCGGGGGCCCTCCGCGCGACCGGGACCGCGAGCGTGACCGCGGCCGTCCGCAACGCCGCGGCGCCCGCCGGTAATTGCAGCTCTCCGACACTATCGTCGCCATCTCCACCCCGGCGGGACGCGGCGGGCTCGGCGTAGTGCGGCTTTCCGGCGCGCGCGCCTGCGAGATCGCCGGGCGCATCCTCCGTTTTGCGAGCCCCGCGAACTGGCGGCCCTGGTCCTGCCAGATGGCGGAGTTGCTGGATGCGGGCGGCCACACGGTGGACCAGGTGGTGGTGACCTTCTTCGCGGGGCCGCGCTCTTATACCGCCGAGGACGTGGTGGAGATTTCCTGCCATGGCGTACCGGTGGTGCTGCGGCACGCAGTGACGCTGGCGGCAGAGGCAGGCGCGCGCCTCGCCGAGCCGGGCGAGTTCACTCTGCGCGCGTATCTCAATGGGCGCATCGACCTGCCGCAGGCTGAGGCCGTGCGCGACCTGATCGAGGCCACCACGCTCTACCAGGCGCGGGTCGCCGCGCAGCAGGTTGGCGGCTCGGTCTCCCGCCGCATGGCGCCGCTGAAGGAGCAACTTCTGGAGCTGATCGCGCTGCTGGAGGCGGGCATCGACTTCGCGGAGGACGATGTCAGCGTGGCGCCGGCGGCGGAAATCCTGCGACGCCTGACGCCGGTCAGCGAGGGCGTTTCCAGGCTGGCGGAGAGCTTCGCGTTCGGTGGGCTGGTGCACTCCGGGCTGACGCTTGCCATTGTCGGGCGGCCGAACGTGGGCAAGAGCAGCCTGTTCAACCGCCTGCTGGAGCAAGATCGCGCCATCGTCACCGAGATTCCCGGCACTACCCGCGATGTGGTCTCCGAGGTCGCCGCGATTCACGGCGTACCGGTAAAGCTCCTGGACACCGCCGGAATTCGCGAGGGCGAGGGGCTGGTCGAGACGCTGGGCATCGAGCGCAGTTTCCAAGCCATGACGGATTCCGACTTGACGGTCGTGGTGCTGGACCTCTCGGCGCCCGTCGCTGAGCAAGACCGCGCGTTGATGTCGCGCGCCCGCGAGCAGGGCCGCTGGATCCTGGTGGGCAACAAGTGCGATCTGCCGCGCCGCGCCGAACCGCTCGAAGGGGTGAGGCCCGTATCGGCGTTGACGGGCGAGGGCATCGACCAATTGCGCGAGGCTATCTTCGAGGCCGTGGCGCCCGCCGATGCCGGGGAGCGGGAGGCTGGTTTTATCACCAGCCTGAGGCACGAGCGGCTGCTGCGCGAGTCGCTTGAGTATCTGCGGAAAGCGGGCGAGGCTGCGGCGCAGGGCATCCCTCACGAGATGCTACTGCTGGATCTATACAGCGCGCTGCGGCCGATGGATGCGATCACGGGCGCGACCACGGCGGATGACATCCTGAATCGTATCTTCTCGACGTTTTGTATTGGGAAGTAACGCGCCCTCACCGGGCCCGCCAGCTCACTTTAGGAATTTGAGAAATCTAAGGTACTAGCTTATAATTCTCATATGCGCTATATCTCTCGATCTATCGATCCAGCCATTCTGGAGGCGGCTCGCAGCTTCCCCGCAGTGGTGGTGACGGGGCCGCGCCGCGCCGGAAAAACCACTCTGCTGCGCAATCTTTTTCCTCGCGCCGTCTATGTCCTCCTGGAAGACCCCGACGTACAAGCCCGCGCGCGCTCCGATCCCCGGACGCTGCTGGAAGAACTCCGGCTGCCCGCGATATTCGACGAGATCCAGAACGTGCCGGATCTCCTGGATTACGTCCGGACGCGCATCGATCGGAAGCCTCGTCAAATGGGCCAATGGCTGTTCACCGGCTCGCAGGAAGCTCCCCTCATGCAGGGTGTCAGCGAGTCGATGGCCGGACGCGCCGCCATCCTGCAGTTACTCCCGTTCAGCCTGGCCGAGACGGATCGCGTCAGCCTCCTGCATGGCGGCTACCCGGAAGTGCTGGCGCGTCCGCAAGCGCGGGCGTTGTGGTTCAGCTCGTACATCCAGACATACCTGGAGCGCGATGTCCGGGCCGTCACCAATGTCCGCGATCTGGCCACTTTCCGGCGCTTCCTCGCGCTGGTCGCCAGCCGCCACGGCCAGATCCTGAACAAGACCGACTTGGCGGCGCCGCTCGGCGTCTCCGTTCCGGCCATCGCCGAATGGATGCATATCCTGGAGATTACCGGGCAGATCATCCTGGTTCCGCCTTACTTCAACAACTTCGGAAAACGGCTGATCAAGTCGCCCAAAGTTTACATCGGAGATCCGGGGCTGGCATGCTACCTCCTGGGGATCAGGACCAACGAGGAACTCGATCGGTCCCCGTTTCTGGGAGCTCTGTTCGAGGGATTTGTCGCCGCGGAGATCCTGAAGAGCCAGGTCAACCGGGCCCAAAGGAAGGAGCTCTACCACTTCCGCGATCAACAGGGCCTGGAGGTGGATTTCCTGTTTCCCGACGGTCACGGCGGGTTGTGGATGGTGGAGTGCAAAGCTTCCAAAACGGTGCAGCCGGCCATGGCCGCTCCGATGGGCGCCTTGCGGCGCGGTATGGGTGACACGGTGCCCGTCCGGTCCACGGTGGTTCATCGCGCCTCCAGCAGCGCGCCTGCTACGCGGGCCTTGGCGCCCGGTACGGAGGCTCTCGCATTGCCGGCATTTGTTGAGGCTCTGAAGGGGGCGGTGCGGCGGCCGAAACCAAAGGCGCGCAAGTCACGAGGCGGTTGAAGACGACCCACCTTAGCGGAATGTGACATTGCCCAGAATGACCGCCCTGCGCGCGCCGGTGGCGGATGGCAGATTCGAGGTCCGGCGCTGCCACGTTTGATAAGCGAGGATGGCGAACGCGATGGCTTCCTTGCCATCGACATCGATGCCGTAGTCGGCCGAGGTGGACAGCGGCACACCGGGTAGCAACGCGATCAGGTGCGACAGGATTTGTGGATTGTGCGCGCCGCCTCCTGAAACGATCAGTTCGGCGGGCTCGTATGGCGCTACGGCCATCGCAATGGTGGCCGCGGTCAGCACGGTGGCGGTGGCGATCAGGTCGGGAAGTGGCAGGCCGGTACGCTTCAAGCGTGCTACAAATTCCGTGCCGTATTGTTCGCGGCCGGCGCTCTTTGGTGGCTTCCTTCGGCAATACGGATCGGCCAGCAGGACGTCGAGCAGCGGGCGATTCAAATTGCCGCGCGCGGCGATGCGTCCGCCGCGGTCGAAGTTTTGCCGGCCGCGGGTGTGTTCGCGCACGAGCGCATCAATCACCATGTTGCCGGGGCCGGTGTCGAACGCCACGCCCGACGGAATCACCGTGATATTGGAGATCCCGCCGATGTTTAGCGCAATGCGCGTGCGGCGGGAACGGCCGAACAGCAGGCAGTCGACGAACGGAACCAGCGGCGCGCCCTGACCTCCGGCGGCGATATCGCGCGTGCGGAAATCGGAGACGACGGGCACTCTGTTGCGCTCCGCGATCACCGACGCCTCGCCGATCTGCAGTGTGCTGGCGCCGCCCTCGTGATAAATGGTCTGGCCGTGACAGCCGATCAGCTCGACTGGTCCGAACCGGCGGCAGGCGCGCTGTACAGCGCGAGCATACAATTCGCCGAGCTGAAAATTGAGCCGCGAGATTTCGCGCGTGGTGGTGGTCGTGTTGGAGACGGCAAGGATCGCGCGCCGGGTTGCGTCGGAATACGGCGTGGATTGGAATCCAATGGTCGAAATGCGGCGGCCGTGGATTTCCACGATGGCTACGTCGATGCCATCGAGCGAAGTGCCGCTCATCACGCCGGCTACGCGCATCCGCGCCTCAATTCGTCCTGCAGCTCCGCGAGCAGCCGAAGTGCTTCGACGGGGCGCAGCTCGTCGATCTTCAACATGCGGATGCGCTCGGCAATGCCGTAATTCAGTGGTTCGAAAAGCTGGATCTGCACCGGCTGCGCGGGGGCTGGGGACAGTTCACCCGTGACCGCGTGTTCGGTCCGTTCATGCAGGCGCAGCACTTCCTTAGCGCGCTCGATCACGCGCAACGGCAGTCCCGCAAGGCGCGCGACTTCGATGCCATAGCTGCGGTCGGCTTTGCCGGGCTCGACTTTGCGAAGGAAGATGATACGATCGCCGGCTTCCTTCACCGAGACGCTCAGGTTGCGCACGCCCTCAAGCTGCTCGGCCAGCTCCGTCAGTTCGTGATAATGCGTGGCGAAGAGCGTCTTGGCGCGGGTGCGTGCGTGGATGTGCTCGACCACGGCCCAAGCCAGCGCCAGGCCATCGTAGGTCGCGGTGCCGCGGCCGATCTCGTCGAGCACGATGAAGCTGCGCGGCGTCGCAGTGTTCAGGATGACGGCAGTTTCCGTCATTTCAACCATGAAGGTGGAGCGTCCGCGCGCCAGATTATCAGAGGCGCCGATGCGCGTGAAGATGCGGTCGATCAGGGGCAAGCTGGCCGAATCGGCGGGCACGAACGAGCCCAGTTGGGCCAGGATGGCGATAAGCGCGGCCTGCCGCAAGTAAGTGGACTTGCCGCCCATGTTAGGGCCGGTGATGATGGCGATCAGGTCGGTATCGGAGTTCAGGTAGAGGTCGTTGGGGATGAAGCGCCCGGCATCCTGTTGTTCTAGGCGCTCAATCACGGGGTGGCGGCCGGCCAGGATGCGCATCTCACCGTTGTCGGAGAACGAGGGCCGCGCGTAGCGATTCTCCGCGGCGACTTGCGCGAGCGCGGCAGTCACGTCGATTTCGGCGACGGCCGCGGCTGTGGCTCGAATGCGCTGCGCGTGGGCGGCGGCGAACTTGCGGATCTCGGCGAACAGCTCCTTTTCGAGCGTCAGGATCTTGTCTTCGGCATCCAAGACCTTGCGCTCGTAATCCTTCAACTCCGGAGTCGTGAAGCGCTCGGCGTTCACCAGAGTTTGCTTGCGCTCGTAATCGGCGGGGGCGAGATGCTGGTTCGCCTTGGAGATCTCGATGTAGTAGCCGAAGACGTTGTTGAAGCGAACCTTGAGGGACTGTATGCCGGTGCGGGCGCGCTCGCGGGCCTCGATTTGCGCGATGTACTGCCGGCCATTGCGGCTGAGGTCGCGCAACTCGTCGAGCTCGGCGTGGAAGCCGGCGCGTATGGTACCCCCATCCGCCAGGTTGATGGGCGGCTCGTCGGCGATGGCCAGCAAGATACGATCGCGCGCTTCGGGAACCTCGTCGAGGCGATCATGCAGGTCGCGCAGGCGGGCAGCGCGCTGAGTTTCGAAGCTGGCTTTGAGCGCGGGGATCTTTTCGAGCGAGCGGCCCAGGGCCAGCACGTCGCGGGGGTTGGCGACCCCCATGGTGATCTTTGCCAGCAGGCGCTCGAGATCCAGGATGGCGCTCAACTGTTTGCGCAATTCCGCGCGCAGGATGGTCTGCTGCAGCAGTTCGCCGGTGGCATCCAGGCGGCCTTCGATTTCCGCGCGGTCGAGCGAGGGATGCAGCAGGCGCTGCCGAAGCAAGCGGCCACCCATGCCGGTTTGCGTGTGATCGAGGACGTTCAACAAAGTGGCATCCACCGATTCGCCGGCGAACAGCGGCTCGACCAGTTCCAGGTTGCGGACGGTCACCGCGTCGAGCATCATGCTCCCGGCGCGATCATAATGCGCGGGCCGGTCGAGGTGTTCGAGCGCGGCGCGCTGTGTTTCTCGCAGGTAGTGCAGGATGGCGCCGGCCGCGCACACGGCCGCCTCACGATGGGCCAGACCGCATCCATCGAGCGACAGCAGGCGGAAATGATCGCGCAGGGTGCGGTCCGCGTAATCGAAGCTGAAAATCCAGTCTTCGAGCTCCGTGCGTAGATAGCGCGGCCCCTGGTCTTCGCCCGCGAGCAGCGGCAGATCGGCCGGGAACAGCACTTCGCGCGCGCCAAGCTGCTCGATGGCGGCGTTTACTTCCGCCGGTTCCATTTCGGTGACGCGGAATTCTCCGGTCGAGACATCGACGTGGGCCACGCCGGCGCGATTGCCCAGGCGCGAAACGGCGGCCAGAAAGTTGTTCTCGTGCGAGCGCAGGGCTAGCGAATCGGTGGCGGTGCCGGGTGTGACGACGCGCGTGATTTCACGCTTCACCAGCTTCTTGGCGACTGCGGGATCTTCCATCTGATCGCAGATGGCTACGCGGTGCCCTTTCTGGATCAGCCGCGCGATGTAGCCTTCCGCGGAGTGATACGGGACGCCGCACATCGGGATTGCCGCGCCTTTTTCTTTATTGCGGGAGGTTAGCGTGATTTCCAGCTCGCGCGCGGCTAGGATGGCATCTTCGAAGAACAACTCGTAGAAATCGCCCAGGCGGAAGAGTAAGAGGGCGTTTGGGACCTGCTGCTTGATGGCGTTGTACTGCCGCATCAGCGGCGTGGATGCGTCGGAAGACACTAGCGGCCTATGCGCGAGCTTCGCTCGCGTGCGCCGGCAGGAGTACCGGCGCGGCAGGCTGAGAGCCTGCGCCACGGGTCACAGAAGTGGTTAGGCG
>JBEKUO010000047.1:0-18602 GCA_049514955.1 Bryobacteraceae bacterium | reverse complement strand
CCCCAATCCGGGCAGTCTTCGTCCCAATAACGCATTACCTCGTACATGCGGCGACCGTACACACTGCCCGTCAGGTCGCGCACTTGCTCTATGAAGTGACGAAAGAGCGCCGGGCTTGGCCTAAATTTCAGATGGTCGACGTAGCCATCCAAGGACTGGTTCATTCCATAGACGAGCTTTGCCATGGCACAAAATCTCCACCCCAGGTTCTTCAGAATAGCTCGAGCCGACGTTCCACAGAAATGAGATTGGACACGATCTGCGCGCCGCATTGTCGGTGTGACCAATAACCAGGGGTCCGCTGGTGGCCGGGAGTGAAATCGAACGACTGGTCCGGAGCAAGCATTGTCATTCACAATTTTACCCGATTGGACCATGTTCCTCAAAAACGCGGTTTTTCGAGGTAGAGCATCGTTTCGACGATGTAGCCCGCGATCCACACGACTTCGAAAGCGATGCTGGCCGCTCTGAAGCGCACTCGCGCCACACCAACGAAGCGAACTCGCGCCAGACCACACTGGAAGAAATCGGCAAGCCGGTGACCAATCCACGCCGGCGGAAATGCCGCGAGCGCCACGGCCGGCACGCTCGCGAAGCGACGTGCTGCTTCCGTGAAGAATTCCTGCGCAGCCAGACGCGGGCGCGTTCTCGCGGCGGTTCGAGCAAGCTGCCGGTGCGCTCAGTGTCGGCAGTCGCCTCGGCGAAGCGACGCGCGTTTTTGAGCATTTTCGGCGCTGTTACGCGAGCTGCGCAAAGACGCGGCCGGCAACATAGTCAAACCTAATCGCGCTTGTCCTCTCGCAGCGCAGTGCGAACCTTCGCTACAAACTCGCGGAGGAACTGCCGGCACTGTTCTTCCGTCTGGGGATTGTCGAGGATGTCTCGCACTTGCTGGGTAGGTTGCGTGAGCTCTAGCTCGATCTCGTCGATCATCCGTCGCGTCGCATTGGGTTGATTTGGGAGTTGCTCAGCAGCTTGCAGCAAGGCGCGGGCCCGGCCAACCAGGTTGACATCGAACAGTATGCCATACAGCAGGAGGGAGATCGGGTGCAACCATCTGAATGTCAGTGACCGGCCCGGTTTTAGTGCATACCGCCTTTGGCAGGCAGGACAATCGAAGAATTCGATTTCGGGCCTGAAGGGTCCGGAAGGGACCAGTTTCGACTCCAGGGCAGCGCAGGCACACTTCGCGTCTTTCGGTCATCGAGTTTTTCTCGCGTTATGCAACAGTATGCAACACCAGGAGGGGGGCCCGGTTTTCAGCTCACGCGAACCAGAGCTCGCCTTCGCGCACGCGCTCCATCCACGCCAGCGGAAATTCGGCGAGCGGTTCGGTGGCACGTCCGCGAGACGGCGTGCTGGTTGCGTGGGGCGTTCGTGTGCAGCCAGACGAGGGGCGCGTTCCGCGGCGGTTCGGGCAAGCTGCCGGTGCGCTCTGTGTTGGCGCTTCGGCGATAGCTGGCTCGACCAAGGGCGGGTTACGCCAGCCAGACCTCGCCGCCGCGCGCACGCCCGATCCACGCCGGTGGAAATCACGCGAGCGATTCGGGCGGCACGCCCGCGAGGCGGCGGACTGCTTGCGTAAGGCGTTCGTGCGGAGCCAGGCTAGGGGCGCGTTCCGCGGCGGTTCGGGCGAGCTGCCGGTGCGCTCTGCGTCGGCAGTCGCTTCGGCGATGGATGGATCAACGAAGGGGAGCTACGGCGGCCAGAACGGCCCGCCGCGTACGCGCTCGATCCACGCCTGGCGGAAATTCTGCGAATTCGGCAGACGGCAAAGCGGACTTCGCGGTGCCTGGACAGGACGGGAAGATCGAATCCTAGTGTCGGTCGCGGTCGTGCCGGAAGCCCTCGTGGTCGCGCCGTTCGTCACGGCGATGCTCCGAACGATCCTCGTGCCGGTCCGCCACTCCGGAGACGGCCACGTAGACCGGTGCGGCGTAGACATAAGCCGAGTTCGCGTACACGTAGGTCGAGACTGGCGGCGCAGGCGGGGGACAATCTGCCGATGTTTCCACGTCGACTCCACTCCGCTCCCCTGCCTTGGCCGAGTGAGGGGCCAGCATGAACACGGCAGCGATGGCCATCAGCGGAAGTCCGATCTTCTTCAACATGTTCATTACCTCCACTGCAATAGACGCCCCTCGGAGCGACGGTCTTGTAAATGAATGTAAGTTACGGTGCGGCCTTCGAGGAAAGGGTTTAGCAGCGCGGGCGCCCCGTGATCATCTGACTCGACCAAGGGCGAGCTACGGCAGCCCGCCCCCTGGCGCACGCGCTCGGTCCACGCCGGCGGAAATGCTGCGAGTGCTGCGGCGCCACCCACGCGAGGCGGCGGGCTGCTTGCGTGGGCGTTCGTGCGAAGGCCAGACGAGGGCGCGTTCCGCGGCGGTTCGGGCAAGCTGCCGACGCTGCGTGTCGGCATTTGCTTCGGCGATGGCTGGATCGCTCAAGGGCGCGTTACGGCGGCCCGGCGCGAGCAAGGCGGCGGGGGTCGACTACAACGGTGTCCTGAACCTCTTTGTCCATGCTGCAAGGCCCGATTCGTCCGGATAGCGCCAGAGCGTAGCCGATGGACAACGTCCGGCAACTGCCATGCGGCGAACGGCGTTCGTTCCGATAGTTAGCTGCTCACCGACCACCAAAAAGATCATTGAGCCTGCGGTGCGGCAGTGCTAGGGTTCGTTTCAGAGCGGCTCCTTCAGTGCCACGAAAAAAAACGATTCGTGTCACCGCCGAGCGACGCGCTCGCCGGCGGTTTTCAATCGGGCAGGGCGTCTGCTACAAGTGCCTGTCTGGACACACAGTTTCCGATGAAGGTGTTGGCAAGATCCTTAATGTCAGCAGCAGCGGCGTAAGCTTTACAACCGAGCGCACTCTAAGCGTTGGCAAGCCGGTGGAATTAACTGTGGAGTGGCCTGCACTGATAGATAACAAGTGCATGATGAAGCTGGTCATCCATGGGTGGGTGATCCGGAGCGATTCGAACAGTGCGGCGGTTAAGATCGCGCATTACGAGTTTCGGACTCGGGCATCGAAGACCGGCGCGGCCTTGGCTGATCCACTGTTAGTTTCCCAAAAACGGGATGATCCCGGTGCAAGATGAGACTGAACGCACGTTATCGACGCCAACCGGGATGCTGCACCGCCGCCGCTACGTAAACACTCTTGGGGATCGCACTCACGCAAAATGTCAGTAAAAATGTCACAACACGGGAGGGACCCGGAAACGCGCTTTTCCGTCATGCGAACCAAGACTTGCCCTCGCGCACGCACTCGCCCCACGCCGGCAGAAATTCCGCGAAGCGCTTCGGCTGGCATGCCCGCGACGAGAACGCCCCGCGAGGCGGCGGGCTGCTTGCGTAAGGCGTTCGTGCGCAGCCAGACGAGTGGGCCTTCAGCCGCGGCTCGCGCAAGCTGCCGGTGCGCGCCGAGCCGGCAGTCGCTTCGGCGATGGCGGATCGAGGAAGGGCGAGGTGCGGCGCTCGCCAGCCCGCACGCACTGCTACGGCAGCCAGAACTCGCCCGCCAGCCGCGCCCAATCCATGCCGGCATGGACGGCGGGCCGCTGCTCCGCTCATCAATCGCCATTGACAGGTAGGACCGGGCCGGTTAAGCGATCGGCACATTCTATTCCGGCTAATTGCCGCGAAAAAATCAGGATAGACTATTTCAATGCGACGTCTTCCTCTGACTGCTGTGGCCTTCGCCTGCTCGCTCTCCGCCAATACATTCACTCTGGAACAGGTACTGTCGGCTCCATTCCCGTCCGAAATGACTGCGGCACCAGGCGGAGGCGCTGTTGCCTGGCTGCTCAATGAGCGCGGCGCGCGCAATGTCTGGTACGCGTCTGCGCCCGAGTTCAAGGGCGTACGGCTCACCTCCTGGACCGCGGACGACGGCCTCGATGTCGGCCAACTCCACTTCACCGCCGATGGCAAGTCGTTGGTGTTCGTGCGCGGAGGCGATCTGGAGTTTCTGGGGCGTCCCGATCCCAATCCCACGGCCGACCCGGCCGGCGTCGAGCAGGATATCTGGATCGTGGCGCCGGGCGAAAAGCCGCGCAAGATTACGCAAGGACACTCGCCAGCCGTATCGCCTAAAGGGCCCCGTATGGCGTTCCTGCGCGCCGGACAGGTGTGGACCGCGTCTCTGGACGGCAAGGCCGAGCCCGCGCAGTTGGTCCATGCGCGGTCCGATGTAACGGCGGATGAACTGCGCTGGTCGCCCGACGGCGAGAAACTCGCATTCGTCAGCAACCGCGGCAATCACGCCTTCATCGCCGTTTACGATTTCGGCGCCAAGGCCGTCACCTACATGGACCCCAGCGTGGATCGCGACAGCAGTCCCGCATGGTCGCGCGACGGGAGTCGGATCGCGTTTATCCGCGTCCTGCAGTCTGGCGAAGCGAGACGCGGCGCAGCGCGTAGTTCGAGCCAGCCGTGGACGATTCGCGTCGCCAGCGTGTCCGATGGAACGGGCCGCCAGATCTGGTGCGCCGACCCGGGACCGGGCAGCGTGTTTCACGCCATGGTCTCGGAAAGCCAGTTGTTCTGGGGCGCGGGCGACCGCATCGTTTTCCCATGGGAGAAAGACGGGTGGCAACATCTCTATTCCGTTTCTGCGGAAGGCGGGCAGGCCACGGCCCTGACACCCGGCGAGTTTGAAATCGAGCACGTATCGTTCACCGAAGATGGTACGGAAGCCATCTTCTCTTCGAACCAGAACGACATTGACCGCCGTCACATTTGGCGCGTCGCGGTGAACGGCCCCACACGGCAGGTCACCAACGGCGAAGGTCTGGAATGGAGTCCGGTCGGCGCCGCCCACGGCGTGGCGTACCTGCATTCCGACGGCAAGCATCCGGCGCGCGCGGCCATCATGAACGGCGCGGCCGAACACGATCTCGCGCCCGACGCGATCCCCGCCGATTTTCCGGCAGATTCGCTCGTCACGCCGCGGCAGGTGATTTATTCGTCGCCCGATGGTTTGGCTATTCATGCTCAATTATTCCTGCCTCCCGGCCTTAAAGCGGGCGAGAAGCGGCCGGCATTGATCTTTATGCACGGCGGATCTCGCCGTCAGATGCTGCTGGGCTGGCACTACATGGATTACTACAACAATGCCTATGGTATGAATCAGTATTTCGCGAACCAGGGCTATGTGGTGCTGTCGATAAACTATCGCAGTGGCATTGGATATGGATTGAACTTCCGGGAGGCGATCAACTACGGTGCAACCGGCGGGAGCGAGTTCAACGATGTGGAGGGAGCGGGCCTCTATCTGCGCGGGCGCGGCGATGTCGATCCGGCCCGCATTGGGCTTTGGGGCGGAAGCTATGGAGGATATCTGACTGCGATGGGGCTTGCGCGCGCATCCGATCTCTTCAAGGCAGGCGTCGATTTCCATGGTGTCCACGATTGGAATGCGCTGCGCGGTTCGGCTGCGGCTGCGGCCGGCACGCTCGCCGCGGAGGCCGCCCGCGAGGATGCTGCGCATCTTGCATTCGAGTCGTCGCCGATGGCGTCGATCAAGACCTGGCGCTCGCCGGTACTGCTGATTCACGGCGATGACGACCGCAATGTGGCTTTCTCGGAGACCGTGACGTTGGCGGGAGCCTTACGTGCACAGGGCGTCTATTTCGAGCAGTTGATTATTCCGGATGAAATACATGGCTTTCTGCGTCATTCTTCGTGGCTGCGGGCTTACAAAGCGTCGGCCGACTTTTTCCATCGCAAGTTGTAGCGCAGTTGTCCAGTTCAGAATGCGATAGAAAGCGATACCACGGGGAGCCCCCCTGAAAAACGCGATTTTACGTGCCCGCGAACCAAAACTTGCCTTCACGCACGCGCTCGATCCCCGCCGACGGAAATTCCGCGAGCGCTTCGTCCGGCACGCCCGCGAAGCGGCGGGCTGCTTGCGTGAAGCTCGGCCGATTCGTAGAGAGAAGAACACGGTCGTGCCATATTGGGGGACTCCACGTATCCAGCCCTTCCGGCTCGCCGCACAATTTTCCCGCCTTGAGGCGCCGGCATTGCGTCCGGCGTGCTCCTCTTGATTATCTACAAAGCATCCTGTATTATAGATAATCGACAAGGGCGGCACTCGTTGAAACCGACAGATCTAGTCCAAGGCACGCTTGACCTGCTTATTCTCAAAACGCTATCGCTCGAACCCATGAGCGGATGGGCGATTGCAAAGCGCATCGTTCAAATCTCTCAAGAGGTTCTACAGGTCCAGCAAGGCTCCTTATATCCCGCCCTGCATCGCCTTGAACATCAAGGATGGATCAAGGCTGAATGGAAGACTTCGGAAAGCAACCGGCGTGCCAGGTTCTATTCGCTTACCGCGGCCGGCCGAAAACAGCTCAGATCGGAGCTCGACAACTGGCGCCGCCTCTCGAACGCGATCGGAGTCGTCGTCGAGGCGACTTAAAGGAGACATTATGCGTTGGCTCGCGAAACTGCGAATGCTGCTGCGCTCCATCTTCGAGCGGCGGCAATTAGATACCGAGCTCGATGAGGAGTTGCGTGAACACATGGAGCGGGAAACTGAAAACAATCTCCGGGCTGGTATGTCCGCGGAACAGGCAAGATCCGCGGCTCGCCGTACAGTCGGCGCCCTTTCACAGATCAAAGACGAATGCCGCGACGCACGCGGGGCGGGATTCATCCAAATCTTCGCGCGCGACCTGCAGCATAGTCTTCGAATATTATGGCGCAGCCCCCTGTTCACACTGATTGCATTGATCACACTATCCATCGGTATCGGCGCCACCAGCGCCATTTTCAGCGTTGTCAACGGGGTCCTGCTCAAACCGCTGCCGTATCCCGATGCCGACGAGCTGATCACGGTGAATCACGCCGCACCCGGCGTCAACCTTCCCGAAGCCGGCACCGCCCCATTTCTTCATTTCACCTATCGCGATCAGGCGCACTCGTTTCAGGACATCGGTCTCTATCAATGGGGGCGTAGCACCGTAACCGGCCTCCACGAACCCGAAGACGCGTTAAGCCTCAACGTCAGCGCGCAGGTTCTGCCCATTCTCGGCTTTCAGCCCGTGCTCGGACGCCGGTTCTCGGATAAGGACGATGCACCCGGCAGTCCGCCGACCATGGTCCTGTCATACGCATGGTGGCAGGCGCGATTCGGAGGCGACCGCTCGGTACTGGGCCGCGCCGTGACAGTGGACGGAGTCCCGTGCGAAGTCATCGGTGTCCTGCCATCGAATTTCACCTTCCTCGATCAGAACGCTGCGTTTCTGCTTCCGCTTCAGCTCGATCGCAACAAGACCATTCTGGGCAACGTGAGCTATCAAGGAATCGCGCGCCTGAGACCGGGCGTCACCATCGGCCAGGCCGCCGCCGACCTGGCGCGACTCATCCCCATTGCGTTGCACAGCTATCCTCCGCAGCCCGGATTCACGGTAAAGGCGTTCGAAGAAGTCCGTCTTACGCCGCGCCTCGAAACGCTTAAAAACAACCTGGTCGGCGATCTCTCAAAAACTCTTTGGGTGCTGATGGGAACGATCGGAATCGTGCTGCTGATCGCGTGCGCCAACGTCGCCAACCTGCTGTTGGTTCGCGTGGAAGGCCGCCAGCATGAACTCGCGATCCGCGCGGCTCTCGGAGCGGGACGGCGCGACATCGCGCGCGAGTTGCTGATGGAAAGCATCGTGCTCGGTGTCTTCGGCGGCATGCTCGGCTTGGCGATCGCCGATGCCGCGATCCGCTTGCTGATCGCTATCGCCCCGGCCCACCTGCCGCGCCTCAACGAGATCTCCATCGATCCCGCGGTGCTCGCCTTCACCTTCCTGACGGCGCTCGCGAGCGGCGTTCTGTTTGGGATAATACCCGTCTTCAAGTACGCCGGCCCGCGCATCGCCAGCGCGTTGCGCGGCGGAGGACGAACGTCGTCTCAGACTCGCGAGCGGCGCCTGACGCGCGGCATGCTCGTCGTCGTGCAGGTCGCGCTGGCGGTGGTCCTGCTGGTCGGCTCCGGCCTGATGATCAGGACGTTCCAGGCGCTCGGTCACGTCGACCCTGGATTCGATCCCCATGACGCTCTCACGATGCGCATCGCCATCCCGGACGCACAGGTGAAGGACCCAGTCGCGGTCGCGCAATTGGAGCAATCCATCCTCGATAAGATCCGCGAGATTCCGGGCGTCGTCTCCGCGGGAATGACCGCCTTCATTCCCACGGATCCGGGCGGCAGCCTTTACCAGGTCTACGCGCGCGATAAGACGTATGACAAAGTGCCTCCGTTGCGCGGACAGAAGTTTATCTCACCAGGGCTTCTGGCCGCCCTGGGCAATCGCCTGGTCGCCGGCCGCGAATTTACCTGGACCGACGTCTACGAGCGCCGCTCCGTCGCCATGGTCAGTGAGAATCTCGCGCGAGAGTTATGGGGCGATCCGCGCGCCGCCATCGGCAAGGAGATCACTCCGAACCAGAAGGACCCCTGGCGGGAAGTGATCGGCGTGGTCGCGGACGAGCGCAGCGAAGGCATGCAGCAGCAGGCGCCCGCGAGCGCGTACTATCCGCTGCTGATGTACCACTTCAACAACGAACCGGTAGCGGTGCTTCGCACGGTCGCCTACATCATTCGAAGCAGGCGCGCGGGATCGCCGGTCCTGCTGGCCGACGTGCAGCGCGCAGTCTGGAGCGTGGATCCGAGCTTGCCGCTCGCTGAAGTCCGGACGCTCGACGAGATTTATTCCAAATCGATGGAACGTACGTCCTTCACGCTGGTGATGCTGACGATAGCTGGGGCGATGGCGCTGCTCATCGGCTTGGTCGGCATCTATGGCGCGATCTCCTACGCGGTGTCGCACCGCCGCCGAGAAATCGGGATCCGTATGGCGTTGGGCGCACCGCCGCGCCGCCTGTCGCGCATCTTCGTCGCCGACGGTCTGGTGCTCGCCTTAACTGGTGTCGCCTGCGGCTTGGCTGCCTCCGCAGCCCTCACGCGCATCCTAGGCTCATCCCTATTCGGCGTCAGCCCGCTCGATCCGCTGACGTACGCGTCGGTCACAATTGTATTGATCACGGCCGCGGCCGCCGCCAGCTACATCCCGGCCCTGCGCGCCATGAAAGTGGATCCGCTGGAAGCTCTCCGCCCGGAGTGAGTGTTTCGATTCGGACACGGCGGGGCTGCCCATATTTCGCAGCAATCGCTCAGATACTCTTGGAACTTGTTGAAAAACGCCGTTCGGACTGACCGGGGCCTGCGACTGGCTCGCCTTTGTCATGAGAAAAGTGAACTCGGTGTGGGAAGCGTCCTGGCCAGATACGGGGATCTAGGGAAGTCAAACAGCGCAAGCTGCCGGCGCGCTCCGTGCTGCAGTGCCTCGGCGATGGCTGGATTGACGCGGGGCGAGCTACGGCAGAACAGCCCGCCCGCTCTCGATCCACGGCGGAAATTGGCCTGGTGCGTGGCCGCTTCGCCCGTTACCCCCTTCCAAAGCGAAAACCACTGTCGACCAATCCATTTCCAAAAGCTCCAGACTTCCCGCCGCCTGGAGTTGTTGCGCCCGACTGATGGGTGTTAGCCGATCCGATACTGGCCGCCGTCGACGACAATTGCCTGCCCGGTGAGGAATGCAACGTCGTAGCTTGTTAAAAAAAGAACCTTTGTTCGAATGTTTGTTCCGCGGGTGAACTGACAGTGGCTCAGCTACATACAATGGACAAAATGGACCATGTCCAAAGCGAAGAGGCCCGCAAGCCCTGGCTCATGGGCGCGGGGCTGGCGGTGGCGCTCATCGCTGCTGCCATATTCGCGCTGCACATGTACGCCGGACGGCACTACGGCTACTTCATCGACGAACTTTACTACCTCGCGTGCGCCCGGCATCTCGGCTGGGGATATGTGGATCAGCCACCGCTGATCGCGGCGATTGCATGGATCGCGCGGGCGGTGTTGGGCGATTCGTTATCGGCCATCCGGTTTCCCGCGGCCCTGGCAGCCGCGGGCACAGCAGTGCTTACAGGCACGATCGCCCGCGAACTGGGCGGCAGGCGGTTTGCGCAGGGCCTAGCGGCGTTATGTTTGGCGCTAGCGCCAGGCGTTTTGGCGCTGGACCACTTCCTTTCGATGAATGCTTTCGAGCCACTGTTCTGGATGGGCTGCGCGTACCTGGCGATGCGGATCATCCGGACCGGGAAGGCGAAGCTCTGGCTGTGGTTCGGCGTAGTGGCGGGTGTCGGGCTGGAGAACAAGTACTCGATGCTGATCTTCGGCTTCGGCATTGTGGCAGGGCTGGTGCTGACGCGCGAGCGCCAGTGGCTGCGCTCGCCGTGGTTCTGGGCAGGGGGCGCGGTCGCGTTTCTGATCTTTCTGCCCAACCTGCTGTGGAACATCCAAAACCACTTCCCGTTCCTGGAACTGCAGGCCAATATCCGCCGCAGCGGGCGGGATGTGGCACTCTCGCCGTTAACGTTTTTCGGGCAGGAGATCCTGGCCATGCTGCCGTTGAGCGTGCCGATCTGGGTGGCAGGCTTCTGGTATCTCTTCTTCCACAGCGAAGGGAAGCGGTTTCGCGCGCTCGGCTGGGCTTGGGCGGTGACGGCCGGAGTCATTATGGCACTCAGCCCCCGCATCTACTACCTGTTCCCGGCGTACCCGGTTCTGTTCGCGGCCGGCAGCGTGGCGTGGGAACGGTGGCTGGCAGGAGTCCGCGCGCAGTGGATCAAGCCGGTGTACGTGACGCTGATGGTGCTGATGGGCGCCCTGCTGGCGCCGACGCTGATACCGCTGCTACCGCCCGAGACCTACATTCGCTACGCGGCGGCCACACACCTGCAGCAGCCGCGCATCGAAAATCACCGGCTCGGGCCGCTGCCGCAGTTGTTCGCCGACCAGTTCGGCTGGGAAGAGATGGCGGGCGCGGTGGCCGGCGCATATAACAGCCTGCCACCGGATGTGCGGGCCAAGACCGCTATCTTCGGGCAGAACTACGGGCAGGCTGGCGCCATCGATCTTTTCGGGCCGAAGTACGGCATTCCCGAAGGCAGCGCCATCAGCGGACATCAGAGTTATTATCTGTGGGGCCCGGACGGCTACACGGGCGAGAGCATGATCGTGATGGCCGAACGGCCGGAGCGGCTGGCTGAGATCTTCACCACATTCCGGAAGGTCGCGCGGGTGTGGCACCAATACTCGATGCCGTACGAACATTTCGATGTGTACTACTGCGAGGGAATGAAACAACCCCTGAGCAAGCTATGGCCGCAGGTGAAGAACTGGGATTAGGCCGCCCGTAGTCACTTGGCAGCCTGGCCCGGCGACGGGCAAGGGGTGCTGGCGCCGGAAAGATCGGCGTTTAGTCCCGCCACCGAGCGACTTCGGATCTATACTTAAACGATGCGGCTCTCTTGTGTGGCATTGATCGCGTGCGCCATGACCCTGCCGGCAGCCGAATGGTCGCGCTTCCGCGGACCGAACGGCTCCGGTGTGGACGCCAGTTCCACCGGCTTGCCCACCGAATTCGGCCCGTCTATGAACGTAGCCTGGAAAGCGGATGTGCCCTTTGGCCAATCCTCGCCCGTCGTCTTCGGTGCGCACCTATACCTCACCGCGAGCGAAGGCGATCGGCTCATCACCCTGTGCTACAACGTCGCCGACGGCAAGTTGCTCTGGCGGCAAGCGGTGCAAAAGGTCCACAAACACGAGCTATTTCGCGCCAACGATGCGGCCAGCCCCACTCCCGCGGCCGACGCTTCGGGAGTCTACGTGTTCTTCGCGGATCTTGGCTTGATTGCATACACGCCCGACGGCAAGGAGCGCTGGCGTCACCCGCTGGGACCGTTCGCGAATTTTTATGGGATGGCGTCGTCGCCCGTCGTCGAAGGCGAAATCGCGATCGTCCAATGCGATCAGGATGGGGAATCCTTCTTGCTGGCGGTGGACAGGAAGTCCGGAAAACAGCGTTGGAAAACGGCCCGCCCCGGCGTCGGCATTGGCTGGAGCGTCCCAATCGTCTACGCGCCGGCCGGCCAGGAAAAGCAGATCGTCGCCACCGGTGGGAATCGGGTGGACTGCTACTACCTGGCAACCGGCGAACTGCGTTGGTGGTTTCCCATAGGCTCCGACGGCACATTCGGCGTGCCGGTAGCGACCGGCGAATCGCTGATTTTCTACACGACGGGGCACGATCAGCCCGCGGGCGACTCCTTCGAAACGCTGCTCGCCAAGTACGACACGAACAAGGACGGGAAGCTCTCGAAAGAAGAGTTCCAGGCCTATCCGGGCTGGAACGAGCATTTCGGTTGGGTCGATTCCGATCACGACGGATATATCGAGGCCGACGAATGGAAAAAGGCGATTGAGGCTACCGCCGGCGAGTACGGCGCTGTCAAGGTGACGCCCGGCGCGAATACGGGGCAACTCCCGAAGTCCGCCTTTGGCTGGCGCGTGAAGAGTAAAGTTCCCATGGTCCCGGCTCCCGTGCTGTACAAGGGAATCTACTTCATGGTGAAGGAAGGCGGCATTATCACCTCGCTCGATCCCGATACGGGCAAGGTGCTGAAGCAAGGCAGGGCCCCGCAAAGCCTGGGCGACTATTTCGCATCGCCGGTGGCCGCCGATGGCAAGGTGTTCCTGGCGAATGCGGAAGGCAAGCTGACTGTCTTGAGCGCCAAAGGCGATTGGGAGGTGCTGGCCGTGAACGATCTGAAGGACGAAGCGTACGCCACGCCGGCCATCGTCGGGAGTCGCGTTTACGTGCGGACGCGGGCGGCCCTGTATTGTTTCGCGGCACCCAAGTGAGTTGTCCTCTTCTTGGCGGTCTTGGCGGCTCGTCCTGGCGGCGCCAGGCATCCGCTTCAGGTAGCTCTGCACCAAACGATATAAGCTGGCAGCGTCCATTGGGTGGGAATATCGCCGCCGGTGGATCGAGCGCGTGCGGGCCGACGAGTTGTACCTGCGGTAGGTAGCTCGCGGTGTGTGCGAAGGCCTGGCACCGCACGAACGCCCTACGCAACCAGCTGGGCCGCCTCGCGGGCGTGACGCCCGAAACGCTCGCGGAATTTCCGCCGGCGTGGATGGGGCGGGTGCGGCGCGGCGCATTCTACTTGGCGTAGCTCGTCCATTGTCGATTCCAGCCATCGCCGAAGCGTCTGCCGACGCGGAGCGCCGGCCGCAGCGCTCGAACCGCCGCGGAACGCTCCCTCGTCCGATCCCCGCAGGAAGGCCTAACGCAAGCAGCACGCCGCCTCGCGGGCGTGCCGGCCGAAGCGCTCGCACAATCTCCGTCGGCGTGGATCGAGCGCGGGCGCCGCGGCGACCTCTGGCTGCCGTAGCTCGCTCTTCGTCGATCCAGCCGTCGCCGAAGCGACTGCCGATACGGAGCACACCGGCAGTTTGCCCGAACCGCCGCTGGGCGCGCTCGTCTGGCTTGCGCAGGAACGCCCTGCTCAAGCACCACGCCGCGTCGCAGGCGTGCCCGCCGAAGCGCTCGCAGAATTTCCGCTGGCGTGATCGAGGGCGCGCTTGCGTGCGGTTCTGAAGGATCATCCAGCAGTGCCGTAAACTTTTACCGCCCGCACCCCGCGAGGCCCTCGTCATCGTCTCGCACCAGCCACTCTGCCCGGCATGTAAGGTGGGACATCTGCATGTGGTCGACTGGGCCGCCGACCAATAACCACAACGGCGCCGCGCTGCCACCACCCCTTGCCGGCATTCGACTCTTCATAGTCCGATGATCCTGGTGTGCCCCATTCCGGAAGAAACAGATCGCAGCGCTGCGACCACCGGCGAAGTGTGTCGTGCCGCCTCACTTCACTCCGGGAAATACGACATAACCGGAATCCCCGTGATCCTGTGCGATGAGTGGTCTGAACAGCAAGTCAAAGCGTTCCGTTTGATGGTGAACCGTTCCGTGGATCGACTTTATGGCCCGAGTGGATTGCGGCGGCTCTTTCATGCCGGCGAGCGGCGCCATGCGGGCGCGCATTTCGTCCAGCGCCCGGCCGGTCGCGTTGAACCGCGAGGAGATGCCGACGGGGCTGTCGCGGCGCAAATCCTGCGGCCGTGGCTGAGGGGTTTTGCGCATCGCGTCGTCAAGCTCCGAGGCGATATTTTCCACCCAATTTGCGGCGGCAGCCTTGGCATCCGGGGCAGCTCCCGCGCTGCCTAAGGGGTGGACTGCATAAAGGCTGCCATCATCCACCAGCAGGTACAGGTACAGATTGCCGGACGACGGCAGGTGAACTCTATTTGAAATCGTTCAGAGACACGAAATTCGGCGCCTTGGGCACGCACGTATCGACATGCCGCAGGACGATGTTGTTTCCCTCGCCCACTGCTTCGCCGTCCAGAATGTACGGCCGGTATTGCTCCTTGGGCGTGTGGTTGGTCAGATACCTCTGGATGAATTGCGCGCAACGGAAGCGCCCCACCTTGTCATCGGTCCACCACACCACGCGGACGCGAAACGGCCGCCCCAGCGTGGTGACGCCGGTAATCACGGAGTACGATTCATCCTTGCTGGTCGTGATGCTCTTGAATTCCTCCACCTTGAAAGTCAGCGCCCTGCCTTTCTCGCCTTTGGCCAGAAACTGGCAAGCCTCGGCATCGCAGGTCCGTTGCAAGCCATAAATGTTCAGAGTCACGGGATCGGTCCCCACGTTCTTGTATTCGACCAAGACCTTCCCGGCAACCGGCGTATACCTCCCCAGCCCGTTCTGCGCCGCGGCAAACACCAAGCTCGTGGGCAGATAGGTGACCTGGACGCAATCGCTCGCGCAGCGCTTCGGCTGCACCGCCTCCCAGCCGATTTCCACCTGGCCGCACGCGTCCATGTTGAGGACCCAAGCCTCGCCGGCCTTTAACTCCAAGCCGTTCTTGATGGGGACATGCGCCACCGCACCGTAAGCCACCCATGCCATCCAGCCGGCCAGCATCAAAACGCGCATACGGGCCGATTATAACGCCCGCCTTAGAGCCAAAACACGTGCTAACCATGGTTATCCGCCGCGCGCACGGTTCGCGCGGCGGCGACATGCCGTCTAACGCTGCGACCAATGCCGTCTTACAGTCTTATAAGAGGCGCTGGTGAGGACACTGCTTCCAGGCTGACGCGCCTTGAACGCGGCGTCCGAACATCGGGCGCCAGCGCATCACAGTCCAGTACGGCTATCTCAGGACGCTGCCCGACGATTACATCGGGCCACGGCACGTCGTCACCGTGAGAGAGCTACCACCAGGGGCGGACGCCGAAGATTGGTTCGAGTGGCAGGAGCGCCCTGGACCGGAGCCGGCCTCGACGGCCAGCCACCGTACCGACGACCTCCTCGTCCGAGTCTGCTACATCAAGGCGAAGAGATGAAGGCGATGAACAGGCGCCTTAGCCGGCTGGAGGATCAACTTGGAGGCGCAGACGGGAAGCCGCGGAAAAGCTTCCGCATGATGCTACGCCCTACGAGCGGCAAGGCAGAGTTGGAGAAGTCCACTTGCCGAAGGTTCCTGTGCGCAGACGGAACTGTCTCCGAGAACATCGTGCTTGCCCCGGGCAAGAATGGCCGCGAAATAACCCTTCCCCATCGAAAGGCAGGCGGGCTTTCGTTCGGGGATTACCGCGTGTGAGGCCATTGCCGCTACCTGAATAGCGGACGGAGCGCGCCCGAGCCGTGTTCGCAATTATCCTGGTCATTGACGACACGGGCGGCCTGAGAGGCCGCCGCAGGCCGAGGGCCTGCCCCACGAAAGTTACTCGATGGCCACGATGAATGATCCGATGTTGTTCGACCAGCCAAAGCCGTCGACAACTCCGAGGTAGAGGCGAGTGGCTCCGCTGGGCACCACGAAAGTCTGTCTCGTGCCAGTGCCGGTCCCCGTTAATCCGTCGCCGATGAAGAAAATTTGTTGCAACGCCGGGGCGAGCGTTGGGAAGTCCGTCCCGATACCCGTAGGGCCGAAGTCCAGGCTAGGGGGCGCGGGATTATCGATGGGCTCGCTATCGGTGAGAAACACTCCAACCAATGCGTCGACGGGAGCATTGTATCCGCAGATGCCGTTGAGCGAAGGGTCGTTCACGAAGAGCGCGGAATCGCCATCCGGGCCAAACAGAGGGTAGCCGGGGCCGTAGGCTTCGTGTCCGACCGCGCCGAAGGAAAGCGTTTTGCCCGGTATCAGCACCAAGCCTCTCACGCGACCGGAGACTCGGCTGGAACAGAGTCGCCTTCACAGCAGGTCGTGCCAGGAGGCATGCCCGCCAAAAAAGGGTTGGATGTGCCAGGCACGCGTACGACCCTGGCGTTCCCAGCCGCCGGGATTACGCGCGACTGGGCCGCGGCCACAGAGGCCACAGCCAGAACAATCGTCGCTAAAGTAAGAACCTTGAAGATACGGGGCATTTCCATTTTGGTTTCCCTCCGGAGCAAGTATACATCACGAGAATCCCGGCAGCACCCGGCAACGTCCCTGAAGGCACTGGGACGAAAGTTGGCGGCTATTGGGTAGCTGCAAACCGCTACCGATATCGAGGGACAACGCCGTTGTTCGCCCGGCTCTACGGCAGCGCGCGGAAGGGCACGTTGCTCGAAAGCGTGCTGCTTGGCATCGCCACCTGGACCTTGCCGGTGGTCGCACCAGCGGGCACAGTAGTGGCGATCGGGGAAGGCGAGACGACGGTGAAGCGAACCGACGCCGACGATGGCGTACGATTTCGTTGCAGGGTGGTCGGCGATGCGGTCAAAGCAACGCACCGCACGGGAAGGATCATCGCCGCCATTCATTCAGTTGGATAGGCAGGTTGGAGCGACGCAGGGTTGGGGCGGACGGGTGGGCTTGCGGGCGGCAGGCCGAAGGCGTAAACGGTGTTCGGGGACGTCACATAGAGCACACCGTTCGCCACCGCCAGCGCCGATTGGACCGCACCGTCGGTAACGGTCGTCCACAGTATCTTTCCAGTGAGCGCGTCGAGTGCGTAGACGTTAAGATCATACGGAGATCCCGGATTCCCGCCTGCCAGGTAGACCACCCCGTTGGCCACCGCCGTGGTAGAGAGGACGTATCCAGCGATGGGCGCGGTCCAGAGCAGTTGTCCAGAGACGCCATTGAAGGCAAAAGGGCCTTCGTAGACCACCCCGTTGGCTACCGCGGGGCTAGAGGAGACTTGGCCGGAGACCATGGGGTCGAGGGGTGCGCTCCAGAGCGTCTGCCCACTGGCCGTGTCGAAGGCGAAAAAGAAGTTGTATGACTGCTCGTAGACTACGCCGTTTGCCACATCGGCCGCGCCGCCCATGGATCCGAGCGTGTACGCGCTTTTCCAGATCTGCTGCCCGGTAGCAGCGTCGAGCGCGTACATAAATCCATCGAGCCCCCCCTTGTAGACCACCCCATTCGCCACCCCCGCCATAGCCTGGAAGTAAGAGCCGATGGGTGCGCTCCATAGCGGCTGTCCCGTCGCAGCATTTACTGCATAAAAGTCCCCAGCGTCCACGTACACTACCCCGTTCGCCACGGTGAGCCCCCCAGTGCCGGAGCCCGAGAACGCGTTCCATAGCGGTTGCCCGGTGTTGGCATCAAAGGCGAAAAGCCCGTCGTTCGCGACGGCATAGACGACGCCGTTCGCCACGGCCGGCGTGGCGGCGTAATTGTTGGACGAGTTACCGGCGGGCGCCATCCACAACAGTTTCCCACTCACGGCATCGAAAGCATACAGGTAGCGCAACAGCGACTCCACGTAGATCACTCCATTCACCAGCACCGGCGACGAGTTAATTCCTTGCGTGGAAGCCTTCCACAACAGTTGCAGGCCGGCTACGTTGGACGCATTCAATACGTTCTCGGTGGAATTGTAGCCGTGATGCTCGGGGCCGCCCAGGAATTGCGGCCAGTCCCTTCGCACCAGAAAAGGGGTCTGCGCCGCCAGCCCGCTGGATCTCCCAACTCCTGTGATCCAATGCTCACTCGGCTGAGCCGAGGCGGGGATGGTCAGATGGATGCCTCTGAATGAACCTCCGGGACTTGTGGCCGCCAGAGCGAGGTCAGTCGTGTCGAAGTAGATATCCACGGCTTCCTCGGCGGCGAATCCGGCGCCGCTCACAGCGAGTTTATCAGTCGGTGGCCCGCTCTTGGGGCTTACGGTGACCGCCGGCTGAGCGAGCGCAACCGAAGAGAGCACCGCCATGAAAACCAGAGCTGTGGTGGCGAATCGAAACGACGTGTTCCGGGCCCAGCGTGTGCAGGCAGGTGCAGGCATCGCGATATCCTCCTTCTAACAGCGAGCCGTTTTTGGCGATCTATTCACGGGACCGAACTGAGAACGCCGTTGATTGGTTTCCATTGTATCCCGCATGGAAGGATTCGGTGATGCAATCTTTCTTGCTGGACCTAAAAGGGTACTAATTCAGGCGCTCCGCTTTGTTTGGGCGGGTGCAGGGGTCTCAGATTTTGCTTGCTGTCCTCGCCGGCGAGAGGTAAGGCCGTCAGGCTACCGATATTGCCCAACAAGAGGCTCTAAATAAATGGGTTAGCTGCAATACTGTTCACTTAACAATCCTCACCCGCGCACTGAAATCGACCCGGCGCGTGCGCCCCCGTCGACGGGAACGCAAGTTGTAGTTGCTCATCTTGCGCTTTACGCCGCGCGGGTTGAT
>JBEKUO010000046.1:0-18623 GCA_049514955.1 Bryobacteraceae bacterium | reverse complement strand
GACGCGCTGGCCGCGCCGTGCCAGCAGCGCCGCGACCGTGGAGCTATCGACACCGCCGCTCATGGCTACGGCGATGGGAGTGTCGCTCATACAGTCACCGGGGAAAGCTTGCGCAGGTGCGCCACGGATGCGGCCACCGCCTCCACGAGCGCATCCACCTGCCCTGCCGTATTCTCGTGGCCGAGGGAAAAACGAATGCTGGCGCGCGCTCGATCCGCCGGCAGGCCGATCGCCAACAGCACGTGCGACGGCTCGACAGCGCCGCTCGAACAGGCCGCCCCGCTCGAAACAGCGAAGCCGCGCAGGTCCAGCGCGATCACCAGCGCCTCGCCTTCCAGGCAATCGAAGTATAGATTGGTGGTGTTCGGCGTCCGCCGTGCGCGGTCACCGTTCACGCCCGCGTGCGGTATACGCGCCAGGATCGCGGATTCCAGCCTGTCGCGCAACGCGCTTATTCGCTGCGCCTCAGACTCCAAGTGCACGCCTGCCAGTTCAGCCGCGCAGCCGAACGCCGCGGCGCCCGGCACATTCTCCGTACCTGGACGGCGCTCGCGCTCGTGATGACCGCCGAAAAGGATCGCGCCCAGCCGCGTGCCCTGCCGGACGTACAACGCGCCAATGCCCTTGGGCGCGTAAATCTTGTGGCCGCTCATGCTGTAGAGGTCCACGCCCAGCGCCTCCACGTCCACGGGGATCTTGCCCAGCGCCTGCACGCCATCCACGTGCAGATATACGCCCGCCTCACGCGTGATAGCCGCAATTTCTGCCACCGGCTGCACTGTTCCCAATTCGTTGTTCGCATGCATTACGGAGACCAACACCGTGTCCGGCCGCAGCGCGCGCCGGATGTCATGCGGATCCACGATGCCGTCCGCGCCCGTCCGCACATATGTGAGCGCCACACCCTCCCGCTCCAGTTGCGCGCAGGCATTCAGCACCGCGGGATGTTCGATGGCGGTGGTGATCACATGCCGCGAGGCGCCCGGCACATGGCGCACGGTTCCGAGCAGCGCCAGGTTGTCCGCCTCGGTCCCGCCGCTGACGAACACGATCTCGCGCGCCTTACACCCGATCAGCCCGGCCGTCTGCCGCCGCGCCATCTCCAGCCGCTGCTTGGCTACCTGCCCGAAATGATGGATGCTGGAAGCGTTACCATACACTTGACTGAGACACGTCACCGCGGTCTCCAGCACTTCTGGAGACACCGGGGTTGTGGCGTTGTGGTCGAAGTAGAAACGCTGCACTTCTTTTCATTCTAACAATGCCCGGCCCGCTGATTACCCTGACCACCGATTTCGGCCTCACCGACCATTATGTGGCCGCGATGAAAGGCGTCATCCTGTCGACCTGCCCGGCGGCGCGCATCGTGGATCTCAGCCACGGCGTCGGCGCTTTTGAGATCGCGGAGGCCGCCTTCCTGATTTCGCAGGCGTATCGCTATTTTCCGCGCGGCGCCGTGCACGTGGTGGTGGTGGACCCCGGCGTGGGCACTTCCCGCCGGCCGATTCTAGCCCGGGCCGCCGGCCAATATTTCATCGCACCGGATAACGGCGTGCTCTCGATGATCTACGCGCGCGAACCGCACAAGGTGCGCGCCATTTCGAGCGACCGTTACTTTCTGAAGCCGGTGAGCCAGACTTTCCACGGCCGCGACATCTTCGCACCCGTGGCTGCCCACCTTGCCCGTGGCATCGCGCCGGCGCGCTTCGGCAAACTCATCGACGATTATTTGCGCCTCAGTTTCGATAAGCCCGCGCGCACCGGCCGGCGAGCCTGGACCGGCGCCATTCTCAAGGTGGACCGTTTCGGCAACATCGTGACGAACTTCTCCGTCGAGGACTTTCCGGATCTAGATAAACACGCATTCGAAATGGTGGTGGGGCCGCAGCGGATAAGCGTGCTGGCGCGCCACTATGCCGAATGCGGCCCCGGCGAGCCGTTCCTGATCGTGGGCAGCTCGGGGTATTACGAGATCTCCGTGGGCCAGGCCTCCGCCGCAAAACTGCTGGGCTGCGCTACTGGCGCGCCGCTCGAGTTGACGTTGTTCTGAGAAAGTTGGCTGCCCGGGCCGATTGCTGTGTGAAACAAAACAGACAGCTTATGTTCTTTTCGCTCCGTGTCTAAACAGCCGCGTGGCGCAGGCACTCCTGCCTGCCGCGCCGGCACTCTTGCCGGCGCAGGCGAGCCCTGCTCGCCTTCCGCAGGCTGAAACCCACGGCAGCACGCTGAAGCGTGCGCCACAGCCGAATCAGCCGAAACCAGCGAATTGCCAAAAAGCATCCAGCGCCGTGGCCGCGACCCGCGCATACGAGCCCTTGCCACCGAGATCGTGGCCCGCACCTTCGATGGCCACCAGTTGATGCGGCCCCGCGATCGATTCCAGCGCAGCGCGCATCTCCTCCACCGATCCGAACGGATCCCGCGTGCCATGCAGAAAGAGCGCGGGTGTGGCGATCTGCGGGAAATGCGCGGTGCGCAGATCGGCGGGGCGCCGCGGCGGATGTAACGGATAGGAGAGCAGCAGCAGGCCTGCCACGACGTCCGGCTCGGCCGACGCCAGGATGGTCGCCTGCCGGCCGCCGTAGGAATGACCCCCGAGGAAAACGCTGCCGGAGACACGCCCGCGCAGTACGACCACCGCGCGCCGGAGGCCAGCCCGATCCTGCGGCGCCGCCGCCGGGAACGGGGGCCCGTGCGACCGAGCCTGGCGGAATGGCAGATCGCAACGCAACACCGCGATCCCCGCCGCGGCGAATGCGTCAGCCACCGCCACCAGCAGCGGCGCGCCTGCGTTCGATCCCGCGCCGTGTGCCAAGACCAAGCCGTGGACGGGCGCATCCGGCTCGTGCAGGAATCCGCACACGGCAGGCGCGCTACTGGCATCCTCAAACGGCGTTACGGTGGGCAAGTAAAGATGATGCCACGAATCGCGCCCGCCGGGCAGATGGTATCATCTGGTCTCAGTGCCGGATACGACATATTGGGACGGGATGTGCGGGGCCTACAGCGCTCTGGGTCCGCCGCTGGTGCCATCGAGCGCGGACATCGGCAGCATGGAAAGCGCGGTGGCTGGCTGGGCCGCGCGCCATCCGGGGCGGCGGCTGCACGGGCTGTTGCTAGGCGTCACTCAGCGGATCGCGCAGATGCAGTGGCCGCGCGGCTCCTGGCTCATGGCAGCCGATAATTCGCTGCCCATGGTGCAGGGGGTGTGGCCGGGAAACATTCCGCGAAGAAGAGCCGCGGTCGTCGCCGACTGGCGCAGTTTGCCGCTGAGCGAATCGTCCTGCGATATCGTTATCGGTGACGGAAGCTTTTCGTGCGTGGGCTATCCGCACGGCTTTCGAGCGCTGGCGGCGGAAGCACGCCGCGTTTTGCGCAGAGACGGCATGCTGGTGCTGCGCTGCTACGTTCAACCCTCAGAACAGGAACGCAAGGAAGAGGTGATCGAAGACCTGTACCGAGGCGTGATCCCCAGCTTCCACTGGTTCAAGCTTCGCCTGCTGATGGCGATGCAAGGGAGCACCGGGCGGGGGGTTGCGGTGGATGAAGTCTACCGGTATTGGGCGAGCCGGAACATCGACGAAACCGCGCTTATCGCGCAAACCGGTTGGGACGCACAGGGAATAAGAATGATGGAACTGTACCGCGGCAGGGACACCGTCCACACATTCTCGACAATGGCGGAGCTGCGGTCGGTGCTTGAAGAGTTCTTCGAAGACATCGCCATATCGGCTCCGCCGCACGCTTTCGGCGAGCGCTGCCCGATCCTCGTGGCGCTGCCGCGCGGCACCTCACGGCGAAGCAGCAGAGTCTCACGAGTTGTCGAATGCTCCGTCTAGAAGAGTCGGAGTGCCGGCCGCTCACGGCGATGCAAACCAGCATGGTCCTGGCATCGATGCGGGATCCGCAGTCGGGCGTCTACATCGTGCAGGATGTCTGCGAAACTGGCGAGGCACTGGACAGCGCTCTTTTGCAGCGCGCGTGGCGGGTGGTGGCCGCGCGACATCCGGCTTTGCGTACCCGCATTGAAACCCGTGCAGGGGAACCGGTCGGGCAACGGGTCCAGCAAGGCGTGGAGATCCCGTGGCACGGGGAAGACGGGCAGCTCGCCGAGTTTCTGCCGGCAGACCGCGCACGCGGTTTTGATTTCGCACAAGGCGTCCCGATGCGTTTCACCGTGCTGCGGACGCCGGGTGGATCATCGACACTGATCTGGACCAGCCACCACGCCCTGCTCGATGGCGCGTCCTATGCGATCGCATGGAGAGAATGGTTCGAGGTTTATGAGGTGCTCGGCCGGGGCGACGAAGTGCGTTTGCCGGCGGCGAACTCCTTCACCGCGCACCTAGACTGGTTGGACCGGCAGGATTTCACCGCCGCGCAGCGATATTGGCGGGAGCACCTGGCGGGAGTTTCGCACACGACCGGCTACATCGTGGATCGCCTGCGGCTGGCGGACTCCGCAGGCGGCGACGACGTGGCGAGGGGGAGCGCCACCTGCTCGCCAGAACTCACCGGAAGGATTCAGGAGTTTGCCCGCCGGCACGAGGTGACGGCCGGCACATTGGTGCAATGCGCATGGGGCTTGCTGTTGAGCCGGTATAGCGGAATGCCGGAAGTGGTGTTCGGAGTGACGCGGGCTGGCCGGCGCTCTCCAACAGGCGCTGCAAATATGGTCGGACTGCTGATCAACACCCTGCCGTTCCGGATGGCCGCGCCCCCGGACGCGCCCGTATTGCCCTGGTTGAAGCAGGTCCGCGAACAGGTGCTCGCGACGCGGGAGCACGAGCACACGCCTCTCAGCAAACTTCGCGAATGGAACATACTGCCGCCAGGGATGGCGCCGTTTGACAGCCTGTTCGTTTACGAACATGAACGGCCGGCCGACACCATGCGGAAGCTGGGTGGAAACTGGCGCCGCCGGACCTTGACGCGCGTACAGCGTACGGATTCCCCGCTCACGCTGGCCGCCTACGGCGAACCGCTTCTCAGTCTGGATGTCATTTACGACACGCGCCTCTACTGCCGCGACACCATCGCCGGCATTGCAGGGCATCTCGAGGCGTTGCTCAGGAGCTTCGTCGAGCAGCCGCACGGCCGCTTGCGCGAACTGAACATGCTGAGCAGGCGCGAGCGCAAGTGGCTGGTCGAGGAGCGGAATCAGACGGCGACGGCGTATGCGACGGATCTCTGCGCCCACCAGCTTTTCGAGCGCGAGGCCGAGGGGAGGCCTGCGGCGGTGGCCCTCGACGATGCCGGCAGGTCCATTTCCTTCGAACAGCTCAACCGGCAAAGCAACCAACTCGCGGGATTGTTGCGGGAGCGCGGTGCCGGACCAGAAGACTTCGTGGGCGTATGCATGGACCGCTCGCCGGAGGCGGTCATCGCCGTAATAGCCGTGCTGAAAGCAGGTGCGGCGTTTGCGCTTCTATCTCCGGATCTTCCAGCGGAGCGGCTGGCATCGATGCTTCAGGATGCGCGCCCGAAATTGCTGATCACCACAGAGGGCCACGCCACGAAGCTGACTGGCTGCGGATGCGAGGTCCTGATCCTCGAACGCGTCGAGGCCGCCATCGCGCGGCAATCCCCGTCGAATCTCCCCTGCATCGCCAAACCTGAAAACGCGGCATACGCGGCCTTCACCTCGGGTTCGACCGGGAGGCCGAAAGGAGCCGTCATCACGCACCGCGCGCTCGCGAATTACGCGGTGGCCGTAGCGCGCGCGTATGGCGTCTCCTGCGCCGACCGCCGGCTGCAGTTCGGCGCAATCGGATCAGATACTTTCGTCTCCGAGATTTTCACTTATCTCGGCAACGGCGCATCTTTGGTTTTCTGTCTGGACCCGGCGGGCAACTCGATAGCCGAGTTCCTGCGGCGCATCGAGGCGCACCGTATCACGATCACCGGGCTACCGGCCAGTTGGTGGAGCGAATGGGTGGCCGCTATCTCCGGCGGTGGGCTGGCCATGCCGCCGTCACTGCGGGCGGTGATCGTAGCGATGGAGCGTATGAACCCGGCGGCGCTGATCGCCTGGAGGCGCGCCACCGAGGACCGGATCCGGCTGTTCAACGCTTACGGGCCCACGGAAACCGCTCCCGTCGTCACAGTTTACGAGGCCGGCACGTCAAGGTGGGAGGGAGCTTCGATGGCGCCCATTGGGAAGCCCATCGCAAACATCCGGGTGTACGTTCTCGACGACCACCGGAATCCGGTCCCCGTGGGCGTTCCGGGCGAGCTCTACATCGGGGGCGACGGTGTGGGGCGCGGGTATCTGAACGCGCCGGAACTCACTGCGGCGCGATTCGTTCCAGATCCATACGGCGCGGATCCGGGAAAGCGGCTGTTCCGCACGGGCGACATTGTGTTTTCTCTTCCGGACGGCAACCTGGTGTTCGTTGGACGCGTGGACCGGCAAGTGAAGATTCGCGGTTTCCGGGTCGAGCCCGAGGAGATCGAAGCGGTCCTGGCACAGTATCCGGGCGTGCGCCAGTGCGCGGTGATCGTTCAGGATGACGGCGTCCGTCAGAGTCTCGCCGCCTACCTGACGGCTTGGAAGCCGCCCGGGCCGGCCCCGGAAGAACTGCGCCTGCACCTGTCAAGGCGCTTGCCGGATTACATGCTGCCGGCGGTCTTCACCACGCTGGCAGAAATGCCGATGACCGCGACCGGCAAAATCGACCGGCGACTGCTTCCACAGCACGCCCCGCGAACCGCGCAGCCAGAGCATTTTGACGCGCCCGCAACCGCCACCGAAAAGCGCCTCGCCGGGCTTTGGCAAGACGCGCTGGGTCTCGCCCGCGTCAGCGCTACCGCGAACTTCTTCGAGTCCGGCGGCGACAGCCTGAGGGCCACGCACCTTGTCGTGCGTATTCAGGAGGAATTCGGCAAAGAGTTTCCGTTTGCGCTGTTCCTGCGGGCGCCCACCATCGCGCAAGTCGCCCTGGCGTTGGATGGCAACGCATCGGGCGCGCCGGATATGCTCTTTTATGGGCGGCCCGGATCGCGTGTCCCGCTGTTCTGCATCACTTCCCGCCCGGACGACCTCTACGTGTTCCGCCACCTCACGAAGCATCTGGACAGCGCGCAGCCAGTGTTCGTACTGAACGCTCCGGTGCGTGACGGTGAAGGCTTCGAGAGGGTAGAACAACTGGCTGCCCGGGTGTGTGAATCGGTCCGGAATGTTCGGACGCAGGGCCCGTACATACTGGGCGGGTACTGTTTCGGAGGCATTCTGGCCTTTGAAGCCGCTCAACAGCTTATCTCGGGAGGCGCGGAGGTCCGGCTGGTGGCGCTGTTCGACACGCCTACGCCGGGCTATCCGCGCATCCTCCGCAGCCGGCGGCGTTACTGGGACGTGATCCGGGAGAACGGGCCCGGTGTGTGCGAGGTCGTGGCGCACGCAAAGACGGTCGGGCGTCTCATGGGAAGGAAGACCTGGGCCCGCGCGCAAAGCAGTTTGGCGAGCGCGGGTATAGCCCCTGCCGTGGCTCCGGCAACAGACGGCGCGAGCCTGCTTGAGATCGCGGCTCGTATGTACATTCCGAAGCCGATCGACGCCGATATTGTGCAGTTAATAGCACAGGATCAGCCGGTCGGTAGCCGGGTCTTGGAAGATCCGCGGCTCGGCTGGCGCGATTTGTGCAGAGGCCGATTCCAGTTGTATAAGGCGCCTGGGGATCATGTCACGTGGCTGCAGGAGCCGCACGCCCAGACCACGGCAGCCCTGTTGAGCGAAGCGCTCGTGGCGCTACACTGATGTGGTGTCCCCCATACCGCTTGCTAACGCGCGAGGCTCCGAAAGGTCGATCAGAGCCGCGACCGTGAGGGAGCGGTTGATTCTGTCCCGTCGGCAGTTGCTCTCGATGCCGGCCTTCCTGGCGCTGGCGAGGCGGCCTGCCCGATCCCAATCCGATTTCCCCGGCGTGGCCTATCGCGAGTACGCCCGCGCCCTGCCGGATTTCCTGCGCGATTTGGCGGCCCGCGCCTACGAAGAGCGCAACCGCGAGATCGCGAAGCTTACCTCCCCGGAAGCCATTCACCAGCGGCAGCAATGGGTGCGCGAAACTTTCTGGAAGCTGGCCGGCGGCCTGCCCCAGCGAACTGCGCTGAACACCCGCACATTGGGCTCCTTCGAGCGCCGCGGCTACAAAGTCGAAAAACTGGTCTACGAGAGCGTTCCAAACTTCCACATCCCGGCGAATCTTTACATACCTACCAACGCGGGCCCGCCGCCTTTTCCGGGTGTGCTGTTTCAGATGGGCCACTCGCCCAACGGCAAAGCGTACGATTCTTATCAGCTCTGCTGCCAGGGGCTGGCGAAGCTGGGCTTCCTGGTTCTGGCATTCGATCCCATGGGACAGGGGGAACGCATCTACTACCCGGATTCTACGGGCCACAAGACGCGCGGGGGCAATCCGGATAACGAACACACCGTGCCCGGCAAACAGATGCTGCTGCTCGGCGATACCGCCACGCGCATGCAGGTCTGGGACGCCGTGCGCAGCCTGGACGTGCTGGCCGCGCACCCGCTCGTCGATCCGAAGCGGCTGGCGTCCACCGGGCAATCCGGCGGCGGCACGCTGACCATGTTGCTCGCCGCCGTGGACGACCGGCTGGCCGCGGCCGCGGTGTGTAGCGGCAATACGGAGAACGTGGCCTGCGCAAATTTCAATCCGCCTGGATCTACCGACGATGCCGAGCAGAACCTGATCGGCTCCGGGCCGCTCGGCTTCGACCGCTGGGATCTGCTGTATCCGTTCGCGCCCAAGCCGCTGCTGATTTCGGTCAGCGATATGGATTTCTTCGCCACGTACTCTTCGGAATACGTGCGCAGCGGCTGGGAGGAATTTCAGAAGCTCCGCGCGGTTTACTCTCGACTCGGCGCAGCGGACCGGCTGGCGTGGGCCGATACCCCGCTGCCGCACGGGCTGGCGTACGATTCGCGCATGCAGGTCTACAACTGGTTCGCGCGCTGGCTCAAGCCCGACGCGGCGCCGATCACGGAGGAGCCGGAAGTTGTGCCGGAGCCCGAACAGACGTTGTGGGTGTCGGAAAGCGGCAGTGTGCTGCGCTCGTTTCACAGCGAGACGCCGTTCACCTTGAACCGTGCACGGCGAATCGTCGTCCGAACCGCGCCGCTAGACCAGTTATTGGGCGCGGAACGCCCGCCCGCCGGCCTGCAGGCGACGGTGCTCCGGCGCGTTTCCTGGCGCAACCTCGCGATCGAAGCCCTGGAAGTTTCCAGCGCCCCGCGCGTGTGGCTGCCGGCCTGGCTGTATCTGCCCGCCGCGCGCGACGCCACCAAACCGCTGCTGCTGGCGCTGGATCCCGCCGGCCGCAACACGCGGTGGCACGAGGGCGAGTTGTATCCGACACTTGCGCAGCGCGGTTATGCGGTCTGCGTAGCCGATCTGCGCGGCATCGGAGTTCTTGCGCCGGAAGTCGGCCGGGGCTCCTCATATTATGCGCGTCCACATGCCGGCGAGGAGGACTACTCCTGGGCTTCGCTCATATTCGGCCGGCCGCTGCTCGGCCAGCGAGTCACGGATATACTGGCGCTGTCGGCGGCTCTGCGGGCACATCCGGCGCTGCGCGGGCTGCACATGAAAGTGGCGGCATCGGCCCGGCTGACAGTGCCGGCTCTGTTCGCCGCGGCAATGGATCCCGCGATCGCCGAGCTGTATCTGGCCGCCAGCCTGGTTTCCTATCGCGATATCGTGGAGACGGAAGAATACCACGCGCCGTTCGCGAATTTCGTGCCGGGCATCCTGCTGCATACGGATTTGCCGGATATCGCGGCCTCGCTGGCGCCGCGCCGCATCTGCCTGGCCGGCGCCGTGAATGCTGCCGGCAAAACGCTGGACGCAGCTACGGTCCGCGCCGTCTACGGCGACCACGAGCACATTGTCGTGCGTCCCGAGGCGAGTTGGGATCTGGCGGCACTGGGTGAGCTATGAAAGGGCAGTCATGAAAGCGTGCGTTCTGGAATCGTCCGCCCCGGTGGAGCAGAATCCGCTGGTGTTCATGGAAGCGCCTGTGCCCGAGCCCGGATCGGGAGAAGTGCTGGTGCGCGTGCATGCTTGCGGCGTCTGCCGTACCGATCTGCACGTGGTCGAAGGCGAACTGCCGCCGCGCAAACGTCCGGTGATTCCGGGCCACCAGGTGGTCGGCAGCGTCGAGCGCAACGGCCCCGACGCCGGCCGCTTCCGCCCGGGAGCGCGCGTTGGAATTGCCTGGCTGCATCACACCGACGGCGTTTGCGAATACTGCCGCTCCGGGCGCGAAAACCTGTGCGGCAATGCGACCTTCACCGGCTACACGGTGGATGGCGGCTACGCGGAGTACATCGTCGCGCCCGAGAGCTTCGTTTATCCGATTCCGGAAGGCTTCAGCGACATGGCTGCCGCCCCGCTGCTCTGCGCCGGCATTATAGGCTTCCGCTCGCTGCGCTTGTCGGACATTCAGAAGGGCGGCACGTTGGGGTTGTACGGATTCGGCGCAGCGGCGCACGTAGCCATACAGGTGGCGCGGCATTGGGGCGTGCGGGTCTATGCCATGACGCGCGACGAGCCGCACCGGCAGCTTGCGCGGGAGCTCGGCGCGGAATGGGCCGGCGCCAGCGACGATCAGCCTCCGGAGAAGCTCGATAGCGCCATCATCTTCGCGCCCGCAGGCGAGCTGGTCGTCTCCGCATTGCGTGTTTTGAAAAAGGGCGGCACGGTGGTGCTGGGCGGTATTTACATGAGCCCTATTCCGCAGATGGATTACAACCTGCTGTATCACGAGCGTGTGATTCGCAGCGTGGCCAACAACACGCGGCGCGATGGAGAGGACTTCCTCAAGATCGCGGCCGAGATTCCCATCCATACTCAGGTGCAGGAGTTCCCGCTGGCGGAGGCCAACGCCGCGCTGAATGCGCTGAAGCACGATGAGGTGCGCGGCGCGGCGGTGTTGCGGGTGGGTTAACGGCCAGGTTGGCTGGGTCGCCTCAATCCGTGTAAAAGTGATTCCGAAGATCCGGCTCGGCAATATATCGGAGGGCCTGACAGTATATGGCCCTGAGAGTTCCTTTGTCGATCTCATCATGCAACACGATTGTGAGCGTCTGGCGCGTCCCGGTTGGCGAGGTCCTGCGCAGCTTGACGTGACTGCCGCGCTGCGAAGACGTAGTGGAATCCGAACAACGAAAAGATCTTGAAGACGTCTCTACCGGACAGAGTTCGAAGCTTGCCCATCAGGCGACGGCGTCGAGTTCCATGGTGGCCAGAATCGTGGGATTGCTCGACAAGCCGAGTTCCGCGAGATCTTCGCCTTCAAGGTGCAATACAATTGCTTCGCGGATGTTCAGCGCGAGTTGGTCCAACGTTTCAGCCTCCGTGACGACGGGAAGATCCAAGCACTCGGCGACGTATTGCTTCTCGCTCCTAGACACTCGCACCTGAATCGCTCGCTTCACCGCGGCTCCAGAGCTAACTCTACAGCGTCGGTGTGTGCGAGTCAACCAGTTCGACGCCACGGATACGGTGATTTAGCCACCAAACCTGATGGACAATTCCGGGAATCCGCCGCCCGACATCTGCGGGACAATCAGATCCACTCTGGGCTTGTGCGATGCGCTGCTTTCGTCGGTCGCTGGTGTCACAGGCGTAAGTCAGGAGCGGGCGTAGAGGTCCGCGCGTTTCCATCTGCGGTTTCCAACTTTGAACTGGAACCGCTCGAAGCTACGTTCCAACGCCTCGCGCTCCCTACGCTTCCGGCCTGATGCGGCGTCCACTGCAGCGAGCCTTTCCATATAGGCGCGGATCAAGCCCGTCACAGTCGTATGCCGCGCAACAGCGACGTTCCGGACCTTCTTAACGAGTTCATCTTCAAGCAAGATGGTAATCTTCATGTTCACTACTTCGCCGCCTGGTATGCCTCATCCAACAGCTCCACCACATGCACCACGCGCTGCCCTTTCCCGTGCAGCCGCGCGCCCGCCCGCAGTTGCAGGATGCAGCCCGGATTCGCCGTGGCGATCACCTCCGCGCCGGTGCCGTTCACGCTCTCCATCTTCTTTTCGAGAATCTGCATGGACATCTCGTTCTGGACCACATTGTAAATGCCGGCGCTGCCGCAGCACAGATCCGCCAGCGGCATCTCGCGAAAGGTCAACCCGGGAACCGCTTCCAGCAGCTTGCGCGGCGCCGTGCGGATGCGCTGCCCGTGCGCCAGGTGGCAGGAGTCCTGGTATGTCACAGTGAGTGGCAGCGGGCGAAAGTTGCGATTCAACTCGATGGAAGCCAGGAACTCGGTGACATCCTGCATACGCCGCGAAAACTCGCGGGCGTGTGCGGCATACTCGCCGTCGTGCTCCAGCAGCTCTCCGTATTCCTTGAGGGTCGAGCCGCAGCCCGCCGCATTCGTGAGAATCGCATCGAATCCCCCGTTCGCCAGCGCATCGATATTGCGGCGCGCGAGCCGCCGAGCTTCCCCGCGAAGCCCGGCGTGCATGTGCAGAGCGCCGCAGCATCCCTGGCCTGCGGGAACCACCACTTCGCAACCGTTCTTCTGCAACACACGGACGGTTGCCTCGTTCAGCCGGGCGAAGCACACATTGGCGATGCATCCGGCCATCAACGCCACGCGGTAGCGCCGGGGACCTTCGGCGGGAAAGGTCCTGCCGATCTGGCTGAAGAAAAACGGCGGCTCGGCCCTCGGCGCAAGCTGTTCCACATCGCCCAACTTGCCCAGCAATTTCAGAAAACGCAGGCCGCGGACCAGTCTCTGCACGCCGCTGCCTTGATAGAGATACAGTAGCGTGCCGAGCACCGTCATAGTGCCGGGCGACTGCAGCACGCGACCGAAAACGAACCGCCGCATCATCCGCGCCGGAAGCGAACGCGGTACGGCGCTTTCCATTTCCGCGCGCGCCGCTTCCACGAGCCTGCCGTATTGCACCCCCGACGGGCAGGCGCTTTCGCACCCGCGGCAGGCCAGGCACAGCTCGATGTGCTCGATGTACGAGGGCCCGATCGGCGCGCCGCCCGCCACCTGCACCATCTGGTAGATGCGGCCGCGGGGCGAGTCCATCTCCACGCCCAGTACGCGATAAGTAGGGCACGCGTTCAGGCACAGTCCGCAATGGACACACCGGTCCAGGTCCGCTTGGCGCGGCTTATCCATGGCCCGGTTAGATATGGCGGTAGAGTCTGCCACGGTTCAGTAAACGCCGCGGATCGAACATCCGCTTGATCCGATGCATGATTTCCAGATCGGGCCCCGGCACGGGCCACAGGTTCAATTGTTCTTTGCGGTTCTCGGGCGCGAACTCGATGACCGTCTCGGAGTACTCCCGCGCGGTGGTGGCGGCGAATGCGGCCGCCTCATCCGCGTCTTCGAAATACGCGTAACAGATGCCCGAGCCCGCGCGCGCGATAGCCGGTCCTGGGATCGACTGCATGATCGCCCTCAATTGTTTCAGCGTACCTGACACGCGCACCACCGCGCCATCGGGGTTAGCCTCCAGGTAACGCGGCGTCAAATTTTGGATGGCCCGCCAAAGGGCGGCATCCGCGCCCGGCCGAACGGTATGTGCGCCCATGGCGGAGAGTTCCCGCTCATATCGCTCCAGTGCGGCCGCATTGCCGCCTGCCTGCACCACCAGCGTGTACGCAGGTTTTTCCAATTCAGCCGCCGCCGGATTCAGCAGATCGATGGCCGCCGGCTGCAGGGCGCTCTTGAGGATGGCGTCGCGCGCCGCCAGCGCCTCATCCAGGCCGGCGAATGCAAACCCGAACGTGCGCTCGAAAGGCGGCTGCGGGATCAGCTTGAAGTTGACCACCGCGATGGCTGCCAGCGTGCCGAACGAGCCGATCATCATTTTGCTCATGTCCAGCCCTGCGACATTCTTGACCACCATGCCGCCGGACTCGACCAGCTTGCCCTCCAGCGTGGCGAACCGCATCCCGATCACCATGTCGCGCGCCGTGCCGTAGAGCCGGCGGCGAGGTCCGCTACAGTTGGCCGCCAGGATACCGCCGATCGTGGCGGTATCGGAAAAAGGCGGATCCAGCGGGATCATCTGGCGATGTTCGGCTAGCAGACGGCTCAACTCGCAGTAGGAAATGCCGGTCTCCACGCTGATGGTCAGGTCGCGCGGTTCGTATTGCCGTACGCGGTTCATGGCGGCCGTGGAGATCGTGACATCCGCCGAGGCCACCGGCCCACCCATGAGCCGCTTGGAAAAATGTCCGCCTAACTGGATCGTCTGGCCCCGGGATGCCGCCTGGCCCAGTGCCTCAGCGAGATCCTCCGGGCTTTCCGGCCGGATGACGTCAGTAGAATAATCCGGCATGACGAGGGACAACCATGTGCCGCAAAATGTAGCCGAGGATGGTCAGCACGATCGATCCAAAGAATGCCGGCAGAAAGCCTCTCACCACGAAGCCCGGCACGAAAATGGACGCCAGTTTCAGCAAAAATGCGTTCAGGATCAGCAGAAACAGGCCCAGCGTAAGCAGCGTCAGCGGAAAAGTGAGGATCTTCAGCGGCCATCCGACCAGGACGTTGACGATGGCGATCACCACTGTCGCCAGCAGCGCCGTGCCATAACTTCGCACCTGGATGCCGGGAATAATCTGGGCTACGATCCACAAAGCGAGCGCGCTGAGCAGCCAGTTTACCAGCAGGTGTACCATCGGGTCTCCGGAGATCCATAATAAGCCAATGGCCCATCTCTTTGCCGGAACTTCCGGTTTTGCCTATGCGCAATGGAAGCCGCAGTTCTATCCCGCCAAGCTCCCGGCGAACAAATTCCTGGAGCACTACGCGCAGCGCCTGAACTCGGTGGAGATCAACTACACGTTCCGGCACATGCCCTCCGCGGCGACGCTCGAAAACTGGGTCGCCGCCACGCCGCCCGGCTTCGTGTTCGCGTTGAAAGGGCACATGCGCATCACGCATATCCTGCGTTTGAAGAATGCGGCGGAGGCCACCGCCGTTTTTCTGCGCGCCATCGACCCGTTGCGCTCCGCGCGGCGGTTGGGCCCGATTCTGTTTCAGCTTCCGCCGCAGATGAAAAGCGATACGGCTCTCCTCGCGGCGTTCCTGGAGATCCTGCCGGAGGACCTGCGCTACGCTTTCGAATTCCGTCACGCTTCGTGGCTGGTGGATGAAGTCTACCGTATGCTGGAGCGGCGCAATATCTCTCTGTGCGTGGCCGAGTCCGAGAAACTCGAAGTGCCCGAAGTGATTACGGCGGATTTCGTGTACTACCGCCTGCGGAAGCCCGACTACGCGGCGGAGGACATCGATGCGATCGCCACGCGCGCGCAGGAACTGCTCGGGCAGGGCAAGGATCTCTTTCTGATGTTCAAGCACGAAGACACGCCCGAGGGAGCGCTCCATGCCGAACAGGTGCTAAAGAAAGTGGGGCAGGCGCTTCCGCCTGCCAACCCTGTCGCTTGACTTCACACCAGACGGGCGCAGCGAACCGCCCGAAACTCGTGATCGATCAACTGAGGCACGCGCGAAAGAAACGCCTTCGTGTGCGGTAACTCTGCATGCTTTTCGAATTCCCCCTCGTCGGTCCAAGCCGACTGTATGAAGAACGTGGCCGGGTCCCGCAACGCGCGGCAGACGTGGATTTCAATGCAGCCCGGCTCGGCGCGAGTCGGTTCCACAACCGCCAGTAAGGCCTCGCTCAATTGCTGCTCGCACTCTGGTTTGGCATGAAACTGCGCGACGATGTACAGGGCCATTCAGGTAGCGTACCGGATCGCCGGCCGCCCTAACAACCCGAGCGACAGCAGATGCCCTGAAGCGGCGCGCAGCGCGATTGGCGCGCCCACCCTCGCTTCCGCTACCATAAAAGAGTCCCCCTCGCCCAAGTAGGCCAGACGCACCCAATGAACAGCATTCCTTCGATCCGCAACATCGCCATCATCGCCCACGTGGACCATGGCAAGACCACGCTCGTGGACGCCATGCTCAACCAGAGCGGCATCTTCCGCGAAAATGAAGTGCACGTCGAGCGCGTCATGGACTCCAACGATCTGGAGCGCGAGCGCGGCATCACGATCCTAGCGAAGATCACCGGCATCCGCTACCAAGGCGTCAAGATCAACATCGTCGACACGCCCGGCCACAGCGACTTCGGCGGCGAGGTCGAGCGCGCCCTCAAGATCGTGGACGGCGTCATGCTGCTCGTGGATGCCAGCGAAGGCCCGCTCCCGCAGACCCGCTATGTGCTCATGAAGGCGCTCGAAGCCAAGCTGCCGCCCATCGTGGTCATCAACAAGATCGACCGCCCCGATGCGCGCGTGCAGGAAGTCCTCAACGAGATCTACGATCTGTTCATCGATCTGGACGCCGTCGAGGACCAACTCGACTTCCCGGTCCTCTACACCGTCGCCAAGACCGGTGTGGCCAAAACGTCCATGGAGGATTGTTCGACCAATCTCAAGCCGCTGTTCGACGCCATCCTGCAGCACATTCCCGCGCCGGCCGGCGATCCGGACGAAGTCCTGCAGATGCTGGTCGCCAACCTGGATTACAGCGATTACCTGGGACGCCTGGCCATCGGACGCGTGTTCGCCGGCACGCTCAATTTCGGCGATACCGTCGCGATCTGCAAGCTGGATGGCACCCAGCACAACACTCGCATTACCAAGCTGTACTCGTTTGAAGGCTTGAAGCGCGTGGATGAAACCATCGGCCGGCCCGGCGACATCCTGGCGATCGCCGGCGTCGAAGGCATCACCATCGGCGAAACCGTCACCAGCGCAGAGACTCCCCGGCCGCTGCCCGTGGTGCAGATCGACGAGCCGACCATCGCCATGACGTTCACCATCAACACCTCGCCCTTCGTCGGCCGGGAAGGCAGCTACGTGACGTCGCGCAACCTGCGAGAACGCCTCGATAAGGAACTGCTCACCAACGTTTCGATACGGGTCGAGGAGCTAGGTCCCGACACATTCAAAGTGATGGGCCGCGGCGAGCTGCAATTGGCCATTTTGATCGAGATGATGCGGCGCGAAAGCTACGAGCTGATGGTGGGCAAGCCCGAGATCCTGACGCGCACCATCGACCACAAGCTTCACGAGCCCGTGGAATTGCTGGTGATCGACTGCCCCGAGTCCTTCCTGGGCGTGGTCATCGAGAAGCTCGGCGCGCGCAAGGGCAAGATGAACAAGATGGTGAACCACGGCTCCGGGCGCGTGCGCCTCGAGTTCCACGTGCCCTCGCGCGGCCTGATCGGGCTGCGCAGCGAGATCCTCACCGACACGCGCGGCACGGCCATCATGAACTCGCTGTTCCACGGGTACATCGAGTGGCAGGGCGAGATCCCCACGCGCCCCACCGGATCGCTGGTGGCGGACCGTCCGGGCCGGGCCACCGGCTACGCTATTTTCAATCTCCAGGAACGCGGCGAGATTTTCGTCAGTCCGGGAACCGAAGTGTACGGAGGCATGATCGTGGGGGAAAACGCGCGCACCGCCGACCTGGACGTGAACATCGTCAAAGAAAAGAAGCTGACCAACATGCGCGCATCCACGGCGGATGAAGCCATACGGCTGGTGCCGCCGCGCATTCTCAATCTGGAGCAGGCCATCGAGTTCATCCGCGACGATGAATTCGTGGAAGTGACGCCGGCGTCCATCCGGTTGCGCAAGAAGGTCCTCAAAGCGAATCAGAGATAACGCCTACTGAGCGCTGGCCGCGCCTTGCCACCCTTCGCGTTCCAGAACCTCCTTGGCGACCCGCGCCGTGTTGGTTTGAATCGTCACCGTATCCTGCACATTGACCGCGTAGCCGCCCGCCAGTACGATGGCGACCGGAATGCCGCCATGCAGGGCGGTACAGATGACTTGGTGGTCGCGTTCCCGCAGACCCTCCAGGCTCAGCGCCAGGCCGCCGAGCTGATCCTCGCAATAAGGGTCGGCGCCCGCTACGTAGACCAGCAGCTCCGGATGAAACATAGTCAGCGCCGTTCGATACCCGTTACCCAGCCGGTGCAGATATTCCTCGTCGCCCGCGCCATCCGGCAGATGTATGTCCAGGCTGGAGGGCGGCTTTTCGGTGGGATAGTTGTTGAACTGGTGAATGGATAGCGTGAATACCGAGGTGTCGCCCGCGAAAATGGCCGCGGTTCCATTCCCGTGATGCACATCGCAATCCACCACCATGGCGCGCTGAATGCGGCCGTCGCGCTGCAGGCGGCGGATGCCCACCGCAATATCGTTGATGGCGCAAAAGCCTTCCCCGTGTCCCGTGAAGGCGTGATGGAATCCGCCGCCCACGTTGAACCCTATCCCTTGCTCCAGCGCCAGGCGCGCGCTCAGAATGGTGCCTCCGGCCGCCAGCCAGTATGCCTCCACCAACTGCCGGCTGTAGGGAACCTCCAGTTGCAGGATCTCGTGGTAGTCGAGCGTCCCGGTCTGCAGGCGCTTCACCCAGCCCGGTTCGTGAACCAGCAGAATGTCTTCGTCGGTGGCCGGTTCCGGCTGGACGAAATCCTCCGGCGCGGCGAACCGCTCCGCGAGCAGACGGTCGCGGATGTAGCGATATTTCTTGGACGGGAAAACATGATCGCCCAGGTTCAAATCGTAGCCGTCGTGGTAGACAAGCCGATATGGCAGCAT
>JBEKUO010000045.1:0-18628 GCA_049514955.1 Bryobacteraceae bacterium | reverse complement strand
GTGGCCGGCGAGCGAAGCGATCTCATCGGGCAGGAACGGCTTCAGCTTGGAAATATCCTGCGAGGCCGTGTATTCCACACCGCGCACCGCGTAGGAATAAACCAGGAGATTCTCGCGAAAGTCCAGCAGGCTGGCGTCGCCCATCTTGCCCTTTGCCAGCAGCATCAGGCGGCGGCGCCGCTCGATTTCATCCGGAGAAATCCGCGAACGCCGCCAGGCGCGCACTCCGAGCGCCACAAGCAAAACACTCAGAACGGCGAGCAGCGCCGCGGTGATGGTATCAGCCGCTGTGTACACCTTTGCTGGTTAGCCGGCGACCGGAGCTTCCTGGAACACCTTCGCCCAGTCCGCCAGAAACTGTTCGAGACCCTTGTCGGTGAGCGGGTGATTGAAGAGCATGTCCAGCACCTTGAACGGCATAGTGCCAATGTGCGCGCCCGCCATCGCCGCGTCGATCACATGGGTGGGCGAGCGCAACGAAGCCGCCAGCACCTGGGTCTTGAAACCGTGGATCTTGTAGATCTGGCAGATGCTCTTGATCAGCTCCATGCCGGTCCAGCCGATGTCGTCCAGCCGGCCCACGAACGGGCTTACGATATAGGCGCCGGCCTTGGCCGCCAGCAGCGCTTGGCCGGGAGAGAAGCACAGCGTTACGTTGACGCGCAGACCCTCGCGGCTCAGCGCCGAGGTCGCCTTGATCCCATCGCGCGTCAGCGGGCATTTCACGACTACATTCTTGTGCAGACGGGCCAGCTCGCGCCCTTCGCGGATCATCTGATTCGCTTCGGTCGACACCACCTCCGCGCTGATATCGCCATCCACGATGTCGCAAATCAGACGGATCTGGTCCTCGATCGGCCGTCCTTCTTTGGCGATGAGCGTCGGATTGGTCGTTACGCCATCGACGATGCCCCAGCTCGCGCCCTTTTTCAGGTCATCCAGATTGGCGGTATCCAGAAAAAACTTCACGTTTGCTACCCTCCAGCATCAAGAATTATAACGCAATCGTCCTTCTACTTGCCCAACAGATCCAGATAGAGCGCAATCGCTTCGATGCCCCGGTAGAAATTCGGCAGATGCATCTTCTCATTGGGGGAATGCAGGTTGTCGTCCGGCAGCCCGAAGCCCGGCATCACGCTGGGAATTCCGAGCGACTGATCGAACGCCGCGACAATTGGAATGGATCCGCCGGAGCGCATGTAAACGGTAGGATTGCCGAAAACTTCCGACATGGCATCGGCGGCCGCATGAATGAAGCGGTTGTCGGGGTTCACCAGCGAAGGCGGCGCCGAAGAGAGCACCTTCAACTCGGCGGTGACACCGCGCGGGCACGCCTGCTGAACGGCCTTCCGCAGTTGCTCGGTGGCTTCCTTGGGATCTTGGTCGGCCACCAGCCGGGTGCTGATCTTGGCTACGGCGCGCGCCGGGATCACGGTCTTGGCGCCTTCGCCGGTGAAGCCGCCGCGGATGCCGTGGACTTCGAAGGTGGGGCGCGCCCACAACCGCTCGAGTACCGGAATTCCGGGCTCTCCCACCAACTCCCGCGCGCCCATCTCCTTTTCCGTGTATTCGCGCTCGTCGAACGGCAGCCGCGCCCAGGCCTCACGCTCTTTGTCGCTGGGCGGGACTACGCGATCGTAGAAGCCCGGAATCAGAATGCGGCCGTTGCGGTCTTTCAGCGCGCAAATGATCTCGGCGACTGCCTGCATGGGGTTCGGCGCCGCTCCGCCATACTGGCCCGAGTGCAAATCATGGTTGGCGCCCTCGACATGGAGTTCCGCATACACGATGCCGCGCAGTCCCACGCAAATGGTGGGCAGCTCGGGTGCGAACATCTCGGAGTCGCAGATGATCACCGCGTCGGATTTCAGGCGGGCGGGCTTTTGCGCGACGTAGCTCTCGATATGTTCGCCGCCGGTTTCCTCCTCGCCCTCGACCAGGAATTTGACGTTGACCGGCAGCTTCCCGCGGGTCTTCAGCAGTCCTTCGACGGCTTTCATCAGGATATAAGTCTGCGCTTTGTCGTCGGAAGATCCACGCGCGAAGATGTCCTGCCCGCGAACTTCGGGTTCAAACGGCGGCGACTTCCATTCGTCCAGAGGATCGGGCGGCTGCACGTCGTAATGGCCGTACATGAGCAGCGTGGGCTTTCCCGGCGCGCCGGTCCATTCCGCGTAGACCAGCGGATTTCCGTCGCCTTCGATCAACTCACCGGTGAGCCCGGCAGCTTGCAGGTCGCTCAGGACGAACTGGGCCGCGCGCTGTATATCCGGCTTGTGCTCGGAAAGCGCGCTGATACTGGGGATTCGCAGGAACGCCTTCAATCCGTCGAGAAAGGCGGCCTGGTTCTCCTGGTAATAGTTCATGGTGGATGCCTCAGTGCCATTGTACGAGTTGGCGCGCGGAAGCGCCTGCCCCACCTGCTCCATCTAGCCCTTCAGATCTTTGAAGGCTTCCTCGATCTCGCGCCGGGCTTCCGGAGTGGGCACCGACAGTGGCAGACGCGGCGGGCCGCCATAGTAGCCGTTGAGATCCATGGCATGCTTCAAGCCGGGGATGCCATACTTGCTGGTGACCAGCATGGCGGCGCGCCCGATGCGATTCTGCCAGTCGCGGCCGGCCTCCTCTTCGCGCGTGCGGTAGGCTTCCCAAATGGCAATCGCCGCGTAGGGAGCGGCGTTGGCGAATGCGAGGATAGCAGCTGTGGCGCCCATCAGCAGCGACGGCCACAACGTCGGCGCGGAGCCCACCGTCACCTGGAAGCCGGACCGCACTTCCCGCAGCATCTGCATCACCTTTTCCATATTGCCGGAGCTTTCCTTGATGCCGATGATGTTCGGGTGGTGCGAAAGCTCGGCCACCGCGACGGCCGGAATGTCCAGGCCGGTGGCCTGCGGGAAGTTGTAGATGATTACCGGAATGCGCGCCTGGTCCGCAACTGTGCGGTAGTAGAGCGTCTGGGCATCGGCGCGGCTCAGCAGACTCTTGTAGTAATGCGGCGTTTTCACCAGGGCCGCCTTGTAACCCAACTCGGCTGCGCGATTGGTGAGACACACCGTCTCGCGCACGCTTTCGACGCCAGTACCCGCAATCAATAGCTTCTCCGGGGCCGCGTGGCGCGCCACCATCTCCCACATTTCGACTTTCTCTTCGGCCGTGAGCATCACGCTCTCTCCGGTCGAGCCGCCCACCACGTATCCGGCGAGCGTGGTGCGGTTCCACTTCTCGACGTTGTGTGCGACTTTGGCGGCGTAGATGTTGCCGGCGTGATCGAACGGGGTGGTGATCGGGGGGAAAATCCCTTGTAGCTTCATGGTGCGATCCGCTCAGCGCACGCGATAGACGTATCCGTCTTCGACCCAGCGATTGCCGAATTGTTGTCCGCCGATGCGCGTACCCTCCACAGTGAGGTTCTTGGTTCTCCCGAAATATCGGCGGAGCGCGCGGATGGTAGGATCTGTCATGGGCAAAATCAGGATGGCGGGCGTCTTTTCGATTGGAAACCCTACGGCATCCAGCGCACGATTCACGAGCTCATATGCCTCGAGCGGACCGGCAGCGTCAAGGGCACGGGAAGCGATCAGCAGCCGCCAATCGGCGTACTCCTCCAGATAAACCCACGAGGCCACACTCACTTTGAGGCCGGCTTCATCGAGGATTTGAAGGATCTTGGCCCCTGTGCCGAGATCGATGCTTACCAATAGTGCTTGACCCATTTGATCACTCCTTGTTTTCTGTTGTTAATCGCTTCGATGAGCGCCTGCGCGCTCTGCGAAGAATGTCTGGCGTAGCGGCTCTGCTCGGACCATGACTGCACCACATTCCAATACTTTCGAAATTCCGCATTCTCTTTTGCGGCTGCCTCCCACGGACCTTCGAGATTAGCTACCTTCACGAGTTCCCTGAGGTCGTGCGTGTGGCTGGCGTTGACTCTTTTCTTTTCCGGAAACTCGTAGCGTTGTGTCTCCTTTGCGATGCATGCCTTCAGAGCGCATTCGACCGCATAGCCGGCCAGATAATAAGCGCCATCGGGAAGCCCTGCATTCAGCAAGTCTTTGGCTTCCACGAGCCGCACTCGGGAAAGCGCTTGCAGTGCCTTCCGATCCATCTAAAGTACATGGTAGCGAAGATCCGACCGTGGGAGAATGCGGGTGAGCGCCATGTTTTCTCTGGAAATAGAATGCCCGCCCGAGCGGCAGGACCTACTCATCGCCGAGCTTTGGGAGGAAGGCTCGGCGGGCATTGCGGAGCTGGATGGCAGGTTGCGCGCCTTCTTCGAAGATGCTGCGGACCGCGATGCGCTGCTCAAGCGATTTCACCCACTGAGTTGGAGGCAGGAAGAACAGTGCGACTGGGTGGCACGTTCGCGCGCCAACTGGGAACCGATGCTGGTAGGCGACCGCTTTTTCCTGGTCCCGGAATGGCGGAGCGAACCGGCGCCGGAGGGGCGCTTTCATATCATAGTGAATCCGGGATTGGCCTTCGGCACTGGCATCCACGAAACCACGCAGTTGTGCATGGAGGCGCTCGAAACCTACGTGCATCCGGGCATGTCAGTGTTGGACGTGGGCACCGGCTCCGGCATCCTGGCGCAGGCTGCGGCGTTGCTGGGCGCGGCGCCCGTATGGGCCTGTGATATCGATCCGGCGGCGGCCGCCATCGCGCGCGACAACGGCGCATGCGTTTTCCTCGGATCGGTGGATGCGGTGCGCTCCAGTTGCGCCGGCCTGATCGCCGCCAACATCAGTCCCGAAGCAATTGCGACTCTCGCGCCGGAATTGTTGCGTTGCCTTCGTCCCGGCGGTATCGCATTGGTAAGCGGCTTCGAGCGTCATGAGGCGTCGGCGGTTGGGACTGCAGTTCAGCAACACGGCGGCGTGGTTCGCGAGACCCGGCAAAAAGGGAACTGGGCGCTCGCAGCCATTGCGCGCGAATCCGTTCGATAGACTGATTGGATGGGACACGCGTCTCGGAACCGCTTGCTGACGCGCGCGGCTCTGATCGGAGCTGTTCAGGGCCGCTTGCTGGCCATCTGAGTCGCGAGCGACAGGCTCTCGACGTTCCAATACGCATAAGGCCGCAGCAGCGCTGGCTTCACGTTGTGCAGCGACGAAGAAACCGCGATCAGTGAATCCTTATTAAGGAGATAGAGGAAAGGCGCCTGCTCCCAGACGATCTCTTGTACCCGATCGAAGTACCGTTTGCGCCGCGTGGGGTTGTTTTCGGAGGCTTGTAACTGCATCAGGCGATCGACCTCCGCTTCCCAGGCCGTGGCCGGCGATTTCTGGTTCGGGTTCCATTGGTGGTTACTCGCGGAACTCAACCAGACATTCATTTGCAGGTTAGGATCCAGATCCACATTGGTTGTCCCCAGCAGACATGCTTCATAGTCGAAGCTCTTCGTCAGCCGTTCGATCAGGGAGGCGAAATCCAGGGTGACAACGTTGAGCCGTATGCCAACGGCGCTTAGGTCTTGTTGAATCATGGCGGCCATCCGCTCGCGTGGGAGGTTGCCGGCGTTGGTGACAAGCGAGAACTCCACGGGGTTCCCCTGGCGGTCGTGCAGCACGCCCGCCTTCAATTGAAAGCCCTCTTGAGCCAGGCTTGCCAGCGCGCCCGCACGGTCGAACGGAACCGGCTTCAGGCTGGTGTCGTACCAACGGCGATTGGCGGGAGAGACCGGTCCCACCGCGGGACTGGCGTGCCCATGGTAGACCACCCGGCTAAGGTCGTCGCGATTGATGGCTCGCAGGATCGCACGGCGAAACGCAGCGGAGCGAAACCACGCTCTCTTGTGCTCGGGTAGCGGCGCGGCCGGCGCCTGGTTGAACCAGAGCAATTCCGATTCGAGTGAGGGCCCTATGTCATTGACCGCGGATGGCGCCTCGTGAGCCAGCCGCTCAAAGTTGTCGGGAGCGAGATTGTTGATCAGATCGAGTTCGCCTCGCGTGAAGCGCATCATCTCCATAGTGCGATTCTGCTGAATATAGAGGCGTACGGAATCGAGGTAAGGCAGGCTGCGGCCTTGTGAGTCCCGCTTCCAGTAATGCGGATTCTTCTTTAGCAGCACTTCGGATCCCGGCTTGTAATCCGCCACGTAGAAGGGCCCCAGCACCGCCGCCTCTTTCTTGGGAGATTTCGACGATACTATGGCCACCTGATCGAAAAGCAGCTCCATGCCGGCTACCGCGGCCGGAAAGGTGATGCTGACGCTGCCTGGGCTTGACACGGCGATTTCCGGCGTACCCGGCCCGGAGCGGAAGGCGTCCCCCACGGGCGAATGCAGCTTCGGATCCATTGCCGCGCGCATAGTCTCGGCGACATCGCCGGCCGTGAAGGGCGTTCCGTCCGAAAAGGTGAGGCCGCTCCTGAGCTGGAAAGTAATGCGCCTTCCGTTTCGGTCTAACTTCCACGATGTAGCGAGCTCGGGTTCCATTTCCTGGCTGGACCGGTTTACTCGAATGAGTACTCCGCCTGTAAGATAGCGAATCACTTCCGAAGGGTCGTCCTCCACCAGTAAGGGATTGAATGTCTTGGGCTCGCCCTGAAGACAGAAACGTAGCTCCCCCCCATACTGCCCATACGCCACGGGCAGCCATGTTAGAGCTAATGCGCACAGTATCGACTGTACTTTCATATCTAAACCCCTCGCCCGCCCTACAACTTCAGGCGGTAGCCGCTACTTCAACAGGCGTCTGCGAATAGACCGGCGCGCGGTACTTCTTCCTGAATTGCTTTGCTTTGTACATGCGCCGGTCGGCTTCGGCCAGAAGCTCTTCAGCGTCGGAGCCATCCTCCGGATAATAAGCCTCGCCCAAGCTCAACGAAATGCCGCCAGCACCGGGCGATCCGGTCCCGATCAGAATCTGCCGTAGCTCGCCAATGCGGCCCTGAATCGATTTGCGGTCGCTGCCGGGCAGCAATAGGACGAATTCGTCGCCACCCATACGGGCTACGTAATCGTATTCGCGGCAGCGGGTACGCAGCGTCTCCGCCACCAGCCGCAGCACCTTATTACCTTCCAGGTGGCCAAAGCGGTCGTTGATCTGCTTAAAGCCGTCCAGATCGCAGACCACCACGCAAAGCGGCTCTTTGCTCCGTTTGCAGCGGGCCACTTCGCTGTCCAGACGCAGGAATAACGACCGGGCGTTCGGTAATCCGGAAAGGTAATCTGTGGTGGCCGAGTCTTCCACTTGGCGGAAGATCAGCGCGTTTTCGATGGCGAGCGATACCTTGCTGCTGATCGCCAGGAGGATTCGCAGGTGGTCTCGAGAAAATGCGTCGTTCTCGGCGCGGTACAGCGTCATCACCCCGATAGCTCCGCTCAATCCCTCCAGCGGGACGGCCAGCGCGGATCGCAGAGAGCTGAACCTTGCCGAACTCCCCAGGTAACCGGACTCGACTGACGGATTTCCATTCAAGATGGATTTCCGGTTTTCGGCTACCCATCCGGATAAACCTTCACCGATAGGTATCTCCAGCGACGAAAATAACCTGAAATCTTCTCCGTTCACATATCGCGGCAGCAGCTTACCCTCGCGGCGCACGTAGATAGCAATCGCGTCGTACGGAACGATCTTTTTCAGGCGCGCCGCCACCACGGAAAGGGTCTCGTCCAAGCTTAGGGAGTTACCCAGATCCTGCACCAACTCGAACAATAACTGGACTTCCTGGCGAGCTGCGGCGATCGAGCACAGAAAGTCATATTCGCTGCCCGGAGGCGTGTGCGACGCGGACGCTTGAAAACCGGTGGCGGGCTCCGATCCTCGCTCGATCTTTACGTCCGTCGACAATTTAGCCGGACGTTCGGAGGTCTCTTGCGCCAGACGCTCCAGTTCGACATAGTGCCGCTTTAGAATGAGCACCACTCTCGGGTCGAAGCTTTTGCCGGCCAAGGCTACAACTTCGCCCATGGCTTCCTCCAACCCCAGCGCCCGCCGATATTGGCGGTCCGAGGCCAGTGCGTCCAGGCAGTCGACCGCAGCCAGAATGCGCGCCCCGATCGGAATCTCCTCACCCTTGAGACCGTAGGGGTAACCGGTCCCGTCCCACTTCTCGTGATGCGCCCTGACAATCGGCACCACCGGATACGGAAACGAAACCCGTTCCAGAATCTCCGCGCCGACCAGCGGATGGATTTTCATCTTTTCGAATTCTTCGGGAGTCAAACGGCCCGGTTTCGATATGATGTGCTCGGGCACCGCCAGTTTCCCGATATCGTGCAGGAGGGCCGCCGCACGGAGCGCCTCCAGTTCTTCCTCCGCCAATCCCATGCGCTTGCCTATTTCGACTGCATAAACGCGCACGCGGCGCAAGTGTTCGTGGGTTGAGTGATCCTTCGCATCAATCGCCAGCGCCAGGGCTTCGATCGTGCGCATGTGCAACCCCGCAATCGACTCGACGTGCCGTCTCTCAGCCTCCAGGCGCGCGAGATAGAGCTGGTACGAACGATAAATCAGATAGATTACCGGCAGCAGGACCAGCGAACCTTCCCAATGCAATTGTTTTGTAACGAGGCTGATGATCCACGCCACCGATGCGCCTACCAGATAGAACGGGAACGACCAGAAATAGCAGCTATGCCAGGTTTCGCCGAACCGCTTGCCCTCCGAGAGAGAGATGGCCGCCGCAATTGGCGCCGTATTCAGGCCGAAATAGACCAAGCCAGTAGTAATCAGCAGCAAAGGACCGCGATGATCGAACTGCCGCAGAGCAGGCGCATGGTGGAAAGCGTAGGCGAGGGTAATGGCGACGGCCGTATTCGCTACACTGAAAATCACCTGGAATGCCTTGGGCCGCTGCTTCGACTTCCAAAAGCACTGCACCAGCGTGCCCGCGCAGCCGATGATCAATGTCTCCGCCGCTCCCAGGTCCGCGATGCCGATAAAGACAAACAAGAAGCACACGGACATGGTTCCCCGTATGCCAGGGAGATTGACCTTCAGCCCCGCCGCCAGGGCCGAGAGGACGAGATAGAAGCAGAAGCGGAGCAGGTCGGGCGAATTCCACCGGAGCAGGCTCACGCCAATGACTCCGAAGCCGAGGAGAGTCACAATCGCGACGTACAGCTTCGCCTTGATGTTCATATATGTTTCACGCGGGCAAAATGCATGTTACAGCCGGATCGGTTCGTACCCTATACTGCTTCAATCTCCGCAGCAGCGTGCGGCGCGAGATCCCCAGCAACCCGGCCGCTATATCCTGCCTGCCTCCGGATTTTTCGAGCGCCTCCATGATCGCCTGCTGCTCCACCCCGCCGAGTTGACGTTTCAATTCAGGCGCCGCCGATGGGGAGAGCGTCTCAGGACCGCTTGCCGCCGTGATGCCGGCCACTGCTTCCGGCGCCCGGTGCTTCAGATTGAGATCCGCCGCGCGGATTTCCCAGCTCTCAGCCAGCACTGCGGCGCGCGTAATCACGTTGCGCAACTCCCGTATGTTGCCTGGCCAGCCGTACTCCTCCAACGCCGCCAAGGCGTCCTCTCCCAAATCCAGGCGGGAATCCACCTCGTGCAGAAAGTGATAAGCCAGAGGCCCGATATCCGCCACGCGCGCGCGCAACGCCGGTACCTCGATGCTCACCTGATTCAACCGGTGGAACAGGTCCCCGCGAAACGTCCCGGCTTCGACGGCCTTCTCGAGGTCCTTGTTCGTGGCGGCCACAATACGCGCATCCACCGCTACCTTGCGCGTGCCGCCCAGCCGGTAATAGGGCACACCGTCGAGCACGCGCAGAAGCTTCACTTGCATCTTCGCGTCGAGCTCGCCGATTTCGTCCAGGAACAGCGTTCCCCCATGCGCCAGTTCGAACATGCCTGGCTTGGATGCCGCCGCTCCGCTGAACGCGCCTTTTTCGTAGCCGAAAAGCTCGCTCTCGACCAGATGGTCGGGCAGTGCGCCGCAATTGATATCGACCCAGGGCCGCTCGCAACGCAGCGAGAAGGAGTGCAGCGCCCTGGCGATCACCTCTTTTCCGGAACCGCTCTCTCCGCCGATCAGGACTGTGGCATTGGTGCGCGCGATCTTCTCCACGAGGCGGAATAGCGCCTTCATCCGCTCGCTCCGCACAATGGCGCCGCCGATACTGCTGGCCCCATCCTGAGCCTGGGCCAACTTGAGCTGGTCCTCCTGGTACGGGGCGTCCAGTGGCGGATCTTCGTGGCGCTGGCGATCAACCAGGCGGTGTAGATTGAAGCGGTTGGCATTGGTGTTTCCAACCGTATGAATCTTCGCCATTACTGCCATACAGGTAACATACGCTCTATAGGACCTAGATTCAATTTAATTCCGAGTGATAAAAGTACTTCGTGTACCAAGATAGCGCTTGAGGTTATGGTGCGGGAAGATATCCTCGGAGTAGGTTAACTGGCGGAGTAAACCCGGAGTGCTAACTTTCGATAACTCGTCCGCCGCCCATAAGGCAACTTGTGGTGGATGCCGATGCGCGCCATCGTTGAAAGTTGTACGCTTCGCCTACCTACGAGTCTATCCGCGCCGAGCCGCTGCTGTCCGTGCATGTCTCCGCCGATTATCGCGCGCGCGCGGGCGTGCTGCGCAACGTCGCGTTCGAAATCGACGTAGGCGAAATCGTGGGTTTGGCCGGCCAGAGCGGGTCCGGCAAGAGCACCATCGCGCTGGCCATTATGCGCCTGCTGCACCTCAAGGGCGGTACGCTCACCGGGCATATTCGCTTCCGGGGATGCAACCTGCTGAGTTGCGCGGAACGCGAAATGCGCCGGATTCGCGGTCGCGACATCGCCCTTGTGCTGCAGAACCCCGTGTCGTCCCTGAACCCCGCGCTGCGCATCGGCACGCAACTGTCGGAGGCCTGGGAGGCTCACCAGCACGCGCCCCGCGACCGCCGAGAAAGATCGATCCTCGACACGCTGGAGGCTGTGAGTCTGCCTCCGGACCGCGCTTTCCTGCGCCGGTATCCGGGAGAATTGAGCGTGGGTCAGGCGCAGCGCGTCCTGATCGCCATGGCCATCCTGCACCGCCCGGCGCTGCTGATCGCCGACGAGCCCACCAGCGCCCTCGACGCACTTACCCAATCGGAAATCCTGCGGCTGTTTGCTTGCCTCCACCGGGAGCTTTCGATGGCCATCCTGTATATCTCGCACGACCTGCTGTCGATCGCCTCGCTTTGCAGCCGCGTGGCCATTCTGCACGAAGGCGAAATCGTGGAGTTCGCGCCGGTCGAGGGGATCTTCCAGCGCCCTGCGCATCCCTATACGCGGCGGCTCATCGATGCCATTCCCTCCTCCCCTCTGACCGGCCACCCGCGGGAGTTTGCCGGTCTTCGCCAGTAATACCGGCAAAGCGGCTCGGCGGCGGCCACCGTTTTCATCTTGCCTGCTCACGGATCGGACCCCGCCACGTCCAACACAAGTCGAGGGAGGCATTTCAGTGAGCCACAAAGAATAAGGTACGTGTTTGTCTGTGTCTGGCTCTGTGGCTGGCGGCGAGCGCGGTGCCGGCCGCCGCCCAATCCATCGTTCTCAACATGCCGCGCGCCAGCCAGCGCGCCGTAGTCAGCCAGCGTATCGGTTTGACCGACGTCACCATCACCTATCACCGCTCGTTGGCGGACGGAAAGTTTGGGACGGCATCGTGCCCTATGGAAAAGTGTGGCGGGCGGGGGCCAACGAGAATACCACGATTCAATTCACAGACCTGGTGACGATCGAGGGCCAGCCCCTTGCCAAGGGAATCTATGGGCTGCACATGATCCCCGGCGCCGACGCCTGGACCGTCATATTCTCCAGGAATTCCACGTCATGGGGCAGTTTCAGCTACGATCAGGCCGAGGACGCGCTGCGCGTCGGCGTACAGCCCCGGCCCGGCGAATTCCATGAGGCGCTTACCTACGACTTCGACGAAGTCAAGCCGGACGTGACACTTGTAACAATGAGGTGGGAAAAGATCGCGGTGCCGTTCAAGATTTCCGTCAATGACAAAGAGATTGCTTTGCAGAAGATTCGCAACCAGCTTCGCGACTTGCCGCAGTACATATGGGTGAGCTGGGATGATGCCGCCAGCTATTGCCTGGATAACAAAGTGAATCTGGAGGAGGCGCTCCGCTGGTCCGATAAGTCCATTCAGAACGAGGAGCGATTTGAGAATGTCATGACGAAGTCGGGCGTGCTCAAGGCATTGGACCGGACGGAGGAGGCTGCCACGGCGCGGAGCCGTGCCTATGAATTGGCGAACGCCTTCCAGCTCTATTTCTACGGGCGGCAGCTTCAGGCTCAGAATCAGAAGACCGAAGCGCTGGACGTTTTTCGGGCGACGGCCAAGCGATTCCCGGAACACTGGGTGGGACACCTGGCGCTGGCGCGCGTGGACTCGGCGGCGGGCGACTTCTCCAACGCCGTGAAGGAAATCAAGGCAGCCCAGACGGCGGGTGTCGCCGAACAGCAGAAATCCAACGTCGAGAAGCTGCTCGAACGGCTGGAGAAGCGCGAAGATATCAATAACTAGTGCTGTGCCGCCGTGCCGGCGAATTACCCCTCTACTCTAGCTGCGTAGAGCCCAATGGTGTGCCGGTTGCACGAAGGCGAGTTGTCACATCTACCGGCCGTCGCACATTAAGCCCCACGCCGGGAATCTATTGACGCAAATCGAGGCGTGTTACGTGCCCCAGGGCGTTGCCGAGAGCGCAATGAGTGGCGCCGGAGCCAACGTTGACGATTCAACCTGTATGGGCTGGCGCGCGAGGCCTTATGCTCCAAAGGCGGCCCAGGAATGTTCCCTGGTAACCCGTGCCAGGCAACCACGAGGCACGGCGATCGAAAGCTCGCCCCAGCGACATTCGTGTCACTCGGCGCGTGACAGAGGCGTCACCGCTTCTCCTGCGCAGGTCTTCCCAAAAGCCGAAGACCCAGACCTCACTACTACTTAGACGCAGCCCTGATAGTGGCCCCCTAGATGCTTCAGGGAAGGTGTGGAGATTCGAATGAAACCCGAGCCGAATTCAAATAGCGCCGCCCTGAGAGAACAAAAAATGTTATCTTGCGTAAACTCCGATCTCGTCTGCCAAAAGCAGCCTTCCCCCGACCACGCGGTTTGGGGCGACGTGCAGCGGACCGGAGATCTCGCGAAGATCAGCCGACGCCTCCTTCTTGCTGTACTGCTGTTCTTCGCAGCCGGCAGTCTGGCGCAGGCTGGTTCCAAACTTGCCGGCGATCTCAATCTCGCGCAAGCCGGCGAGACTGAAGTCATCGTCCAATTCGCCAGGATCCCCACGGATAGCGACCTGAAGCAGTTCACGCCGCAGCAGATCATTAGACGCTTCCACCACGTCCGGGCCGTTCACCTGCTCCTGACACCGGCCGAGATTCGAGCGCTCGAACTCAACCCGCTGGTCACCTATATCTCTCCCAATCGCACTCTTTCCGGCGCCTTGGACATCACCACTGAGACCGTCGGCGCCAATACGGCGTGGCAACTCGGGTGGACCGGCACGGGGGTGGGCGTGGCGGTGATCGACAGCGGTATCAGCCCGCATGACGATCTGAAGACATCCAGCGGCGCCAGCTCGCGCATCGTATATACCCAAAGCTTCGTGACCGGCCTGACCGGCACGGATCTTTACGGCCACGGCACGCATGTTGCCGGTATTATCGGGTCCAACGGTAAGGACTCGACTGGCTCGGGATTCACGCGAACCTTCAATGGCGTGGCGCCCAACGTGAATCTGATTAACTTACAGGTGCTTGACCAGAACGGCTCTGGAAGCGATAGCAACGTGATCGCCGGTATTGACGCCGCCATCAGCCTGAAGAAAACGTACAATATCCGGGTCGCCAATCTGTCGCTCGGCCGGCCGGTGTTTGAGAGCTACACGCTCGATCCCCTCTGTCAGGCCGTCGAAGCGGCGTGGAACGCGGGCATCGTGGTCGTGGTGGCGGCGGGAAACTACGGGCGCAACGTCCAAGGCGGACTCCCCGTTTATGGCACCATCGCCGCGCCCGGAAACGATCCCTATGCCATCACGGTCGGCGCCACCAGCACGCACGGCTCGACCAACGAGGCGGGTGATACGATCGCCAGTTACAGCTCGGAAGGGCCCACCCCCATCGATCATCTCGTCAAACCGGACCTCGTGGCCCCCGGCAATAACATCGTTTCGCTCATGGCTTCGAACAACAACCTTGCGGCGGAATACCCCTCCACACTCATCGCCAACTCCTATTATGAATCGGGCAGCCCCACGGGCAAGTCCACCAAGTATTTCTGCCTGAGCGGGACCAGCATGGCCACCCCGGTCGTGAGCGGCGCGGCCGCCCTTCTCATCCAAAAAACCGCGTCGCTGACCCCTGACCAAGTGAAGGCCAGGCTCATGAAGACGGCGTACAAGTCGTTCACTCAATACAGCAGCGCGGTGGATTCCGTATACCACGTCTTCTATAGCAATATTTCGGATATCTTCACGCTGGGCGCCGGACAGGTAAATATCAGCGCGGCTCTCAGCAACACCGATTTGGTCAATGTACCGGCTATATCGCCCATGGCGGTTATGAATTCGCTCAATGGCCAAGTGACTCTGGTATTCGCCGAAAATATCGTTTGGGGCACCAACATCGTTTGGGGCACCAACATCGTCTGGGGCACTAACATCGTCTGGGGCACCAATATCGTTTGGGGCACAACGGTGATATCCGGACAGACCTCGGCGGGATTCTCCATTCCCTGGGAAGGGACTGGCGCGCCCTGGATCGGCGCCACGAACATTGTCTGGGGAACAACTGCCGGTACCGCCGGCTCATCTCAGGCGTTCGCCGGCAATGACGGCGATCAGTAAGAGACACGATAGTCCACGAGTTTTCGTACGGCGGGTGTCACCTTATGCCAACGAAAGCAAGAGTCTACATCTCTCTGGTCAGCGCGGCGGGAATGACTGTAACGGCGTGTTCCTTCTTGTATCCTCCCTGGTCTCACGATCCCGTGCGCTACACTGTGTATTTCGCGCTCGCCTTGTTCGCGGCGGCCCTTAAGCTGCAGTTACCGGGTCTCACCGGTACCATGTCTATAGGGTTTGTATTCGTGCTGTTCGGTGTTTCGGAACTGACTCTTCCGGAAACCATGCTAATGGCTTCGGCCGGCGCCCTCGTGCAGTGTTTCTGGAGAGCGAAGTCGCGGCCTCGCGCGGTACAAGTGATCTTTAGCGTGTCTGCTGTGGCGATCAGCCTGATGCTGGCGTACCAGTGTTGTCACCTCGTACGCGCGCAATGGCACACGAATACCGTCGCCATCGCGCTGGCAATCGCGACCAGCGTCTATTTCGCGAGTAACTCGCTGTTGGTGTCGGGGGTGCTCGCGCTGGTAAAAGGAGAGCCGTTGCGGGCGGTGTGGCAACAGTGCTATCTATTCGCCTTCCCGTACTATCTGCTGGGCGGTGTGATCGCCGCCGTGATGGCTGCCGCCGGCCGGGAGTCGGGATGGAAGCTGCCGCTGTTGCTCCTCCCGGTCATGGGCCTGGCTTTTCTGTTTTATCGAATGCTCCTCGCCCGCTTGTCGTTGAGGGCTGTTTCCGTGCCGGCCCAGCAATTGCGGCGGGCGTCCTGATCTGACGTGCGGGTGGTGTGACAGGCTGCGGAGGATCTTGTCTTATCGGCGTCCATCGGCGGCTAAGTTGCCTTTTGCCGCAACCGCCAGCGGCCTTCATTGAACTCCGCGCGCTGCTCATCCCAGGTGCCGAACTTGGAGGCCATCTGGCCGCCGTCCACAAAGAGCGTTGTGCCGGTGATGTAAGATGCCAGGTCCGAGGCCAGGAAAGCGCTGGCATGGGCCACCTCTTCCGGATCGCCGCCACGCCCCAGTGGAATGTGCCTGAAGTAATCCTTCAGCACTTGCGGATTCGAGAAACTCCGCTCGGTGAGGCGCGTGCGGATCAGTCCGGGGCACACCGCGTTGACGCGAATCCCAAAAGGTCCGAGCTCGTTCGCGGCGGTGTGCAACAGCCCGAGTAGTCCTGCTTTGCTGGCGTTGTACGCGGTGAGCAGAGCTTCGCCATCGTAGGAGTTGGTCGACGCCGTAATCACGATCGCTCCGCGCCGGCGTGGCTTCATGAGCGCGGCGGCCGCTTGCAGCGTATGAAACACGCCCGTGAGGTTCACCGCGATGGTCTGCTGCCAGTGCTGCTCGGTGGTGGCGCTGAATTCTGCTTCCGTGCCGATGCCCGCATTGGCGATCACGATATCCGGCGGGCCGGTCTGGCTGAAGGCGCGGTCGAGCGATGTGCGGTCCGTGACATCCACGGCGTACCCCATCCCCCCGAGTCGCGCGCCGGCTGCGGCGGGGTCTTCGCGCTCCAGATCGAAAACCACCACCCGCGCGCCCCCCTGCGCCAGCGCGCGTGCTGTAGCCGCCCCAATGCCGTTGGCGCCGCCCGTGACTACCGCGATCTTATCCGAGAAATCGAAACCCATGTCACCCTTATAATAGAAGAAATGCGAAGGGGGTTAACGAGGCGGGCCTGGATGGGCCTGATGGCCGTTCCAGCCGTGCGGGCTTGGGCACAGGGCGTATCGTCGCGCGGCGTGCAGGCGCTGCCGCGTGGGAAACCATCGGGGCTGCCCTGGAACGCGAAATTCGTGGATATCGCCGAGCAGGCCGGGCTGCGCGCGCCAGTGATCTACGGCGGAGTCACCCACAAGGATTACATCGTGGAAACCGTGGGCTGCGGGGTGGCTTTCCTGGACTACGACAACGACGGCTGGCTCGATATCTTCCTGCTGTGTGGCACGCGCCTCGAGAACCCGCCCGATGGCGCGCACAACCGGCTGTACAAAAACAACCGCGATGGCACCTTCACCGACGTCACCGAAAAGGCCGGCCTGAAGCGCACCGGCTGGGCGTCGGCGATTTGCGTGGGCGACTACGACAACGATGGCTTCGACGACCTCTTCATCACCTATTGGGGGCAAAACGTCCTCTATCACAACAACGGCGACGGCACGTTTACCGACGTGACCGAAAAGGCCGGACTGTTGCATCCGGGCACACGCTGGGGATCGGGCTGCACGTTCGTGGACTACGACCGCGACGGCAAACTCGATCTGTTCGTGGCAAATTACCTCGAGTTCGATTTCAAGTCGGTACCCAAGCCCGGGGAGAACACGAATTGCAATTGGAAGGGCATTCCGGTCAACTGTGGGCCGCGCGGCCTGCCGCCGGGATCGGTCGCGCTATACCACAACAACGGCAACGGCACGTTCACGGACGTGAGCGAAAAATCCGGCATGCTGAAGGTCAAAGGCAGTTACGCCATGACCTCCGTGGCCGCGGATTTCGACAACGACGGGTGGCCGGATATCTACGTGGCCTGCGATTCCACGCCCAGCTTTCTGTTGCGGAACAATCACGATGGCACATTCACCGACATCGGACTGGAGAGCGGCGTGGCGCTCAACGAAGACGGCATGGAACAGGCCGGCATGGGCCTGGGAATCGGCGACTACAATCTGGATGGCAACTTGGACATCTTCAAGACTCACTTCGCCGACGACACCGACATCTTATACAAGAACGATGGCAAGGGCAATTTCGAAGACGTCACTATCAAAGCGGGTTTGGGCGTTGAAACACGCTTTATCGGTTGGGGCGCGGGCATCGTGGATCTGGACAACGACGGCAACCCGGACCTTTTTTTTGTGACCGGCAGCGTCTACCCGGAAGTGGAAGCCAAGCTGCCCAACTATCCGTTCAAGACGCCGCGCGTGCTCTTCCGCAGCCTGGGCAACGGCAAGTTCGAAGAACTGTTCGAGCAGGCCGGGCCCGCCATGATTGTGCCGCATGCCAGCCGCGGCTGCGCGTTCGGCGATTTCGATAACGATGGCGACGTCGATATGGTGGTGGTGAACCTGAACGAGCCGCCCTCGTTGCTGCGCAACGATTTGGCGGGCGACGCACACTGGCTGAAGGTGAAGCTGGAAGGGGTGAAGTCGAACCGCAGTGCAATCGGCGCGCGCGTGACCGCGCATTACGGCGGCAAGATCCAGGCGCAGGAAGTGCTGAGCCAGGCCAGCTTCTACTCGGCGAACGATCGGCGCTTGCACTTCGGGCTGGGCGCGGCGAGCAAGGTGGATCTTGAGATTCGCTGGCCGAACGGCAACCAGGAGCGCGTGCAGAGCGTGCCGGCCGACCGTTTGGTGGTGATCCAGGAGGGCGCGGGTGTGGTGCGCGAGGATCGCTTCGACCAGCGCGTGTTAAAATCGAGTTCTCCCGCCAAGACGGGCCCGTAGCTCAGTTGGTTAGAGCGCTACCTTGACACGGTAGAGGTCTGGCGTTCGAGTCGCCACGGGCCCACCACCTTTCACTTTGAAACATTGCCGCCTATGCGCCTCCCGCGTGGGCACGACAATCACGTTTTCGCGCCGTGGATTCGTGCAAAAAACTTCGATGACTTCCCGCCCGCGGCGGCTGCGGCCGGTACCTTCGGGCCGGGTGCCTGCTGCGCCTTGCCACACCACGTCTGGACCTCTCGGACTATTTTCTCCCGGTGCCCGCGTTGCAGGATGGTGTACTCGCTCGCGGTGTCAGCCCTCGAATGGCCGGCTGTCTTTTGCGCTTTAATTAATCGCTGGCCGCCGACTTCCGGGAACTTCGTTACAAGCCTTCTCGCACGGAG
>JBEKUO010000044.1:0-18685 GCA_049514955.1 Bryobacteraceae bacterium | reverse complement strand
CTCGCAGCCGCCGTAGCTCAAGCTGATGATCTGAGGCGGACTACTGGCGCTGATTAAATTCTGCAATGCGACCAGGAGTCCATCTGTTGCAGCACTCGAGCAAGCGGCCACCTCGATGGCGGCGTCCGGCGCGGCTGCGCTGGACCATTCTGCGTCCGTTGTCGCTTCGCCGTCGTCTCCGGTAACTCCTGGATCGGAACAATTCGAAGTTCCGCTCGGTGGCGCGGGATGGATTGTGACTAACGATCCCGAAGTATAACTGGACAATCCCAAGACGCTTCGGAAAGTGTTCCAATCCGATGTGCTGTAAAGATCGCTATCCTCCACCACGGCAATCGTCTGTCCTTGACCGGTGTATCCCGCCGAAAAGGCCGGATTGAAATCGTAAATCGTGGCCAGATCGGCTGGCACAACGAGCTGAGACGTGAGGCTGCCTGACCCGACCGTGTATTGGGCGCGAGGTCTCCTCATCGGGCGGAGCCGGAAATCGTGCAAGGACACGATCCCCGCCACCACCGGCGCCAGCGCGTCCGGAATCTGAGGATCGCTCATATTTGCAATGTGATCCTTCCCGCTCACGGAGAGTCTGTGGATTTCCGTATGGAAGGCCGCCGCGACATGGCCTGCCGTTCCGGAAAAATCGATCAACAAGCCGCTCGGATACACCGTGTTCACCGTGAAACCGCTGGAGCGCAGCCATGCAGAAACTCTTTCGATATCCTGCGGCGCCGGTCCGTACATTTGGCCGAACTCAGCCGCGCTTAGCCACCGGTGGAAATTGGGCGACGTGGAATCGTGCTGTCGATCGATAAAAGTCTTCAGCCCCTGTTCCCGCTCCGGACTGCGCTGCAATTGCAGAAACATGTGATCCATGGCGAACGTATCCGCCACCTTCCCGCGGTCGTTCTGCGCGTTCGCTTCGGGGCGGGTGTTGCCGGCGAGCGTGTACAGCTTGCTTGAATCGACAGGCCGCGTAATGAGAACCCGGGCCTGCGGCGCGATCCTGGGGCTCTGCGCCACCAGGGTGGACGTCAAGCCGAGAGTGAGTGCGCAGCAGGACAAATACATCAAGAGAGGTTTAGCTCGAAAATTTTTCGACATCAGGCATCCTCGCAAAATAGATGGATTGGAATACAATATCGGGCAGCGTTGCGCGCGCGCGGCGCGGCCGCTGGCGGAGGTGTTGCGCGCGTCCGGCTCGCTGAAGTGGATCTGCATGGCCGAGCGCCGTCCGACGCCGTCGAGCGGCACGCTGCGCGCGATCATGACCGGGACCAAGGTATGCATGGCGTCGAATTTGGGATTGCTATTGGCGGCATCCGCTCTGCAATCGTTGTAGAAAAGCGGGGAACGTGCATGCCATCGATCAGCGCACGTAGTCCTTTTAGCACGTCGCGCTAGCACTGCCGGCACGGCGTTGCGGCGCGCGTCTTCTCGTTCAGGAGCACGCGTCATCGCGTAGCGTCCGGCGGGACCGCCAGGCGTGTCGGTCGTGTTAAGCGCATGTTAAGAATGTTGTCCAATTCCCTAGAGGAATTCCGGACTAAAACTCCAGTGACGCGAGAAAGAGGGCCAATGGTACAGAATATCAGGACGGTACCCCGCCGCGCATTACCGTACCGAATCGCACAGAACTGCGCAAACCGGGATAATTAAATGCCGGAGGTCGCATCGCGGATTGCTCTTTGACCGCGGCAGCAGCAACGAACCTCAGTTCGCCGGTTGGCAGGCGAAAGCGCCTGCCCCACTGCCGGCTGAAGCCGGCAACGGCACGCTAAAGCTCGCTGAAGCGTGCGCCACGAGATCAGTTTCCGTAGATCTGGTTGAGCATGGCGGCCAGGCGCACGCCCCCCTTGTACAACTGCATTCTGACCACGGTCAGCGAGGCGGCGCCATACGAGCGCGGTCCCTCGACCAGCACGTTGCGCACGCCTTCCGGCGCCTGGGTCGCGCAATCCCGCGGCTGCACTTCGACGAACGTGGCGATCACCGGAATGCGAGGCCGCGCTTTTCCGTACACCTGCGACTTGGCCAGCTCGAAGGATTCCGCGGCGATTTTGTCGATGCCGCCGTAATCCTGCCACCGCGCGAGTTTGCCGCGGAAGCGGGATTCCATCCCGGCTATCATGCCGGGGCCGTCACGCGCGATCAGATTGCGGACGAGCGTAATGTCCCAGACTGCATGCAGGTTGTGCATGGGGTCGAATCCGGAAACGTTCACGCAGTTGCCTCCGGCATCGGCGTCCGTCGCGCAGTGGAGCGGCTGATGAATATCGCCGGCGAAGTGCGCCAGAAACTCCAGCTCCTTGAATTCGGGCCAGACGCCGTCCGCGCGATGCTGTTTCAGATTCACGAGGTATTGGCTCATCTTAGCGACGATGCAGTTGCCATCCGGGCAGCGGGCCGCCATGTGGGACGGACCTTCAAATAAGCCGATATCGATGTAGTGCCAGGGTGCGGTAGCGCCCTTGCCGCCCGGCATGTGATCCGGCCAGATGGCTGCGCGCGCCATGAGCTCGGCCACATCCGTCGCGGCTCCGCCACTCGCAAGATCGGGGTCCTGGCGCAGCAGATTGGCTACCGCCTGGCGGGCATGTTCGGTAAGGTGCGCGGCGGCGATGCGCGCGACGCTCTGGTGCCCTTCGTCGCCCCAGGGCCATGCCGGACGAGCGGCAAGTAACAATAGGATGGCGACGATTCGGCGGATCAAGCAGTCAGTATAACGCGGGGTAGTTGGTCGTTCGCCGCTCAGTCAGGCCGGGGGCGAAGTTTGCGCGGGTGGTTGCTGGGCGTGCTCGGGACGAAATACACGGCGATCTTCGCGGGGTTGCCGTCACTCAGCACGTAAAGGGGCCCCGCACCGCTGTTGTTCAGCAGGAATACGGATGTGTCGCCGAAGCGGTCGAGCCGTGTAGGAGCGAAGTTCAGGTCCAGACCTTCCAGCACCGATCGCAAGGCGATGTCGTAGATGGCCAGTTTGCGGTTTCCGGCGTTGGCCACGTAAAGGCGCTGGCCATCGGCGGAAACCTGCAGGCCTGCCGGCGACGAAATGCCGCTATCGTTCGCGAACAAGACTGCGGTGGGCTTGCCGGAGTAGCTCTCGACCTGCCAGATCTGCTGGGATTGGCTGTCGGCGAAATAGAGACTCGCGCCCGCCAGAGCGATGGCAGAGGGACTTGACGCCGCGGCTATGCGCTGGGCCGCCGCGGGAGGGCTCGCGAGGTAGATGCCGCCGGAGTCGCCCGATACTCCCACAATGATCCGTTGCCCATCGAAGGCCAGGGCGGTCACAGGGCCCGGGAGAGCCGATAGATCGAGAGGTGCGCCAGCGGCGGGCGATTGCGCGAGATTCGTCAGGATTTGCGCCTGGCCGCTCGCCGACGAGTAAACCGCTGCACTACTGCTGTCGCCGGACCACGCGAAATGATCCACGCCGGCAATAGCTCCGCGGATCGCAACCGCCGCCGGAGGCCCGTTCCGAAGGCCACCGTACAACACCAGCCGCGTGCCCCGCTCCTGCAGCACCAGAGCCGCGGAGCCGTCGGGCGCCACAGCCGCGGCGTCCACGCCAGTGACCGTTACCGTGCCGAGATAGGCAGCGCCCGGAATCCCCAGCATGGGCCGTATGACGCCCGCCTGCGCATCGAAGATGAAGCCGGTGACCGGCCCGCCTACGGTGGCCGAGCTCGCGGCCCAACCGGTTAGCACAAACGTAAAAAGGGCGAGGGAGAGCCTTCCAGAAAGCATATGGAGATAGGTGCCGGTTGGCTTCGAAAATCTCATGTCACTACCCTGGCAGTATAGCGCTATCATGGGAATCCATGAAGATCGCAGTCGCCAGTGATCACGCCGGCTTCCCGCTGAAGGCCAGAATCATTGAGGAAATGGGCAAATGGGGGCATGAGACCGTTGACCTGGGCACGGATTCGACGGACCCGGTGGACTATCCGGATTACGCGCGCGCGGTGGCGGAAGCCGTGCTCCAGGGGCGCGCCGACCGGGCCGTGTTGCTATGCGGCAGCGGCGCGGGCGCCTGCGTGGCCGCCAACAAGTTCAAGGGCATACGGGCCGCCACTTGCCACGATACATTTTCGGCGCACCAAGCAGTGGAGGACGATGACGTGAACGTCCTGTGCCTGGGGGCACGCGTGGTCGGCCCGGAACTGGCCGTAGAACTGGTGCGGCGGTACCTGGCGGCCACCTTCTCCGGCGCCGAGCGGCACAAGCGTCGATTAGGCAAGATCGCAGCTTTCGAGGAGGGGTTCGGACGCGGGAATCGGTAACAGAGCCGCGCACGTCAGTAAGCGGTTCTTGGGCGCTTCGGCCGCCCGGCTGATCGACAGTTATGGCTGTCCTGCAGAAGAGCTTCCGGATCTCGACCCGCGGGCGCTGCGACGTCTTGGACGTCACCGAACACGTGGCGCGCATCGTGGCAGAGAGCCGCATCCAACAGGGCATCGTGAACATAGCCGGCGTGGGTTCGACGCTGGGCATCACCACCCTGGAGTTCGAACCGGGATGCGTTTCAGATCTGAAACGCGCGCTGGAGAAGATCGCTCCCGCCAATAGCGACTATGCCCACAATGCGCGCTGGGGCGACGACAACGGATACTCCCACCTGCGCAGCGCGCTGGTCGGGACAGCCCGGAGTTTCCCGGTTTCCGAGGGGCGCATTCTGGTCGGCACGTGGCAGCAGATCGTGTTGTGCGATTTCGACAGCCGTGCGCGGGACCGGCAGGTGCTGGTGACGGTGGTGGGGGAGTAGGGCGACGCGGCGACACGGCGACACGGCGAACAAACACGGTGAGGGGGCGAGCGGGCGACGCGGCGACATGCAGCTCCCGAAAGGGCTAAAGTTTTTCCCCGATATGCCGATAAGAAACTACCGAAGAGGTGCCGGCATGATCGAAAGACGCGCGGAACCGCGGCTCTTGTGCTCCGATCTAATTCGCGTTCTGCTGGCGGGTGCCCGGCGGGCGGAACTCACGGCGAACCTGGAGGATATCTCGCCGTCGGGGGCCTGCGTGCAGGTCGAGGAGCTATTGCCCGTCGGTACCGCGGTCTGTCTGGTCTGTCACCAGTGCCAGTTCAGCGGGCAAGTGAGGTACTGCATTCACAACGAGATTGGGTACTTTGCGGGGATTCGGTTCGACACTGGCCGGAAGTGGTCGAGGAAGGAGTACGAGCCCGGGCACCTACTCGATCCGGCGGTACTCGGCCGCTAAGGAGAGCGCTTCACGACGGCATCGGTGCCCCAGGCGCCGTCATCGGTCTGAATCTTCAGGTTCATGGTGTCGCCGGAAACCGTTCCGGTCACCACGAGGGTGATGGGGTTCCCTTGCCATTCCGAGGCGACCGTCAGCGAGATCTTGTCGCCGTCCAGCTTGCCTTTGGTGATAGGGCGCGCTTTGCCCTCGGAATCCGACATCGTGCCGGTGACGGTCGCGCCGTCGGATTTCAGATCCAGCACCACGTCGGCGCCGGTTCCTTCCATCGGCCCTTTCCACTTGCCGGTGACGTCGGCAGCCATCGCGCTTGAAAGGAGCGCCAGCGATAACGCGATGGAGATCGGGACGGCACGTAACATTTCAATCCTCCTCAAGCCCGGAGCTTGCCTGACTCGCGCCAGAGGCGAAAGCCACCGCGGAATGCGTAGGCGTTGTTGCCGAGGCGCGCGCCGGGAGGGAGCTTCTTCAGAGCCTTGGCGTTGCCGCCGCCCAGAATGACATAGTCGGCTTCGAGCGCCGCCTTCAACCGCTTCACGACATCGAACACATGCTGCCGCCACTTCTTCTTGCCGAGCCGCTTCAGACCGCGCAGTCCGACGTAATCCTCATACGTGCGGCCATGCTTGTACGGCAGGTGAGCCAACTCCATAGGCTCCAGCACACCATCCACCATCAGCGCCGAGCCAAGACCCGTGCCCAGACCTAGGAACAGCATGCGTCCGCCCTCGTAGTGGCCAATGGCCTGCATAGCGGCGTCGTTGACTATCTTGACGGGACATCCGAGCGCCTTCTGAAAATCGAAACCGACCCAGCCGCGCCCCAGGTTGTGCGGGTCGCTCACCGGTTTGTTGTGGACGACCGGTCCGGGATAACCGATTGACGCTACTGAATACTCCCAGCCGGCGATCGCTTTGCGCACGTCGGCGATCATCTTTCTGGGGGTCATCTTCGGTCCGGACGGGATCTCGACCGGCGTCTTGTGGCCGGTGGCCAGCAGCTTCACGTGCGTGCCGCCGACGTCGAGAACGAGGATTTTCAGAGGTTGGTTCGCCATTTTGCTACTCCGTCTCCCGAATATGCCGCAGGCGCGCCTGCAATTCCACTGGCAGCGACTTTTCCACTTCGGCGGTAATTAGGCCGGCGGCATCCATGCTTCGGATATGGACCCGGTCCTTGTCGCGGTACGCACTCAATTTCATTTGCACTAAATCGGCAACCAGAATGATGAAGACCTCCACGCCTAGGATGCTCTTCTTCTCCGGCTGAATGGGCGGGTTCGGAGTTGCCTGACCTGGGCGCACTTTCTCTCCACTGAAAAGCAGATGAACGGCGTTCCGGGCGCTGGCAGTTTCGCCGTAGAGCAGCATGTCCAGTCCGGCGGTGTGGCGGAACCGGAATCCGTGCCGGGCGCCAATCTCCCTGACTCTTTCCAGGTCGGAGCGGCGGATCATCAGGTCCACATCGCGGGTCAGGATAGAATGCTCCGGATCGGCTTCTTCCACGTGAACCAGCACCGCCAATCCGCCGATCAGCTCATGCGGCACACCCTCGGCCATCAACGGACCGGTGATTTTATGCAGAATCCCAGCCAGATCGAACAGGCGTTGTTCGAACACGAGATTGACGGCTTCTCCTCGATCCGCGGCGTCATGCAGAAACTGGGCGAAGGTGAGCATGCGTCGACGTTGGGGTGTTGGCAGGCGGAAGCGCCTGCCCCACTCACCTTACTCCACGGTGACGTGCGTGCCCTTCGCCTCGTGCCGCGACAGATCGCCGATGCGGTCGTCGATCACGCTGCGCATGCCTTTCAGGAACTCCACGCGCGCGTTGCGGAAATGGTCCCTGGTGGCGTCCGACCAGGCTTTCTTCAGGAACGGTTTCACGTTCAAACAATAGAAGCAGCCCGGAGCGTCGGCGGTTCTCTTTTCGTCTTCCATAATCAACTCTCCCTCATCTCCACGGTCAATACCTTATTCTCCAACTTTGCGCGCGCCGGCGAAAGGGCCGCCATCGAAGTCGGCAGACCGATGTGCCGGCGCAGGGTCCCGATCTGGACGACCAACTCGTCGCCCTTCTTGAAAAGCCCTACATCTCCCTTCACGGCGAAGGGCAGTTGCAACTGAATCTCGAAATGCCCGTCGCGTTTGGCGAAGCTGTAAGGCGCTTCCGTACGCGTGACGGCGGCGGGATCTTCGTTCTCGGCATAGAGCGCCCGCGACAATTCATTCAGACGCTCCGCGCCCAGCACTTCGTGCGTGAACAGCGGCACTCGCTTCACCGGCACGGGAGCGAAATACGCGTCGATTTCCTCCAACACGCGGGTCTGGGACTCGCGCCATTCGGCGAAGAAGGCGTCCGTGATGGCCTCGGGCAACACGCGATTGACGATGATGCCATCCACCGTCAGGCCGTGCAGCGAAAAGTATACGAAGGCGCGCTGCGTCTCGCGCAGCACCATCTTCTCCGGATTGGTCACCAGGCGCACGCTGGTGGTGCGCGGATTTTCGAGCAACTCGTCGATGCCGTCCAGCTTGCCGAACAGATCCTGGATGTTGGCGAAATAGCTGTCAGTCGGCAGCTCCACCGGCGAAACCCGGTTGGCGAGCGGGCGCACGGCCTTGAGCACTGTCCGCTGGAACGGGAATATGTGCTTCATGTACCAATCGAGCGTGGTGGGCATGCTCACGAACCGCATGGATTCGGCGGTGGGGGCGCAGTCCAGAACGATGATGTCGTAGCGCTGCTCGCGCCGGAACTGGTTCACCCACATCATGGCGCTGAGCTCTTCCATGCCGGGGAGGATGGCCAGTTCCTCGGCCTCCACGTCGCTGATCCCGGTGGTGCGCAGTACCGAAATCACGTATGCGGAGATCTCGCGCCAGTGCCGCTTGATTTCCCGCTGGATGTTCACTTCGTGTATGGACAGGTTTTCGCTGATGAGGTACGGGTCGCCGGTTTTGTCATGGAACAGGCTGGTCTCGAGGTCGAAGGCGTCGGCCAGACTGTGCGCCGGGTCCACGCTCATCACGAGCGTGCGATAGCCCAGACGCGCCAGTTGCACTCCGGTGGCGGCCGCCAGGCTGGTCTTGCCGACCCCTCCTTTCCCGCTGAACAGCAGAATGCGCATATATGACTATTGTAGCAACGCTGCATTTTGGAACCGCAGATGCACGCCGATGCACGCAGATGATTGCGGAGTGGTTCTGGGCTATCGGCGTGCATCGGCGTGCATCGGCGGTTCCAAGCTTTTGTCTTTTCTGCTAACTTCGATAGATAGAACATGAGGGTCAATCGCGTTGCTGTCTTCCTGCTGCCGGTTTTGCTATCCGCGCAGAGTCTTCCAGAGTTTGAGAAAAAAGTTACAGAGTTTACGCTGGCCAATGGGCTGCACTTCATCGTCGCGGAGCGCCACGAGGCGCCCGTGGTTTCGTTTCACACCTATGTGAACGCCGGGTCGGTGGACGATCCGTCGGGCGCCACCGGCATCGCGCACATGTTCGAGCACATGGCGTTCAAGGGCACCGAGGGCATCGGCAGCAAGAACTGGCCGGAGGAAAAGAAGGCCATCGACCATGAGGAGGCGGTCTACGACCAGCTCGATGCCGAGCGGAACAAGGGCGTGAAGGCGGACTCCAAGAGGGTCGCGGCGCTGGAGGCGGACCTCAAGGCGGCCGAGGAGCAGGCCAACTCCTATGTCGAGCCGAATCTCTACCCGCGCATCATCGAGCAAAATGGCGGCGAGGGCATGAACGCCCAGACAGGCTGGGACTCGACCGAGTACTACTACAGCCTGCCATCCAATCGCCTGGAGCTTTGGTTCTTGCTGGAGTCGCAGCGGTTCATCCAGCCGGTGTTCCGCGAGTTCTACAAGGAGCGCGACGTGGTGATGGAAGAATACCGCATGCGCGTGGAGTCCGAGCCGCAGGGCAAGCTGATGCAGTCGTTCCTGGCGACTGCTTTTTCGGCGTTCCCGTACCGCATCATGGGCACGGGCTGGCCCAGCGACGTAGCCCATCTGCGGCGGGCGGATGCCTGGCGCTTCTTCCACGAGTATTACGTGCCCGGGAACATCACGCTGGGGATTGTGGGAGACGTGGACCCCGGCGAGGCCCGGCGTCTGGCGGAGAAGTATTTCGCTCCGATGGCCGCGCATCCGCTGCCGCCGCTCCTGCACACCGCGGAGCCGCCGCAGGAAGGCCCCAAACAGGCGGAGGTGGAGTCGCCCAGCCAGCCGCTCGCGTTCGTAGGCTACAAGCGGCCGGACCAGTACAGCAAGGAGGACCCGGTGTTCGACGTCATCAGCGGCGTACTTTCCAGCGGGCGCACGGGCTTGCTCTACAAGGAACTGGTGCGCGACAAGCAGATTGCGCTGGATGCAGAGGCAGAGGATACCTTCCCTGGAGGCAAGTATCCCAACCTATTTGTGTTTCTGCTGGCGCCAGCCATGGGACATACCACGGCCGAGAATGAAAAGGCTCTATATGACGTGCTGGAGCGGTTCAAAGCGGAGAAAGTGGACGCCGTGACACTCGCGCGGGTAAAGACCAAAACCAGGGCGACTGTGATCCGGCAGCTTGATAGTAACCCGGGTCTCGCCAAGTTACTCTCGGGCTACTATGCGATCTACGGCGATTGGCGCAAGTTATTTACTTCGCTTGACGAATTGGAACGGATCACCGCGGATGATGTGCAGCGCGTGGCGAAGGAGTGTTTTGTCCCGGAGAAACGCACGGTGGCTTATCTGATTGCGCCGAAGCAGCAGGCGGGAGGTGGGAGATGACGTGGCGTGTGGCGCACGCTAGGCGAGCAAAGCTCGCCTGCGCCGGCAAGAGTGCCGGCGCGGCAGGCAGGAGTGCCTGCGCCACGGCCGTATTGCTGCTGGCGTGCGTCTCGGCATGGGCGCAGACGGCCGTTACCCCCGCGCACATTCCGAATACGCCGCCAGCTTACACCAACCTGAAGTTCCCGCTGCTGAAACGGATACCCATTCCGAATGTGACGACTTATACGCTGCCGAATGGGATGAAGCTCTACTTGCTCGAAGATCATGAGCTGCCTGTGGTCAGCGGGACTATCCGGGTTCGCACAGGAAATCTGTTCGAGCCGCCGGATAAAGTGGGGCTGGCTACGATCACCGGCGTCGTGATGCGGTCCGGCGGCACAAAGAACAAAACCGGCGACCAACTCGACGAAGAACTGGAAAATATCGCCGCTTCGGTGGAGAGTGACATCGGCGAATCCAGCGGCTCGGTCTCCTTTACGAGTCTGAAGGAGAACACGGACCAGGTTCTGGGCATCTTCAAAGACGTCCTCACGCAACCGGAATTCCGGCAGGAAAAGATCGACCTGACGAAGTCGGAACTGCGCAGCAGCATCGCCCGGCGGAACGACGATGCGCACAGCATAGCTTCGCGCGAATTCACCAATATCGTCTACGGCAGGGATACGCCATACGGTTGGGAGATGGAGTACGCCACGCTGGAACCCATCGTGCGCGACGACCTGATTGGCTTCTACCGGCGTTACTTCTTCCCGGCCAACATGCTGATGGCCGTGTGGGGAGACTTCTCAACCGCGGATATGGAGGCGAAGCTCACCAAGCTTTTTGAGGGCTGGAACGTCCAGCAGACGCCTGTGCCGCCGTTCCCGCCGGTGCGCGAGAAGCCCGCTCCGGGAATCTACGTGGCGAACAAAGAAGATGTCACACAGACCTTCTTCATCGAAGGTCATTTGGGCGGTGAGCTGAAGGACAAGGACCTTCCGGCGCTGGAAATCATGGCCGATATTCTGGGCGGCGGATTCCAGAGCCGGCTGGTGCAACGTGTGCGCACGCAATTGGGACTGGCGTACGATATCTCTGCGGAGTGGGGCGCGCACTACGATCACCCGGGTCTGTTCGAGATCGGCGGCAGCACGAAATCGGCTTCCACCGCGGAGACCCTGAAAGCCATTCAGGAACAGGTCGCGCGCATACGGACGGGCGAGGTCTCCGAGGACGAGTTGGAGACCGCGCGCCAATCGGCGTTGAACAGCCTCGTGTTCGCGTTCGACACCAAGGCGAAAACTTTGGCCCGCGTGCTCAATTACGAGTATTTCGGCTATCCGAGAGACTTCATCGACCGCTATCAGAAGGGCCTGGAGGCGGTGACGCGGGCCGATGTGCTGCGCGTGGCGCGGGATCATGTCCAGGCCAACGGGCTGACCGTCGTGGCGGTAGGTAAGACAGAGGAATTCGCGAAGTCGCTCGCAACGCTTGGCATGCCGGTCTCGTCCATTGATTTGACGATCCCGGAACCCAAGCGGGAGGCGCCCCATAAAGCGGACGCGGATAGCGCCGCGAAGGGCGGACAATTGCTCGCGCGGGCGCAGCAGGCCGTGGGCGGCGCGGACAAACTTGCGGCCGTGAAAGACATGCTGGAAGCGGCGGAGTTCCACGTGGACCCAACGGTGAGCGGCGCTAATATGAAGCGCACAGACAAATGGGTGGCGCCCTCGTACTTCCGCGAGGACACGCAGGGGCCATTCGGGACCATCGTGCTATATGCGGACGGCCAGACTGGCTGGACGTCCGGACCGCAAGGTGCGGGACCGCTGCCGCCGCCGCAGTTGAAGGCGGCGCGCGACAAGCTCCTGCGGCTGTATTTTCCGATGCTGCTCAGCGATCGACTGCCAGGCCGCACGGTGACCTGGATCGGTCCGGGCGAGTTGGAGATTTCGGACGGGCAGGGAAGCGTCGCGCGGCTCTTTATCGACGAGAAGACCGGGTTGCCGGCGAAGGTAGAGTATGCGTCTCCGCAGATCGGCGGGCCGGCGGCGACCATTGACGAGACTTTTGACGGCTTCGAAGAAGTGAATGGCATTAAGGTTCCGAACCGCATGACGATCGTTCAGAACGGGCGCAAATTCGCTGAAGTCATCGTGCAATCGCTGAAGATCAACAGCGGATTGAAGCCGGAAGACCTGAACAAGAAACCATGAGAACCATTTGGGTAGCGCTGCTGGTAGCGGGTATGGCCGGCCTGGGCGAGCGGGCTGAAACCAGCGAACAGAAGGGTAAGCGCATCGTCGAGGAAGCCCTGGCAGCTATGGGCGGCCCGGCCTTTCTGGCTATGCAGGACCGCGAGGAATCGGGGCGCGCGTTTTCCTTTTATCGTGAGAAGCTTTCCGGGCTGGCGATCGCCCATATCTACACGCGCTACCTGGTTCGCCCCGAGCCGCCCGAAGCCGGATTCCTGGGTGTGCGCGAGCGCGAGGCCTACGGGAAGAAACAGGAAGACGTCATCCTGTTCACGCAGGGAACCGGCTATGAACTCACCTTCCGCGGCGCCCGGCCCCTGCCGGACACGCGCATCGCCCAATTTAAGGACAGCACCTTGCACAACATCTTCTACATCCTGCGGCAGCGGCTGGGCGAGCCGGGGCTGATCTTCGAATCCCGCGGCGCGGATTTCTTTGACAACCGGCCGATAGAGATCGTGGAAATAACCGACGCGAACAATAACACGGTCACCGTCTACTTCGACCAAGCCACCAAGCGGCCCACGTGGCAGAGGTTCTACCGCAGAGATCCGATCAACAACGACAAGCTCGAGGAAGTCAGCATTTTCGACAAGTTCCGCGATGTGGGCGGCGGGGTAATGTGGCCGTTCACGGTCCACCGCGAGCGCAACGGTGAAAAGATCTTCGAGATGTACTCCGATACGGTGGTCGTCAATCAGGGTTTGAAGGACGACTTATTCACCCTTCCCGCGAGTATGAAGATCCTGCCGAAAATGAAGTAGCCCTCGGCCACTGCTACAATAGCGCGTTCGGGAGGCAATCTCATGGAAGATACGGTGATCCGGCCGACCCTGAAGTTCATCAAGCTGGGATACGCCGCGGTAGCGCTTCTGATTGTCGCGGCCATTGTCGGCGCCAGCTTGCTTCCGCAGGAAGACATACAATACCGGCCTTGGATCGTGGGTGTAGCCGTGCTGTTTTTGATCTGGCCCATTCGCCGGCACATCCGGCGGCAGTTCATTAAGGCCGCGATTTCAGGCGACAAACTGCGCTACGAAGTGGGCGCGCTCAGCAAGACGACGCGCAACATTTCCCTGCCGAAGGTGCAGGACGTGCGGGTGGACCAATCCGTGAAACAACGGATGTTCGGAGTAGGCAACCTTTCCATCGAGACGGCGGGTGAGGCCAGCCGCCTGACGATTCGGAACATCGACCAGCCGCAGTCCGCGGCGGACCAGATTCTGGCGGCTTCCCATGGCGCCGCGGGACAGGGCCAGATCACGTGAGCGGCAAGCTGGCCGGCAAGGTGGCGCTGATTACCGGCGCCAGCCGTGGCTTGGGCAAGGCCATGGCCCTGGCGCTGGCCGGCGAGGGCGCCAGTATCGCCCTGGTGGCGCGCGACCAAGAACGGTTGCAGGAAACCGCGGAACTGGTTTGGCGCACGGGCAGCGGCGGACAGGTGTTTCCGGCCGATGTGGCCAGCGAGGAGCAGGTGCTGCGGCTCGAGAAAGAAGTGGCGCAGGCCTTCGGGCGCATCCACATCATAATCAATAACGCCGGCATCAATATCCGAAAAAATCTGACCGATTTCACGCTGAACGAGTGGCGGCGCGTGCTCGACACCAACCTGACCAGCACGTTCCTGATGTGCCGTGCGTTCGTGCCGCACATGAAAGGGACGGGCTACGGGCGCGTGATCAACCTGGCATCCACCATGGCGCACGTATCGCTTCCGGCGCGCACCGCGTATTCGGCAAGCAAAACCGCGATCCTCGGCCTCACGCGTGCGCTGGCGCTGGAACTCGCACCGGAAGGCATCACGGTGAACGCCATCAGCCCAGGCCCGTTCGCCACCGAGATGAATACACCGCTGATGGAGAATCCGGAACTCAACGCGCAATTCGTGGCCAAGATCCCGCTTGGCCGCTGGGGCCGGGTGGAAGAAGTGGGGCAGTTGGCCGTGTATCTCTGCTCGCCGGAAGCCGGCTTTATCACCGGGACGGACGTGCTCATCGATGGGGGATGGTGCGCGGGGTAGTGCGACGCGGCGACACGGCGACGCGGCGACACGGCGAGCGCACTGTAGATCATGGCGAACATTCGGAGTTATCGCGAGCAGAACGTTTATCAAACAGCGTTCGACGGGGCGATGCGGCTCTTTCAACTGACGAAGCACTTTCCGGCCGAAGAGCGATACTCTATGGTGGACCAAGTGCGGCGGTCCTCGCGCTCCGTCTGTGCCAATATCGGCGAAGCATGGCGGAAGCGTCGATACAAGGCTCACTTCGTAAGTAAATTGAGCGATGCAGAGAGCGAGGCTTCGGAGACCCGCGTCTGGCTTGAGTTTGCTCTACGTTGTGGGTACTTGGACAAGGTTCAATTTGAGGAGCTCGACGACATTTATGACAAGGTTATCGGCCAACTCGTTCGGATGCTTTCCGACCCAGGACAGTGGTCGATACGGTGAGTTCGCCGCGTCGCCGTGTCGCCGTGTCGCCGCGTCGGCCCTGGCGCTCGCATTTCTGCTCGCGTCCGCCTGCGCCCGCACGGATCGCAAAACGATCGCCGTCGTCCCCAAAGCCACCTCTCACCTGTTCTGGGTTTCGGTGCAGGCGGGGGCGGTGGCGGCTGGTCGGGACCTGAAGGTGGACGTGCTTTGGAACGGACCGTCATCTGAAACCGACTATGCCCGCCAGGTACAGATTGTGGACTCGATGATCGCGCGGCAGGTGGATGGCATTGCCGTAGCGGCGCAGGACCGCACCACGCTGAATGCATCGCTCGACCGCGCGGCTGCCGCGCATATCCCAGTGACCGTGTTCGACTCGGGCGTGGATTCCACGAATTACCTGACGTATCTGGCGACCAATAACTATCAGGGCGGGCAGATGGCGGCGCGCAAACTGGCGGCGCTGGTGAACGGCAAGGGCAAGGTTGCCATGCTCATGCACGCTCCCGGGAGCAAGTCCACCATGGATCGCGAAGCCGGATTCGAAGATGTCATGCGGAAGGAATTTCCCGCGATTGAGATCGCCGCACGCCAGTACAGCATGTCGGAGCGCTCCAAAGCCATGGCCGCGGTAGAGAACTTCCTGACGGCGCAGCCGGAGTTAGCCGGGGTCTTCGCGTCGGCGGAACCCGGTTCCGTGGGCAGCGCGCTGGCGCTCAAGGCGCGCGGATTTGCGGGAAAGGTGAAGCTGGTGGCATTCGATGCCAGCGAGGATCTGGTACAGGATTTGCGGGACGGAAGCATCGACGCGCTGGTGGCGCAGGACCCTTTCCGCATGGGCTATCAGGCGGTCAAGACCCTGGTGGACAAGCTGCGCGGCATCGATCCGCCGAAAGTGATCGACCTCAGCGCCACGGTGATTACCAAGGGGGACCTGGAAAGGCCGGAGATCAAGGCGCTGCTGTTCCCGGACGTGACGAAGTATCTGAATTAGCTGCCAGATTGTGGGGCAGCTTGGTTAGCTGCGGCCGATTGTCAATCGGCCACCTGCCGCGTTTGCACCAGACAGCGGCGGTAGCCAACCGCCGCGCAGGCTGCCAGCCTGCCCCACATAGCGCCGGCTTCAAAGCCCGGGATCGACGCCCTGCTGCTCCGGGACGTGAAGAAATTCCTGCATTAAAACCTGCCTTCCGTGGGGGCTCCGTTCGGGACTTCCCGTGATATGCTAAAAGCTCCCAAATGGCGCAGACGAGGCCGCTCCCGCGTATCTGTATAGCGCTGGGCATTCCCGATCTGGATCGACTGCTGGAACACGCGCGGCGGGAAGCCGAGGCGGGCGAATCCTTCCTCGAATTTCGCCTGGATTACCTGGAGCACCCGGAACAAGGCGCGCAAGCCATCCGTCCGTTCCTGGAGCAATACCCGGACTGCATCGTTCTGGCCACCTGCCGCCGCCACCAGAACCATGGCAAATTCAACGGCAGCATCGAAGACGAGATGCGCGTGCTGGACGCGGCAGTCCGCGCCGGAGCTCAGGCCGTTGACGTGGAGATCGAGAGTGCCGAGGCGGCCGCCGGCAAGCTCAGCATGTTCCGCGGGCGTGCGCGGTTGATCGTCTCCTATCACAATTACGAGGCCACGCCGCAGCTCGAGGCGCTGCTGGGGCGCATGACGCGCATTCCGGCCGATGGTTATAAGGTCGTGACCACGGCGCGCAAGCCTTCGGACTACGGCCGCGTGCTGGCGCTGGCCAGAGCCCACGCGCGCACGCCGCTGGTGGTGCTGGCCATGGGCGAACTGGGATTTCCCAGCCGGGTGCTCTCGGCCTCTTTTGGCGGGATGTACACCTATGCCGCTCCCATGGCCACCCACGGCACCGCGGCTGGACAGGTTTGCGCGCGCCAGTTGCGGCACCTCTACCGGGTCGAGAAGCTGTCGCGCTCCAGCCGGATCTACGGCATCATCGCCGACCCGGTGCGTCACTCGATTTCTCCGGCCGTACACAACCGCGCTTTCCAGTACCGGCGCCTTGAGGCTGTCTATCTACCCTTCCTGGTAGCGCCGGCGCAAATGCGGGATTTCTTCGGGCTGGCGCAGAGACTTCCCGTCGCCGGCTTCAGCGTGACCATCCCCCACAAGCAGAGAATCCTGCGGTACCTGGATATCGTGGATCCTTTGGCGCGCCGCATTGGAGCAGTCAACACGGTGTGGCGCAAGGCCGGCAAATGGCGCGGCGCCAATACGGATGCGGCGGGCGTCACGATTCCGTTGGGGAATGCGCTACGCCTGCACAACGCTTCAGTCCTGATCGTGGGCAACGGCGGCGCGGCGCGCAGCGCGGCTTGCTCTCTTTCCGATGCCGGCGCGCGCATCGCGCTGGTGGGCCGCAATGCGGACCGCGTGCGGTCCCTGGCCAAAATTTGCGGCGCCGAGGCGGTCCTTGCCGAACAACTCGAGCAACGCTATTTCGACGCCGTGGTGCACGCTACGCCGCTGGGCATGTTCCCGCACGTCAACGAGTGCTTCTTCAATGGCCGTATTCCGGCGGATGTGGTGCTCGACATGGTTTACAATCCGCTGGAGACCGAGCTTACGCGGCGCGCGAGGGCGCAGGGCAAAACGGTTATCTCGGGCATGCAAATGTTCATCGAGCAAGCGGTACGGCAATTCGAGATCTGGACGGGCGAGCCGGCTCCGCGCGCCGTCATGGAGAAGGCCGCGATGGAGGCACTGCAATGCATCGGATAGAGAACAAGATGACACGCCGCCAACTGGCCGGCGCGATGTTGGCGGCGACAGCGGCCGCGCAGGCGCCGCCGTCCGTGCCGGCGACTCCGGCAGGCGAGTTGCAAGCCGCGCAGGAGCAGAATCACCGCAGCGGCGAGACGCTGGCCAAGGTCAAAGTCCCGATGGACACCGAGCCGGCCTTCCACTTCAGCGCTTGAGGCGTTATGGCGGCAATAGATAGCCAGGTCTTCTTCGCCAGCATCCCGGAGCTGAGCGCCATGCTGCGGGCCAAGCAAGTCACCGCGGTGGAGTTGGCCCGGGCGTTCGGCACGCGCCTCGCGACTCTCGGCCCGCGTTACAATGCGCTGGCGCTGCCGCTTACGGAGCGGGCCATACGCCAGGCCAAGGCGGTGGATGGCGACATCAAGCGGGAGCGGTTGCGCGGCCCGCTGCAAGGCATTCCGTATGGCGCCAAGGATCTGCTGAGCGTGGCCGGCCACCCTACCACGTGGGGCGCGCGGCCCTACGCCGCCCAGGTCTTCGACTATGACGCCACGGTGATCCAGAAGCTGGAGCACACGGGCGCGTTGCTCGTCGGTAAACTGGCCATGGTGGAACTGGCTGGTGGACCCGGGTACCGCTCAGCCTCCGCGTCGCTCACCGGACCGGGGCTGAATCCATGGGATCGAGGCCGCTGGTCGGGCGGCTCCTCGAGCGGTTCCGCCATCGCGGTGGCTGCCGGCCTGGCGCCCTTCGCCATCGGTTCGGAGACTTCCGGTTCGATCCTCACGCCGGCCGCGTATTGCGGGGTGACCGCGCTGCGGCCCACCTACGGCCTGGTGAGCAGGCACGGCGCCATGCCGCTTTCCTGGACTTTGGATAAACTCGGGCCGTTCTGCCGCTCCGCCGAAGACTGCGGCCTGGTGCTGGAGACCATCGCGGGAGGCGACAAGCACGATCCCGGTTCGGCCGGCAAGAGCTTCTATTACACGCCGCAGTACGCGCGGAAGATCGGCGATCTGCGCATAGGCTTTGCGCCGGTCGATTTCGCCGAGTGGCCCGAGGACGCGGCACGCCCTGCGCTTCAGCAAGCCCTTGTAGTGATGCGCAGTCTCGGGGCGAGCATGGTGGAGACGAAGCTGCCCGATTTTCCCTATGGTCCAACGATCGGGACGATTATTGCGGCGGACGCTGCGTCCGTTTTCGAGCCCCTCATCACTAGCGGCAAGGTAGAGGAACTGGCGGACCAGAAGCAGATCGCCGGATTGAAGGCCGGGCTGGA